>CAXUCL010000022.1:398-26833 GCA_964249395.1 uncultured Rhizobiaceae bacterium
TTCCACCTTGGAAAGGAAAGCAGTCCCTTGCTCTTCCATCGACCGCGTCGAGACGAAGCCAAGCGCCGCAGATAGGCAGCGGGAGCACGAGGAAAAGGCGTGGCCCGCCAAGCCGGCAGACCGGTGGCTTGTCAGGATGGCGGCGGAGTCCAATCGTAAAGCCAGTCGAGTCCGCGTGCGAGCCGTTCGCCGCCTTGCAGCCGCATCACCGCGTTTCGTCCGACGTCGAGGGGCCGGGGCAGGTGATAAACGAGGCGATGGAACGCGACGCGGCGCCGCGTCCGCGCCCATCGCGGTCGGCGCTCGGCCTCGAACGTCCGCCAGGCCGAGGGGGCGTCACCGCCGGCCGCCGCAAGCCTATGGGCCGCGACGAACCCGTCCTCGATCGCGAGCGCCGCGCCCTGCGCGGCGTAGGGCAGCATCGCGTGCGCCGCGTCGCCGATGAGCAGCAGCCCGTCGGGGTCCCCCACGCGTCGCGGGCGGTCGGCTTCGTCGAGCGGCCAAACGGTCGTCTCGCGAACCGCCTGAACCGCTTGCGCCAACCGATCGTTCTGCGTGCGCAAGCCGGCGTCCGGATCGAAACCTTCGGCGGACACCACGACGACGTTCGTTCGCGCGCCGCCGTCGACCGGATACGCGACGACGTGGCAATGGGACCCGAGCCAACTGGTGATGCCGGGGACCGGCAAACGCTCGGCGTCGACGACGGCTCGCCGCGCGACCTGACCGGTCCTCCTAGCTGGCGGATGCCCTAGGCTCGCGGCGACGCGCGAGTTGATCCCGTCGGCCGCGATCAGCGTCGCGGTTCGACGCTCGTCCAGCTTGCCGGCCGCATCCCGGAACGACAGGACGATGTCGCGGCGTTCGATCCGCAAGGCCGTCAGCTCGCAGCCGAGCGACAGCCGGATGGCGGGCTCGCGTTCGCACGCCGCGAGCAGGACGCGCTGCAAGTCGGCGCGCAACACCGAAAGGTAGGAACCGCCCGCGCTGCCGCCGACGGGAATGCGGGCGAGTTCACGATCGGAACGCAGGGCCCGCAGGGTCACGGTCCGTGCCTCGACGGCGCACGGCCTCAAGCGGTCGAGTAGATCGAGGCGATCGAGCACGCGGAGCGCGTTGGGCGACAGTTGAATGCCGGCGCCGATCTCGTCCAGTCGTCCGGCGCGCTCGAGCAAGTCGACCTCGAAGCCGCGGCGCGCCAGCGACAGGGCCGCCGTCAGCCCGGCGATGCCGGCGCCGACGACGAGAACGCTTCTCGTCAAGCGGCCCGTTCGACGAAAACGCAGTCCGGCGGGATCGTCTCGCTCCCATCGAGCGACGGGTTCACTCGGAACAGCGTCGAGCAGTAGCTGCAGACCTTCTCGCCCTCGTCGCCCATGTCGAGGTAGACGTGCGGGTGGTCGAACGGGGCGGACGCGCCGGTACACATGAATTCCGTCACGCCGACCTCGATGACGTCGTAGCCGCCGTCGTTCTGGAAATGCGGAATGAAGTGGTCGGCCATCTCGTGCTCCGGGCATGGGCGGTGGATCGACAATATCTCGCGCCAAGGGCAAAGAACAGCCGGACCGGACAGGCAGGCACGGCGAGGGAACGATGGATTTCTTCCAGAACGACGGCCTGCGCCTCGCCTATGTCGACGAGGGCGCGGCGGACGCTCCCGCGATCGTTTTGGTTCACGGCTTCGCCTCGACCGCCAGGGTCAACTGGATCGATCCCGGCTGGCTCAGGACACTCAACGGCGCGGGCTACCGCGTTCTAGCGCTCGACCATCGCGGTCATGGCGCGAGCGACAAGCCCCACGATCCGGCCTTCTATCCGCCCGAGAAGATGGCGGGCGACGTCCGCGCTCTGATGCGCCATTGCGACGTCGAGCGCGCGGCGCTGTTCGGCTACTCCATGGGCGCGCGCGTTTGCGCTTTCGCGGCGCTGGAAACGCCCGAGCCGTTCCCGGCGCTCGTGTTCGGCGGGCTCGGCGACGGGCTGGTGCGCGGCGTCGGCGATTGGGACCCGATCGCCGCGGCGCTTCTCGCGCCTTCGCTGGCGGACGTGACGGACGAGCGTGGTCGCATGTTCCGCGCGTTTGCCGATCGCACGGGCAGCGACCGCCGCGCGCTCGCCGCCTGCATCCAAACGTCACGGCGGGAGCCGAGCGCCGCGCAGATCGGGCGCATTCCGCAGCCGACCCTGATCGGCGTCGGGACCAGGGACGAGATCGCCGGGTCCGCCGAAGCCTTGGCTGCCCTGATGCCGAACGCGACGGCCTTCGCGATCGCGGATCGCGATCACATGACGGCCGTCGGCGACCGCACCTTCAAGGCGGCCGTGCTGCGTTTCCTGGCCGAAGCCGGCTGGCCGCCGTGAGCCGGCCACCGAGCGCGACGATTGTCTAGGCTGGCGCCGTCGCTTATCTGTCGCGGCACGACGAAGGAGCACGACCGTGAGCGCATATCCACGGCCCTCGCAGGACCGCCTCGCCTCCGTCGATCCGATTTGGGCGAGCGTTCGTTCGGAAGCGGCTGACGGCAGCGAAGCCGAGCCGGCGCTGGCGGGCTTCTTCTACGCCAACGTCCTCGCGCACGCGACTCTCGAAGCCGTGGTTTTCCATCGGGTCGCCCAGCGGCTCGATCATCCCGATCTGCCGGCGACGATGGTGGTGCAACTCTTCGACGGGCTCCTGTCGGGCGATCCGTCGTATCGTGAATCGTTGCGCAGCGACGTCCGCGCGGTTTTCGATCGCGACCCGGCCTGCTCGCGCTTCATGGAGCCCGTTCTCTACTTCAAGGGCTTCCACGCCATTCAAAGTCACCGCCTCGCGCATCGCTTATGGCAGGACGGTCGGCGCGACTTCGCGCTTTACCTCCAGTCCCGTGCGTCCAGCGTCTTTCAGGTCGACATCAACCCGGCGGCCAAGCTCGGGCGAGGGCTGTTCCTCGACCACGCGACGGGCATCGTCGTCGGCGCGACGGCCGAGATCGGCGACGACGTGTCGATCCTGCAGGACGTCACGCTCGGCGGGACGGGCAAGGAAAGCGGCGACCGGCACCCGAAGATCGAGAGCGGCGTCCTGATCGGGGCGGGAGCGAAAGTGCTCGGCAACATCCGCGTCGGACGCTGCGCCAAGGTCGCGGCCGGGTCGGTGGTCCTCAAGCCGGTCCCGGAATGCTCGACGGTCGCGGGCGTGCCGGCGCGCGTCATCGGTTCTGTCGCCGATTGCGGTGGCGAGCCGGCACGCGCGATGAATCAGATGCTCGGCACCATCAATTGATTGCCGGATCGGGCACCGGCGCTAGCTTCGCGGCGAGTATCCAGGAGCGTGCCGTGAAACCCGACGAGATCCGCAAGGTCGAGAAATACCTCAAGACCTTGTTCGCAGGCACCGCGATCAGCGTGCGGGCACTGCCGAAAAAGAACGATTCGGCGGAACTCTACGTCGGCGGCGAGTTCGTCGGCGTGATCTCGAAGGACACGGAGGAGGGCGAGACCTCCTACCACGTGACGATGACGATCCTCGACATGGATCTCGAATAACAGTTTCAGTTGTCAGCGGACGCTGCCGACCAGCATGTCGCGGGCGTCGTCGATGCCGGTCCATTTTCCCGCGTGACGCTCGGACTGCCGCTTGAGATAGCGAAGGTCCGTCTGCTTCCAGTCCAGCACCTGCTCTTCGATGTTGTCGAGGATGAAATCGCCGCGGTCGGTGCGAACGGTGAGGACGGCGTGGCCGTCGCCATTTGCCTGCCGCACGACGGTCAGGAGAAGGGCGGATCGCGGCAACCCGGCGCGCTCCAGCGTATACTGCTTGAGAAGCGCGAAATCTTCGCAATCGCCCAACGTCGTCGGGTAGTCCCAATGCTCGGCGACGCCGAAGCTTTCCTCGTCCGTGCGGGGGAAGATCGTCGAGTTCACCGTGGCGTTGACTTCGACGATCTTGTTCCAGACCGCGCGGTTTAGCTTGACGACGGAGCCGTCGCCGTCGCGCTGGCATCGTGTCTTGTAGCGTTGGCAGAAGTCGTAGTGACCGATCGGCTGCGACGTGGCGCCCGTCGTCTGCATCGGCCGCCCGTCCGCGAACGCCGGCACCGCGGCGAGAAGGAAAGTCGCAGCCGCTGCGATCTGGGCGATCAGTCGATGCATGTTTGCCGCTCCGATGTTGATCGGACTATGTCACTGCGGCTTTACTTCGGACCGAAATCCGTATCGACAATTTTAGACGATGCTGTTTTAGTTCTGAGCGAATAATACTTGCGCAGTTCTCTCGAAGAAGGCGAGAAATAGAGGTTCGACGTCAAGGGGGCGTTAAAGATACGAACTGCCACGACGGGCGTCCGTGCCCGGCGGAAGCATGGCGCTCCTGCTCGTGGTTCTCGGGCCGTCTCGAGAGTCGAGCAGCGGTTCTTCGACGATCTTACCGAGGGGGAATGTTAGACGAGGCGCTCGTAGGCTCTCGTTTCGCGCCACCTGCACCGGTGACGGCGACGAACATCGGCGTCGATCACAGACCCGGCGAGGCGGAAGCGTTTCGTAAGGAAAGGCGAGCGTCGGATCGTCTCGCCGTGTAAGGCGACGGCAGCGCCGAGAGTCCGCGACCGAGACCCGTGTCGCCCCGCTTAGCCGCAGGCGACAAACGTGCTTCCAAGCTCGAAGCGTCCGGCCCTACAGCTCGGACAAAGACTCGACCGTCTGCGTCACAGCGAACTCCACCGCGAAGCCTTCTTCGAGGAGGCGTACGACCCGGCCGTGCATCTGGCCGATCGTGATGCGCGAGCCGATCGCCGGTCGGACCGACGATTGAAGCGCGGCACCCGACAGCGACAGGTCGATGATCCGCACCTTGTACTTGCGTCCGTCGGCGAGCGTGACGTCGACGAAGGGGTTGCGCGGTTGCACGCGTTCGTGACGCCGGTCTTCCGGCAGGTTGAGTTCGCCGCGATTGGCGAGCCACGTGAGCTGCGCCGCCAGCTTCTCGCGCTTGCGTTCCGACACGGCGAACACCACCGCGAAGCCGCCCTGGAACAAGCGGGAGACCGTGCCTTCGATGCGGCCGAGATGGTCGAGGTAGAGGATCGTGCGTTCGCCGATCCGCGGCTTGGCGACCGTGATGATTGCGACGTTGCCTGGCGACACGTCCCTGACCCGGCATGGATATTCGGTACGGTTCTCCAGCATAAATCGCCCGAGCAGATCGATGACGATCCGATGGTAGGTTCGTTGTTCCTGCGCGTCCGGCGGAACTCGTAGAGCGACGGCTGGCATCGGAGGAGCGAACTTTCGTGGGCTCGGGCAAGCGATCCGAACCTACCCGGCCATCGTTAACGTTCGATGTTGTCTACGGGCAGCAAGGGCGCCATGCGGACGGGGTTGCCGCCTTCGCCGCATTGCCGCTCGGCGACCTGGGACACACGTTGGCGACTCACGGCGGCTCGGCAGACAAAAAGGACGTTCGACCTTGGAACAGCAGGCCGAAATGCCCAAGCGACCGCCGTTCGGGCCGCAGGAGGAGACGCGCCAGCCGGTCTTCAACGTGCCCGGCATCGTGCTTGCGACGATCGTGCTGCTGCTCGCCGTCCACAGCTTGCGCGCCTTCGTGCTGGGTCCCGTTGCCGACGAACGGTTGATCTTTGACACGTCCTTCGTGCCGGCCTGCTACGGCATCGACTGCGCCGAGCTTTACGGCCGGTCGGTCGGCGCCGGGCTCTGGACGCCCCTGACGCACGCGCTGCTGCACGGCGACTGGACGCACCTGACGCTGAACGCGGTTTGGCTCCTGGCGTTCGGCGCGCCGGTGGCGCGGCGCCTCGGGTCCTTGCGCTACGCCGCGTTTCTGACGGCCGGAGCGCTCGCCGGGGCCGCGGTCTTCTTCGTTCGCGACCCGAACCTGCTCGCGCCGATGATCGGCGCGTCCGGTGCGGTGTCGGCGCTGATGGGCGGCGCGTGCCGCTTCGCCTTCGGCCCGCTCGGTCGCGATCCACAGGAACAACGCTTCGCGCCGCGGCTGACGGTGGCCGAGTCGATGTCGAACCGCACCATCTTGGTGTTCGTCGTGATCTTCTTCGCGACGAACCTTCTGACCGCTTCGAGCTTCGGCACCTATCTCGGCGGTGGGGCGCCGATCGCCTGGGAAGCGCATCTCGGCGGTTTCGTGCTCGGGTTCCTGGCCTTCGGCCTGTTCGAACGTCGCCGACCCATCTGAGCGAACCCTGCTTGCCGTTGGCGACGGACTGCCCCAACATCGCGCCCGGGAGAACGCGAACGGCAGGGAGACGGCAATGACGGTCGGCAGCATCCTCGAAGCGAAGGGGCGGGACGTCTTCACCATGCATCCCGGCGCGTCCCTGGCGGAGGCCGCGGGCGAACTCGCCCGGCGTCGGATCGGTGCGCTCGTGCTGCTTGACGACGCGGGTGCCATCGCCGGCATCCTGTCCGAGCGCGACATCGTGCGCGTCGTCGGCACGAAGGGGACCGCCGCGCTCGATCAGAAGATCGCAGCGGAGATGACCGCGACCGTGAAGACCTGCGGCGAGTCGGCGAGCGTCGACGAGGTGATGCAGATCATGACGCGCGGACGCTTCCGCCACCTGCCGGTCGCCGAGAACGGCCGGCTCGTCGGCATCGTCTCGATCGGCGACGTGGTGAAGCGGCGCATCGAGGACGCGGTGCGCGAGGCCGAGGACATGCGGACCTACATCGCCGCCGGCGGCTGACGGAGAGGCTCCTCCGGCAAGGCTCAGTCGTCGCCGAAGCCCTCGGCCACCCGCTCGATCTCGGCCAGGCGGCGGGTCGTTTCCTCGTAACCGAACCGGATGGCCTCGTCGGCTCGGTGGAACTCGGCCAGACCGATGTCGCGGACGCGCGGCTGCAGCGACAGGTCGGGCGGGTCGCCGGCGAGGCGCGATCGTGAAATCCGGTCCTGCACGATATTGAACGCGTCCGCCATCGAGCGCGTGATGCCGATCTTCTCGCGGCGCCGGACGGCCTGCAGCGCGTTCGGGTCGAGGTCGTCCATCATGATCTGCGTCTCGACGTGCGCCACCCGACTTGCCGCCTCGCTCGCCCTCATTCGAATCACGGCGGCGCGGCCGAACAGGTCGTAGTGCAGGTTCACTGCGACCACGAGCGGCTGCTCGAAGGCGCGGCAAACCGAAACCGGCACCGGATTGACGATGGCGCCGTCGAACAGCGTGCGGTCGCCGCAGGTGACGGGCTCGAACACGCCCGGCAGCGCATAGGACGCGCGCATCGCGACGACGAGCGAACCGGAGTCGAGCCACACCTCATGACCGCTGCGCGCCTCGGTCGCGACGCAGACGAGCGGTTTGGGCAGTTGCTCGATCGTCACGCCTTCGAGCTTCTCGACCAGCCGGCGGTTGAGCCGCATGCCGCCGAGCAGCCCGGCGGACCCGAGGCGGATGTCGAGGAAACGGATCAGGCCGCGCCGCGTCAGCGACCGCGCGAACTCCTCCAACTCGTCGAGGCGCCCGGCGAGGTAGCAACCGCCGACCAGCGCGCCGATCGACGTGCCGGCGATCATCGAGACCGGGATACGGTTGTCGTCGAGCGCTTTCAGGACGCCGATATGGGCCCAGCCACGCGCCGCGCCGCCGCCGAGGGCGAGCGCGATGCCGAGCCGCCGCTTCTTCGGCGCGATCGGTCGCGACAGCCCGGCCGGGCCTGCCGTTTTTGCCGAACCCGGCGCGTCGAGCGGCCTTTCGTCGGTGGCGACCGCCTGATGCGAGCTTCCCGTCTCGGTCGCGGAACGGCGTTTCCACATGCCCGCGAACATACACGAGAGGAATTGCCGTTTCGCTAAGCCTGCTTCGCCTTCGAACGTCCGAGATCGGTGGCGACGAGCTTCGATGGTCCGTCGCCGTCCGTGACGATCGTTCGGTAGAAGCAGGTCGAGCGGCCGGTATGGCAGGTGTCGTCCGGCTTCGACACCTCGACGCGCAGCCACACGGCGTCCTGGTCGCAGTCGATCCGCGCCTCGCGCACCCGTTGCAGCGCGCCGGACGTTTCGCCTTTCTTCCAGAGCGTTTGGCGCGACCGGCTCCAGTAATGCGCGAAGCCGGTCCGGATTGTGAGATCCAATGCCTCGGCGTTCATATGCGCGACCATCAGCAGATCGCCCGATCCGAAGTCCGTCACCACCGCGGCCACGAGACCGTCCCGGTCGAAGCGAGGCGTCAACGCCCGCCCTTCTTCCAGTTCGGCTTTCGATCCGGGGGCCGCGAACGCCGTTGCCGACGTCAAGCGGACTTGCCGAGCAGGGACAAGATGCGCTGGCGCTCGGCGGCGTCGGCTGCGAAGACGCCGCGGAACGTCGAGGTGATCGTCGTCGAGCCCTTGGTGCGCACGCCGCGCATCGCCATGCACAGATGCTCCGCCTCCAGCACCACGGCGACGCCACGCGGCTTCAACACGCCCTCGATCGCGTTCGCGACCTGTACCGTCAGCTTCTCCTGCGTCTGCAGGCGACGGGCGAAGATGTCGACGACGCGCGCGATCTTCGACAGCCCCAGCACGCGCCCCGACGGCAGGTAGCCGACCGAGGCCTTGCCGACGATCGGCACCATGTGGTGTTCGCAATGGGAGTGAAAGTCGATGTCGCGGACCATGACGATGTCGTCGTAGCCGCCCACCTCCTCGAAGGTACGGCCGAGCACGGCTGCCGCGTCTGCGCGGTAGCCCCCGAACAGTTCTTCGTATGATTTGACCACCCGCGCCGGCGTTTCGCGAAGGCCTTCGCGCGCCGGGTCGTCGCCCGCCCAGCGGATCAGAAGCTCGACGGCCGCCTCCGCCTGCTCCCGCGTCGGCCGTTCGCTGGCGGACTCCGCCCGCGCTTCGGGAAAACGCTTGATGATGGCATCCATCGGTGCGGTACTCCGGACGCTCGCGCCCGATCTTCCGAGCCCGCACGCGCGCCCCTATATAGTCGGGAGCCGCGGGGCTTTGAAGACGGCCGCAGCCGCCTGCCGGGAGACGATTTCGGTGATCGACGACGTCTACAATGCGAAGATCCTCGAATATGCCGGCAACATCGGGCGGATCGGCCGGCTTGCGACGCCGGACGCTTCGGCGACGGCGCATTCGAAGCTGTGCGGCTCCACGGTGACGGTGGACCTCGTCGTGCGCGACGGCGCGGTGACGGACTTCGCCCACGAGGTGCGCGCCTGCGCGCTCGGGCAAGCGTCCGCCGCCATCATGGCCGAGGCGATTGTCGGCTCGAAGCTCGACGACTTGCGTGCCGTCCGCGATGAGATGCGACGGATGCTCAAGGAGAACGGTCCGCCGCCGACGGGACGCTTCGCGGCGCTGCGCTTTCTGGAGCCGGTGAAGGACTACAAGGCGAGGCACGCCTCGGCGATGCTGACCTTCGACGCCGTCGTGACCGCGCTCGACCGCATCCAGCCGAAGGCTGCTGCTTGAGTGGCCGCAACTGGCAAGGTCCGTGGCGCAAAACGCCGGGCCGGCTGGCCGGCGTCGCGTTGATCCGAACCTATCAACTGACCTTGTCCGGCTTCGTCGGCCACCATTGCCGGCACCTGCCGACCTGCTCGGAATACGGTTACGAGGCCATCGCCCGGCACGGCCTGCTGCGCGGCGGCTGGCTCGCGGCGCGACGGGTCGCGCGCTGCGGCCCGTTCGGGACAGCCGGTTTCGATCCCGTCCCCACGGGCCTTTCCAAGACCGAGCGATAGGTCGCCGGATCGCCCGGCGCGTCCGCCTTGCCCGGGTCTCCATCAATGATAGAAGGCGGCGGCGCTTCGCGGCGCGCCCGGTGGATACGGCTTTCCCGCGATCGTAGGCGGGGGTGAGCGAAAGGACGAACGATGGTCGATGTCAGCTTTCCCGACGGCTCTTTTCGGCAGTACGAAGCGACCGCGACCGGCGCCGACATCGCCGGCACCATCTCGAAATCCTTGTTGAAGAAGGCCGTCGCGTACGCGCTCGACGGCGAGGTCCGCGACCTGTCCGACCCGTTGGGAAGCGGCGGCGCCATCGAGATCGTCACGCGGGACGACTCGCGCGCGCTGGAACTGATCCGGCACGACGCGGCGCACGTGATGGCCGAGGCGGTGCAGGAGCTCTGGCCGGGCACGCAGGTGACGATCGGGCCGGTGATCGAGAACGGCTACTACTACGACTTCTCGCGCGACACGCCGTTCACGCCGGACGATTTCCCGGCGATCGAGAAGAAGATGGCGGAGATCGTCCGCCGCAACGCGCCGTTCCGCAAGGAGGTCTGGTCGCGCGAAAGGGCGCGGGACGTCTTTGCGGCCAAGGGCGAGGGCTACAAGGTCGAGCTGGTCGACGCGATCCCCGCCGGACAGGACCTCAAGGTCTATTATCAGGGCGACTGGTTCGACCTGTGCCGCGGACCGCACATGGCCACGACGGGCCAGGTCGGCGACGCCTTCAAACTGATGAAGGTCGCGGGCGCTTACTGGCGCGGCGACTCGACGAAACCGATGCTGACCCGCATCTACGGCACGGCCTGGGCGACGAAGGAACAGCTCGCCGCCTACCTTCACATGCTCGACGAGGCCGAAAAGCGCGACCATCGTCGGCTCGGCCGCGAGATGGACCTGTTCCACTTCCAGGAGGAGGGGCCCGGCGTCGTGTTCTGGCACCCGAAGGGCTGGTCGCTGTTCCAGGATCTCGTATCGTACATGCGACGGCGCCTGAAGGGCGACTACGACGAGGTCAACGCCCCGCAGGTGCTCGACAAATCGCTTTGGGAAGCGTCCGGCCACTGGGGCTGGTATCGCGAGAACATGTTCCAGGTGCAGTCGGCCGGCGACGAAGCGGAGGACAAGCGCGTCTTCGCCCTGAAGCCGATGAACTGCCCCGGCCACGTCATGATCTTCAAGCACGGCTTGAAGTCGTATCGCGAACTGCCGATCCGCTATGCGGAGTTCGGCCTCGTGCATCGTTACGAGCCATCCGGTGCGATGCATGGTCTGATGCGCGTCCGCGGCTTCACGCAGGACGACGCGCACATCTTCTGCACGGACGCGCAGCTGGAAGCCGAGTGCCTGAAGATCAACGAGCTGATCTTGTCGGTCTACCGGGATTTTGGCTTCGAGGAGGTGATGGTGAAGCTGTCGACGCGCCCGGAGAAGCGCGTGGGTTCCGACGCGTTATGGGACAGGGCCGAGTCGGTCATGCGCAAGGTGCTCGAGCGGATCGAGTCCGAGTCCGGCGGCCGCATCACGACGGGCATCAACGAAGGCGAGGGCGCGTTCTACGGGCCGAAGTTCGAGTACACGTTGAAGGACGCGATCGGCCGGGAATGGCAGTGCGGCACGACGCAGGTCGACTTCAACCTGCCCGAACGGTTCGGTGCCTTCTACATCGACTCGAACTCCGAGAAGACCGTGCCCGTGATGATCCACCGCGCGATCTGCGGCTCGATGGAGCGCTTCCTCGGTATTCTGATCGAGAACTATGCCGGGCACTTCCCGCTGTGGCTCGCGCCGACCCAGGTCGTCGTTGCGACCATCACGTCGGAAGCGGACGCCTACGCCTCGGACGTCGCGGCGAAACTTCGCTTGCTGGGACTTCGCGCGGAAGCGGACCTGCGCAACGAGAAGATCAACTACAAGGTCCGCGAGCATTCGCTGGCGAAGGTGCCTGTGCTGCTGGTCTGCGGCCGGCGCGAGGCCGAGGAGGCGAGCGTCAACGTCCGTCGTCTCGGCTCGCGCGACGGGCAGTCGCTGAGCCTCGACGAGGCGCTGGCGCTGCTTTCGACTGAAGCCGTACCGCCCGACCTTCGTCGGACGCACAGCGCCGGGTCGGCGCCGGTCGGCATCGCCGCGGAATAGGTGGACCGAACGGCTCGAATCAGTCGCCTGAACCTTCGACGGAGCCCGACGCCGGGAGGACGTCGCTCGTCAGGAGCTCGACGTCCGCGTCCGCTCCCGCCGCGACGGTGAAGCCGCGCTGGAAGGTCTTGTCGCGGTTCTTGGCGACGACGAGGTAGTCGCCTTCCGCCAGCACCATGGATGGAAAGGCGCCGACGCTTTCGCGGACCAGCGTCCCGTCGACATTCATGACCTGCCAGGCCGTATCGGCGATGGCCTCGCCCCCGCGCTCGCGCACGAGCTTCATGGTGAGCGACGCGGCCCGGTGTTGCAGCGTCACGTCCGTCACTTGGCCGGCTTCGACCGTCACCTCGCCGCCGACCTCGGCATTGTCGTCGCCGTAATGCGAGACGATGCGGTAGTCGCCGGCGTTGAGCGGCACGACGGCGCCCGGCTTCACGCCTTGCGCGACGAGCCGCCGGTCCGGCTCCTCGGCGCCTCCGGCGTAGATGTCGAAGCTGAGCTTGCCGGGCGCGATCGCGGCGTCACCGGCGACGCGCGCGTTCATCTTGAGGCCGCCGGCCGCGAGGACGACGCTCTCGTGCATGGTCCCGCCTTCGAAGTCGATGCGGCGCGTCACACCCGCGTAGCCGAAGCCGACATGCATGAGGTACGAACCTTTCGGCACGTCGAACGCGGCCGCTCCGCCCTTGGCGGTGGCGACCAGCGGCAACCTGCCGTCCGGTCCGGGCGTCGGCGCGAACAGCCGCCAAACGAGGCCGGCGGGAACGGCCTCGCCCTCGGACGTCAGGCGCGCGTCGAGGCGAAGCTCCGGCCTGTCCGCCAACGGGTTCGGCACCGGGATTTTCGGGGCGTAGGCCGGCAGCGCCGGCAGGGAGAAGGCGGACGGGTCGATGCTGGTTCGATCGAGGTCCGGCAGGGCGATCGGATCGAAACGCTCGAGCTGGCGCGGCAGGTTCACGCCGAGATCGGTCGGCGTCCCGTCGGGAATGGCGGAGGGCGACGCGTAGGCACCGGGCTCCCGGGACCCTCCGTTTCCCCCGCCCTCGCCATTGCCGAACCCGGCACCGCCGAAACCCGCATCCTGCGCGAACGCCGGGCAAGCCATCGCGACGCAAGCGAGCAGAAGGCTTGCGCCGGCGACGCGGTATCCAAGGTGTTGGAAGGAAATGGCAGGCATCGATGCGGGGAGGATGGACGGGTTTCGAAGGCCGCGGCAAGCCGCTACAAGGCTTCGTCATCCGTGTAATGCGGCAATCCTGCGTCGAACCGTCCGAAGCGATTGGATTTCGCGGCCGGTGTGGCTAGCTGACACCGCGCACACGAGGAACACGACCGTTGGACCAGATCGCAGACTACCTCGAACGCCGCCGCTCGGTCGCCATTCCCTCGCTGCGCGGACCGGCGCCCGACGAACCGATGCTGCGGCGCATGCTGACCATCGCTGCGCGGGTGCCGGACCACGGCAAGCTCGCGCCTTGGCGCTTCGTGATCTATCGGGGCGAGCCGGCCGCGAGGCTCGGCACGGCGCTGCGCGAGCTGGTGGAAAGCCGCGAGGGATCGGTCGGCGAGACACGACGCGCCATGGAGGAGAAGCGGTTCAGCCGGTCGCCGCTGGTGGTGGGCGTCGTGTCCACCGCCGGCCCGCACGTGAAGATTCCCGAATGGGAGCAGGTCCTGTCGGCTGGGGCAGTGGCGATGAACCTGGTTCACGCCGCCCACGCGCTCGGCTTCGGCGCCAACTGGGTGACGGAATGGGTCGCCTACGACGACGACGCCAAACGCATCCTCGGCATCGCGCCGGCCGAGAAGGTCGCGGCCTTCGTCCATATCGGCTCGTTCGACGCGACGCAGGGCGACCGCGTGCGGCCCGATCTCGACGCGATCGTCACCGAGGCGTCCGCGCCTGCAGCCGCAGTTTGACGACGCCGTGTTCTACGCCGCCGATACGAACCGCCACGGGCTGGCGCACGATCCGTTCAAGGCGATCGTCGCGCCGCGCCCGATCGGCTGGATCTCGACGCGCTCGAAGGCCGGGGCGGTGAACCTCGCGCCCTACAGCTTCTTCGCCGCCATTTCCGATCGGCCGAAGCTGGTGCTGTTCTCGTCGTCCGGCGTGAAGGACTCCGCCGCTTTCGCGATCGAGTCCGGCGAGTTCGTCGTCAACCTCGCGACCGAAAGCCTGGCGGCGGCCGTGAACCGCTCCTCCGCGGCCGCGCCGCGCGGCACGAGCGAATTCGCCATCGCCGGTGTGACGGAAGCGCCGTGTCGGTTGGTCGAGGCGCCCAGAGTCGCCGAAAGTCCGGCGGCACTGGAATGTCGGGTTGCAAGTCATTTCAAGCCGGTCGGCGCGTCCGGCCAGCCGAGCGACGCTGTGGTGGTGATCGGTGAGGTCGTCGGCATCCACATCGACGAATCGATCCTCGCAGACGGCCGCATCGACATGGCGCTGGCGCGGCCGCTGTGCCGCCTCGGTTACCTCGACTACGCCGTGACGGCGCGGGTGTTCGAGCTGCGCCGTCCCGAACGCCCGGATGCGTCCGACGTTTGAAAGGTAAGCGTTTCGTTACGGAACGTCGTAAAACGATCGTTAACCCCTGAAGACCATGATCGGCGTCGGGTTGTTCCGCGTCGGGCCGTCGTTCTCCATGATCATCCAGCGTTTCGTGAGATGGTGCGAGACGGCGACGAGCCGGCAGCGCGCCGCGGGCTACGTTATCCTGGCCGAGGCGATCGTCGACGGACGCGTCGAGCCTGTCTCGCGACGGGAAGCGCACGACGCGCTGCACCTCGTTCTCGATGACCCGTCGCCGAAGGTGCGCTTGGCCGTGGCGGAGGCGATCGGCGCCCACGATAGCGCGCCCCACAGCCTCATCCGCGCCTTCCTGTTCGATACGGACGCGATCGCCGTCGCGGTGGCGCGCTCGCCCGTCCTGCGCCTCGACGATCTGACGGATGCCGTGCGCGCGGGTCGGCCGGCCGTTCAGGTTGCCGTCGCATGGCGGCATGCGCCGGAACGGGCCTTGTCGGCCGTCATCGCGACGGCTGGTACGGGGGAAGCTTGCGCCGCACTGCTCGACAATCCGACGGCGCGGCTCGACGCTTCGATCCTGCGGCGCGTCGCTGAGCGGTTCGCGGCCGAGCCGGGGATCGCCGCGCGCCTCGCCGAGCGGGCCGAACTGCCGGCCGACGTGCGTCAAACGCTCGTGCTCGAAGCGGCGACGCGGCTGCAGCGCTCGTCCCTCGTCGCGAACGTGCTCGGCCCGGCGCAAACGGCGCGCGCCGTGTTCGACGCGTGCGAGCGGGCGACCGCGCGGTTGGGCGACGCATTGACGCCGATCGAGGGCATGCGGTTCGTCGAGCACCTGCGCGTCACCGGGCAGCTTTCCCCGGCCTTCCTCGTCCGCTCGCTCTGCGCCGGCAACATCGAGGTCTTCGCGGCAGCGCTTTCCCTATTGTCCGGCATGCCGGAAGCGCGGGTCCGCGCTGTCGTCGTCGACGGGCGCGAAGGCGCCGTTTCGTCGCTGCTCGGGCGCTGCGGCCTCGACCGGACGGTCGCCGACTTGCTCCAGGTCGCCGTCCGGGCATGGAAGGACGCGGTGCGGGGGCGGATCGGCGGCGACGCGGACGAGCTGTCCCGCCTCGTCGTCAAGCGGATCGCCGCCACGCTGCGCGCGAACGCTGCGGACAACAAGGCGGCGGCCGCGCTGCGGCTGCTCGATAGTCTCGGTCGCGACCTGGAAGAAGGCAACCGGCACGCGCGGCTCGGCGCTCTGTTGGCGGCCTGACCTTCGGGCCGCCGAAGGATCAGTAGCGGAACTGTTCGGCGATGATCCGTTCGTCCCAGGAATGTTCGTTGTCGAACAGAATCTGGGCGTAGAGATCGGTCGACTCGTTCACCGTGATCCGGCGCACGGACTTCACCTCCGTATGGTCCGCAACCGCGTTGACCGGACGCTTCTCCGGCTCCAGCGTTTCGATCTCCACCACCTGCCGGTTCGACAGGAGCGCGCCGCGCCAGCGTCGCGGGCGGAACGCGCTGACGGGCGTCAGGGCGAGCAGGGGCGCATCCATCGGAATGATCGGACCTTGCGCTGACAGGTTGTAGGCGGTGGAACCGGTCGACGTCGCGACCATCACGCCGTCGCAGATCAGCTCCTCCAGTCGTGGCTTGCCGTCGATGACGATCCGCAGCCGCGCCGCCTGGTAGGACTGGCGGAACAAGGCGACCTCGTTGATCGCCCGCGCGCGATGCTCGGCGCCGTTCTCGTCGATCGCCACCATTTCGAGCGGCCGGATGAAGTGCTCGATCGCCGACTCGAGGCGCTGCGGCAGGTCTTCCTCGCGGAACTCGTTCATCAGGAAGCCGACGGTGCCCTGGTTCATCCCGTAGATCGGGATGCGGGTGTCCATAAAGCGATGCAGCGTCTGCAGCATGAAGCCGTCGCCGCCGAGCGCGACGACGATGTCGGCGCCTTCCGGATCGACGCCGTCGTAGCGATCGATCAGCCGCTCGGCCGCTTCCTGCGCCGCAGGGGTCTCGCTCGCGACGAAGGCGAGCTTGGAGAGCGATCGCTGCATCGGCACCATCGACGACGGACGGCCTTCGACCGGCGCGTCAGGGCAGGGAACTCGCGGTGCCGGATGAGGGGATTGAACCCCCGACCTTCGGTTTACAAAACCGCTGCTCTACCGCTGAGCTAATCCGGCGTTTCGCCATGTTTAGCGTGGCGGCCGGTCGCTTTCAATGGAACGGGCCGGCACGTGGATTCCACCGGGTCCGGCACGGAACGGCTAAATCGCCGAGCGGGGTTGCGTCAGGTTACCGAGAAGCCGTGGGCGAACGGGTCACGGTCGTCGATGAAGATCGTGTTGATCCCGGTGAGCCGCGCCCAACCGGCGAAGGAGGGGATGACGCCCGGCTTGCCGCCGACGTCCACCGCCCGCTCGACCCGACCTTTGAACAGGGAGCCGATGATCGATTCGTGGACGAACGGGTCGCCGACGCCGAGCTTTCCCTTGGCGGCCCATTGCGCGATGCGGGCCGACGTGCCGGTGCCGCAGGGCGAGCGGTCGATCGCCTTGTCGCCGTAGAATACGGCGTTGCGGGCGGTCGCGCCTTCCACCGTCGGCGCGCCGGTCCAAAGGATGTGGCGCAGGCCGGCGATTCCCGGCTCCGCCGGATGGACGAACTCGTAGCGGTCGTTGATGGCCTGCCGAAGCGGCCCGGACATCTGCACGAGCTGCGACGCCGTGTAGTCCGCCATGTCGCGGAAGTTCTCCTGGGCATCGACGATGGCGTAGAAGTTGCCGCCGTAGGCGACGTCGACGCGCAACGGTCCGAGCGTCGGCGACTCGACTTCGAGACCCTCGGCGTGGAGGAAGGCCGGAACGTTGGTGAGCCGCACCTCCTCGACGTGTTCGCCGCGCCGTTCGTAGGTGGCGCGCACGAGCCCGGCCGGGGTGTCGAGGTTCAGGACGCCCGCGGTGCGCGGCGAAACGAGACCGTGTTCCAGCGCCATCGTGACCGCGCCGATCGTGCCGTGACCGCACATCGGCAGGCAGCCGCTCGTCTCGATGAAGAGGACGCCGACGTCGCAGTCCCCGCGCGTCGGCGGGTAGAGGATCGCTCCGGACATCATGTCGTGCCCGCGCGGCTCGAACATCAGGCCGGTTCGGATCCAATTGTATTCGGCCAAGAAGTGCGCGCGCCGCTCCAGCATGGTCGAACCGTCGAGCAGCGGCCCGCCGCCGGCGACGAGCCGCACCGGGTTGCCGCAGGTGTGGCCGTCGAGACAGAAGAAGCTGTGGCGGGCCATGACTCAGCCTTGCCTTTCGAACGAACGGAAGCGGGCGGGACGGAAGGGCGTGAGGTCGATCGCGGCCGGGCGGCCGGCGACGAGATCGGCGACGAGCCGCCCCGTCGCGGCAGATTGGGTCAGGCCGAGATGACCGTGGCCGAACGCGTAGATCACGTTCGGACTCGCGCTGGAGCGGCCGATCACCGGAAGCGAGTCGGGCATCGACGACCGGAAGCCCATCCATTGCCGCCCGTTCCCGGTCGCCAGCGTCGGCATGAACGTTTTCGCCTTGGCGAGCATCGCCTCCGCGCGGCGGAAGTTCGGCGGACGTCGGAGGCCGCCGAGCTCGACCGCGCCGCCGACGCGGATGCCGTTCGCGAGCGGCGTCGCGACGAAGCCGTGACCGCCGAACACGACCTGACGTCTGAGGTCGAAGGCGCCCGGCGGCAGGGTCGTGTTGTAGCCACGTTCCGTTTCCAGCGGCACGCGGTCGCCGAGCGTAACGGCGAGCGGCTTCGACCAAGCGCCGCCTGCGACCACGACGTGCCTGGCATGGAGCGTCGCTCCGTCGAGGAGACGCAGGTCTGCGCCCCCGTCCCGCAGTTCGACGAGGTTCACCGCGGCCTTGCGGAACGTGCCGCCCCGCTCGACGAACCGCTCGGCGAGCGCGACGGCGAAGGCATGCGGATCGCTCAACGTCTGCCATTCGGGAACGAAGGTGCCGCGCACGAACCGAGGCGACAAACCCGGCTGCAGCTCGTCGATGCGTCCGCGATCGACGTGCTCGAAGCCGATGTCCTCCCGCTCCCGGAGTTCCCAAAGCGGCAATGCGGCCGTCAGTTCGGCTTCGCTCTCGTAGACCTCGAGGCAGCCGTCCGAGCGGAGCATGTGAGCCAAGCAGGCGGCGTCGATCGCCCGATGCATTTCGGTTCGCGCCAGGCGCATCAACCCCGCCTGCGCGCGCAGGGCATGCTCGAACGACGCCTCGCCGCTCGCGCGCCAGAAACGATACAGCCACGGGGCGATGGCGAGCGCGTAGGCCGGCGGCACGCTCAGCGGCCCGAGCGGGTCGAGAAGCCAACGCGGCGCCCGCCGCATGATGCCCGGAGAGGCGAGCGGCACCACGTCGGAGAAGGCGAGGGCGGCGGCGTTCCCGAAGCTCGCCCCTTCCGCGATGCCTTGCCGGTCGATGAGCAGGACGCCGAGCCCGTCCTTCTGCAAGGCGTTCGCCGCCATGATGCCGACGATGCCCGCACCGATCACCACGGCGTCGATCCGCTCGAACATGGCGCCGGCGGACTCAGACGGCCTTGTTCCAGGCCGCGTACCAATCCTTGAACAGCCGATACTGCCGCTCGGCGAAGCGTCGTTGCGCCGGGCTCAAGGCGTCGCTCTCGTTGAAGTGCGTGCCGTAGGCGGCGTCGCCGTTCAGCACCATGAGGTGCTTGTAGAACAGGACGAGGTCCGGACCTTCGTCGAAGGAAGACAGGACGGCCATGGCCCGCTCCAGCTCTTCGGCGCTGCGGCGCGCCTCGACGTCGCCGGCCGCGGCGAGCCGGCAGAGTTGGACCATGTGCAGCACTTCCCGCGGAAGAACGTTGCCGATGCCGGTGATCGCGCCGGCGGCGCCGCAGTTGACGAACCCGTGGACGACCTGCGTATCGACGCCGACGATCAGCGCCACCTCGTCGCTCGCCGAGGTGATGTTCTCCGCCGCGTAGCGAAGGTCCGCCGCACCGCCGAACTCCTTGAACCCGACGAGGTTCGGATGCGCGGCGCGCAGCGCGAAGAACAAATCGGCCCGGGTCGCGAAGCCGTAATAAGGGCTATTGTAGATGATCGCCGGCAGGTCCGGCGCGGCGGACAGGACCGCCTTGAAGTGCGCGGCCTGAGCCGCGGGCGACGAGCCGCGCGACAGCACCCGCGGGATCACCATCAGGCCTTTCGCGCCCACGCTCGCGGCGTGCGTCGCGTGCGCGACGGCGGCGCGCGTGTTCACCGCGCCGGTGCCGACGATCACCGGGACGCCCGCCGCCGCGAGCCGCGCCACGCCTTCCATCCGCTCGGCGTCGGTCAGGAGCGGCCAGTCGCCCATCGAACCGCAGTAGACCACGGCGGACATGCCGGTCTCGATCAAGCGCCAGCCTGCCGTCACGAGCCGGTCGAAGTCGGGCGTCCGATCGGCCTTGCACGGCGTCATCAGCGCGGGAACGCAACCGGCGAATACGGAAATGTCCATGCGGCTCTGGTCCTGCTGATCCGGCCGGCATTCTCTCCGCATATCGGAGACGATTTGCAACCTTCGGCATGGTGCGGACGCCCGGGAAGGGGCGAGCTTGCCTGATCCACCGTCCTATGTCGAAAGGGTGGGACGGAAGCGACGGGGTCGCTGGAGCGGAGGACGACACACCATGACGCCGCGCATCGCCGTGATCGGCTCCAACAACATCGACCTCGTGACCTACGTCGAGCGGGTGCCGGCGGCGGGTGAGACGATCGAAGCGCCGAGCTTCGAGATCGGCTTCGGCGGCAAGGGCGCCAACCAGGCGATCGCGGCCGCGCGGCTCGGGGCGGAGGTCGTCATGGTCTCGAAGATCGGCGCCGACTCGTTCGGCGCCGACCAACTGCGGAACTTCGAGGCGAACGGCATCGACACGGGCCATGTCGGCACGGTGGCGAACATGTCGTCCGGCGTCGCGCCGATCTTCGTCGAGCCTTCCGGCGAGAACCGCATCGTCATCGTGAAGGGGGCCAACGCCTACCTGGCGCCGCCGGACGTCGACGCGGCCGCCGACGCGTTGAAGACGTGCCGCCTGATCCTGCTGCAGCTCGAAACGTCCCTGGACGTCGTGTACCACGCCATCGACTTCGGTCGGCGGCACGGCATCGAGACGCTGCTCAATCCCGCGCCCGCCGCCGCCGGGCTCGACCGCCGCCGCATCCGCGACGCGACCTTTCTCGTGCCGAACGAGACCGAGCTCGGCCTCCTGACCGGCATGCCGGTGGACGGCGTCGAGGCGAGCGAGGCGGCGGCGAAGACGTTGGTCGAGTCGGGCGTCGGCTGCGTCGTGGTGACGATGGGCTCGCGCGGCGCCCTGCTCGTTCAACGTGACCGGACCCTGCCGATCCGACCGTTCCCCGTCGAGCCGGTGGACACGACCGGCGCCGGCGATGCGTTCATCGGCTCCTTCGCGCACTTCTACGCCGTTCTCGGCGAGGTCGAGCCGGCGTTGAACCTGGCCGCGCGCTACGCCGCGCAATCGACGCTGAAGCGCGGAACGCAGAAGTCCTACCCGACGGCCGCGGAGTTCGCGGCCTTCTAGGGGCGGCGACACGGAGGTCGCAGTCGATTGCGGCCGGTCGGCGACCACCTACCTACCAGCCGAAGCGATCGTTTCGAAGGAACGCAAAGATGGATGCCGCCAAGTTTTCCGTGACGCACACCGACGACGAATGGCGTCGCCTGCTGACACCCGAGCAATATCACGTGATGCGCGGTCACGGCACGGAGCGGCCGGGAAGCTGCGCACTGAACCATGAGAAGCGCAACGGCACGTTCTCCTGCGTCGGTTGCGGCCAGGAGCTCTTCGTCGCCCACCGCAAGTTCGAGAGCGGGACCGGCTGGCCGAGCTTCGACGATCCGGTCGAGGGTTCGGTCGAGACGACGACCGATCGATCGTTCGGCATGGTGCGGACCGAAGTGCATTGCAGTCGCTGCGGCAGCCATCTCGGCCACGTCTTTCCGGACGGACCGCCGCCGACCGGCCAGCGCTACTGCATCAACGGCGTCGCGCTGAACTTCGAGGCGGCCGACAGCGGGTCCGCCTGACCGCCGGACGTGCAGGACGCCGTGTCCGAGATTGGGTCTTCTCTTTCTTTGGAATGCTTCTAAGCTAGCGGGTGCCGGGTCCCGTCCGGCATCCGGGAGGCGACTCGATGCGGCTGACGCGGCAGACGAACCATGCGATCCGCATTCTGATGTATTGCGCGCTGCGCGACGCGCATCTCAGCCGCGTCGCCGACATCGCAAGATCCTACGCCGTCTCCGAACTCTTCCTGTTCAAGATCCTGCAGCCGCTGGTGGAGGCCGGCTTCATCGAGACCGTGCGCGGCCGCAACGGCGGCATTCGTCTGGCCAAGTCCGCGGACGCGATCACGCTGCGCGCCGTGGTCGAGGTGACGGAGGAAAGCTTCGCGCTGGCGGAATGCTTCGACGGCGGCACGAGCGATTGCCCGCTCGTCGGCAACTGCGCGCTGAACGGCGCCTTGCGGGAGGCGCTGGACGCTTTTCTCGAAGCGCTCGCCGCCCACACGATCGCCGATCTGGTGACGGACCGGGCCGGCATGGGCCTTCGCCTCGGTTTCGCGTCGCGAGAGTCGGCGTTCGCCGCCATTTGACCGGTGCCGCGGCGCCATGTCGCCGCGTGCGTCAAGCCTTGTCGCATTTGTCGGGGCTTCGGCCGAGCGTTCGGCCGACAACGATGTAGACCATGAAACGCTGGCGAGGGTCGCCACCCGCACCTGACGCCCCACCGGCCTGGGCCACGCTCCGAGGGCTCGCGAGCCGAACGAACGAGCGGTGACGTATCTCGAGGATTGCGGGAGAATCGCATCATGAACGCACGCGACGCGATGCTGGCGAAGTTCCAGCACAGGAACAGCGGCTACAGCTTGGATCGCGAGTTCTACACGGATCCCGGCTTCTACCAGCTCGACCTCGAAAACATCTGGTACCGCGACTGGCTGTTCGTCGGCCACGATTGCGAGCTGCCGAAGCCCGGCAGCTACATCACCGTGCAGGTCGGCGACTACCCGGTGATCGTCGTGCGGGACCGGCAGCAGACCATCCGCGCCTTCCATAACGCGTGCCGCCACCGGGGCTCGCGCATCTGCTCGGCGGCCAAGGGAACGGCGGCCAAGCTCGTCTGCCCCTACCATCAGTGGACCTACGAGCTCGACGGCCGCCTCCTGTTCGCGCGCGACATGGGTCCGGACTTCAAGCCGGCCGATTTCGGGCTGAAGCCGATCCATTGCGAGACCGTCGGCGGCTACGTTTTCATCTCGCTCGCCGACCAGCCGATGTCGTTCCAGCCGGTCCGGGCGCAGATCGAGCCGTATCTCGCGCCGCATCGTCTGTCGGAAGCCAAGGTCGCTTTCGAGCAGACGATCATCGAGAAGGGCAACTGGAAGCTGACCTGGGAGAACAACCGGGAATGCTACCACTGCGCCGGCAGCCATCCGGAGCTCTGCCGCACCTATCCGGAAGCGCCGGGCGTGACGGGCGTCAACGCGCACGAGGATCCGGAAACGGCCGAGCACTGGGCGCGCTGCGAGGCGGCCGGCCTGCCCTCGAAGTTCGTGCTCGATTCGCTCGGCCAGTTCCGCACGGCGCGGATGCCGCTGCTGCGCGACGCGGTCAGTTACACGATGTCGGGCAAGGCGGCGGTGAACCGGCCGCTCAGCGACAGCGTCCAGACGCCGAAGATCGGCACCATGCTGCTGTTCCACTATCCGTCGACGTGGAATCACGTCCTCGGCGACCACGCCGTGTCGTTCCGCGTCCTGCCGAAGGGGCCGTTGGAAACCGAAGTCACCACGAAGTGGCTCGTCCACAAGGATGCGGTGGAAGGCGTCGACTACTCCATCGACGAGATGACCAAGGTCTGGATCGCCACCAATGATCAGGACCGGCGCATCATCGAGGAGAACCAGTTCGGCATCCTGTCGCCGGTCTACACGCCGGGCCCGTATTCGGCCGTGCACGAGGGCGGCGTGATTCAGTTCGTCGATTGGTATTCCGATTTCATGCAGAAGCGGCTCCGCGGCGATCGCATGCCCCGCCTCGCCGAAGTCGCCTGATCGCGCGACCGGACAGGCGAAGCATCACCCATGGAAAGCGCATTGCTGCGGCACAAGCACATCGACGAGTTGCCGCTCTGGAACGACAAGGTGCAGGTGCTGGAATGCGTCGGCGTCCTGCCGGAAACGCACGACGTGCGCACCTTCTCGTTCCAAACGCCGGACGACAGCTGGTTTCGCTACGCGCCCGGCCAGTTCGTGACGCTGGAGCTGCCGACGGCGAACGGCGTCGTGATGCGCACCTACACCTTGTCCTCCAGCCCGTCGCGGCCGCTTTCGGTATCGGTCACGGTGAAGGCGCAACCCGGCAGCGTCGCGGGCCGGTGGATGTTCGACAACGTGCGCGAGGGCGTCCGGCTGAAGGCCTACGGGCCGTCCGGGACGTTCACCTTCCAGCAGCATCCGGCCGAGCGATATCTGTTCGTTTCCGCCGGCTCCGGCATCACGCCGATGATGTCGATGACTCGCTGGCTTTACGACTACGGGCGCAAGGCGGACATCAAGTTCATTCACTGCGCGCGCTCGCCGTCCGACATCATCTTCCGGCGCGAGCTGGAGCTGATGATGGAGCGCGTGCCGGAAATCGACGTCTCGTTCGTCGTCGAGCGCTCCGACCCGCACGGCGTCTGGACCGGCTATCGCGGCCGCGTGAACAGCCTGATGCTGGAGCTGATCGCGCCGGACTACCACGATCGGGAAGTGTTCTGTTGCGGACCGGCGCCGTTCATGCAGGGCGTGCGCGACATCCTGAACGCGTCCGGCTTCGCGATGCAGCGCTATCACGAGGAAAGCTTCCAGGCGCCGGTCGAGACCGCCGACGTGATGCCGCAGGGCGACGTCGTGCCGGAAGAGGGCAAAGGCGCCTCGATCCGCTTCTCCTTCGCCGAGATCGACGCGGACTGCACCGAAACGGACACGATCCTGCAGGTGGCCAAGGCCAACGGCCTCAACATCCCGAGCGGCTGCCAGTTCGGCGTCTGCGGCACCTGCAAGACGATGAAGGTTTCGGGCAACGTCCACATGATGCACAACGGTGGCATCACGGACGAAGAGATCGAGGAAGGCTACATCCTCGCCTGCTGCTCCAAGCCGATAGGGCGGGTGGAGGTGGAGGTCTAGCGGGTTAAGGCAACCAAACTGCGCGGTCGTGTGGCGCTGCCGTCACTGCGTCGTCGTGATGTCGATGCCTGCCAAGTGCCGTCGGGCGGCGTAGAGCGCGACGGCGGCGGCGTTCGAGACGTTCAGCGAGCGGATCGCTCCCGGCATCTCGAGCCGCGCGAGGACGGACACCGTTTCGCGCGTCTTCTGTCGCAGCCCTTTGCCTTCCGCGCCCAGCACGAGGGCGATGCGCGAGCCGGCGAGCGACGGTTCGAGTTCGGCTTCGCCTTCCGAGTCGAGCCCGACCGTCGAGAAGCCCTGCGACGTCAGTTCTTCCAACGCATTCGCCAGGTTCACGACGTGGATGTTCGGCATGTGCTCGATCGCACCCGAAGCCGCCTTGGCGAGGACGCCGGACTCCTGCGGCGATTGGCGGGCGGTGGAGATGACGGCGCCCGCGCCGAAGACGGCGGCCGAGCGCAGGATCGCTCCGACGTTGTGCGGGTCCGTCACCTGATCGAGCACGAGCACCAGCGATACGTTTGAAAGGTCCGCCAAGCGCGGATGCGGCAGCGGGTCGGCTTCGAGCATCACGCCCTGATGCACGGCGTCCGAGCCGAGGGCCGCGTCGAGGGTGCGGGGCTCGACCGTCTCGAACGGGCAGGGCAGCGCGTCCTCGGCGATGCCGAGGCGGGGAAAGGCGTTGCGGGTCGCTAGCAAGCGATGGGTGCGGCGGCGTGGGTTGCCGAGGGCGGCTGCCACCGTGTGAAGTCCGTATAGCCGAACCCTGTCGGCAGGCACGGCTTCGCCCGGATGCTTGGGACGAGACGCTTGGCGGGGCTGCGAACCGCCCTGCGCTCGGTCGCGATAGGCGCGACGGAGCTTGGCGTAATGGCTGTCCTTCGGTGTTCGCGTCGGCGGCTGATCGCTCATCGCGCAAGCTCTACAGGACCGCCGGAGCCGTCACAATCGCCGCGCCGCGCGCCGCGCGGGATCGGTTGACAGCGAGGAACGGCCTTTGCATAAGACCGGCGACCCCGCGGTCCGGCTTCGGCAGTCCGCGGTCACGTCGAGCCACCCTCGCATGGGCCGGCTCGGATGGAGAGATGCCCGAGTGGTTAAAGGGGACGGACTGTAAATCCGTTGGCGTAAGCCTACGTTGGTTCAAATCCAACTCTCTCCACCATTCATCCGCTAAGCATCCATACTCGTTTCGGTGGTTCGCAGCGGATCGACGTCCTTCGGTTGCAGCCTGTTCATAGTCTGCGTGCCCTCCTGCAAGTCGGGAGGACGGGATGCTGCTCAGAGACGGCGGTTATCGAGCTTGGCTGCGCCGCACATTGTCGAAACGCCAGGGCGGGAAGTGCTGCTACTGCCGGCGCATGCTCACCAAGAAAGGTTCGACCCGTCCGACCCTGGAACATAAACAAGCTCGGATGGACGGGGGCTCGGACGACGCGAGCAACCTTCTGGTCGCCTGCTTCCGTTGCAACCAGCACCGCGGTCGGCAGGTCGCCCGGCGAGTCGAGAGCAGCCAAACGCCGGCCTAACACGTCTCTCAGGCCACCGGCATTGCGCTGGTTACCCGTTCCGGATAGGTTCATGCCTGCGCGGGTATAGCTCAGTGGTAGAGCAGCAGCCTTCCAAGCTGAATATGCGGGTTCGATTCCCGCTACCCGCTCCAACATTCTGCTTCCGACCCAGCCATTCACCGAGCGTTTTCGCGTTTAGCCCGCGCTCTTGCCATCCGAGGCGTCGCCCCGTATGTCGCGCCCGCATTGAGACCATTGGAGTGCCGCCACCATGGCGAAGGGCAAGTTCGAGCGCAACAAGCCGCATGTGAACATTGGGA
>CAXUCL010000023.1:0-25086 GCA_964249395.1 uncultured Rhizobiaceae bacterium
GCGCTGCCGCCTGCTTGGCGAGCGAGGCGCGGGCCAAGGCGCAGGAGCGTCAGTTGGCCGAGGCCGAGAAGCGGGCTTCGCGCCTGGGCGAGTCGCTCTCGAAGCAAACGGCCGAGTTGGCGGCCTCGCAAACGCAGGTCAAGGCGCACGAGCGCCAGGCGGCCACGTTCCGCGCCAAGGCCGAGGCTGGCGAGAAGCTGGCTTTCGCTTACCTGGAACATAGACCGCGTTTCGAGCGCAAGCTCCCGCAGTTGTCGGCCGAGATGCGCCCGCTTCTGACGACTTTGGCGTCGGGTACCGCGACCGGCGCCGTTCTGGTCGCTTCGCGTGCGACCCCCGACAGCCGCCTCCGCGCGTCCTGGACGGCGCGCCTCCTGCGGCCGCTACGTGCGCGGATCGCGGCGCGCCGGGACGCCGCGCTCCTGCGCCGTTCCCCTTTGTTCGATGCCGAATGGTACAAGCAGCGCTATCCGGACGTCGCGCGCGCGAAGATCGACCCGCTGCGCCATTACCTGCGCTGGGGCGCGCAAGAAGGCCGCGACCCGAGCCCGGGCTTCTCCTCGTCCTGGTACCTTTCGCGCTACGAGGACGTGCGGGCGAGCGGACTGAACCCGCTCGTCCACTACCTGCGCCACGGCAGAAGCGAGAAGCGCGCGCCGCTGCCGGAGGCAAAGGCTCCCGTCGCCGTCGTCGGGCATGGGCCGGGGAGCGGCGAAGAGGACGTCCTGCTCCTCAACGAAAGCGAGTTCTTCGACAAGGAATGGTATCTGCGGCGCTACGGCGACGTGGCGCGAAAAGGCGTCGATCCGGTGCGGCACTACCTGCGCAACGGCGCCGCCGAAGGCCGCGACCCTGGTCCCCGCTTCGACACGAGCTGGTATCTCGATCGCTACGGCGACGTGGCTCGGGCCGGCATGAACCCGCTGGTCCACTTCATCCGCTACGGGCGCAAGGAGAACCGGCTCCCGTCCGGGCGGGACAACCTCGGCGACCGCCTCGGCCTGCTCGAAAAGCAGGCCGCGTCCGCCTCGGCGAGCGAGCCGCGCGCGGCCTTCAAGCGCGTGACCCTTTCGGCGCCCGCGCCCGCTCCCGCGCCGACCGTTCGGTCGACGGTCGATCCCGCGCGGCCGGCGGCCGACGTCGACGTCATCGTGCCGGTGTTCAACGCGCTCGACGACGTGAGGAAATGCCTGTCCTCGCTCCGTCGGCACCATGATGGCTTCACGGTGCGGGTTCTCGTCGTCGACGACGGGTCCGACGAGAAGACGGGCGCGTTTCTGCGCGCGACCTGCCAGTCGGACACGATCTTCGACCTCATCGACCTCGGCGGCAACCAGGGCTACACGCGGGCGATCAATCACGGGCTGCGCGCGTCCTCGGCGCGTTACGTCGTGACCCTGAACAGCGACACGATCGTCACCACCGGCTGGCTCGCCGGGATGATCAACTGCGCCGAGTCCGATCCCGGGATCGGCATCGTCGGGCCGCTCTCGAACGCGGCGAGCTGGCAGAACGTGCCGCAGCTCCTCGACGACGATGGAAAGGTCTTCGCCATCAATCCGCTGCCGGCCGACATGAGCGCCGACGAGATGGCGCGGCTCGTCGCCGCCACGTCCGCCTGCTCCTACCCGCGCTCGCCGTTCCTGAACGGCTTCTGCTACCTCATCAAGCGTGGCGTCATCGACGCGATCGGCCTGCTCGACGAGGAGAACTTCCCGGTCGGCTACGGCGAGGAGAACGACTATTCCATCCGCGCCCGCGACGCCGGCTTCGATCTCGCGATCGCCGACGACGCCTACGTCTTTCACGCCAAGTCGAAGAGCTTCGGCCACGAGCGGCGCACCGAGCTCTCCAAGCAGGGCTCGGAGCGGCTGAAGGCCAAGCACACGCCGGCCCGGGTCAACGCCCTCATCGAGCGCGTGAAGGAGACCCGCAACGTCGATCCGATCCGTCGGCGCGTCGCGGACGCGCTCGCGGCGCGAGCGGTCGCGAGACAGGCGGCGCCGAACGCGCAGACGCTGCGCGTCCTGTTCCTCCTGCCCGCGCGCGGCGGCGGGGGCGGCGTCCACTCGATCGTCCAGGAAGTCGGCGAGATGCGCCGCATGGGCGTCACCGCCCATGTCGCGATCCGCGAGAAGGACCATTCCGACTATCTCCAGCTCTACCGCGACGTGCTCTCGTTCCGCGAGCTCTTCATCCCCTTCGGCAAGGACGACCTGCCGGAGATCGCGGCGGCCTACGACATCGTCGTCGCGACGATCTTCACGTCCGTCGCGATGCTGAAGGCGCTCGTCGACGCCAACCCGACCCTCGTTCCGGCCTATTACGTGCAGGATTACGAGCCGCTGTTCTTCGCGCAGGACGACCCGAACCGCGCGATCGCCGAGCTTTCCTACGAACTCATCCCGGGCATGCTGGTCTTCGCCAAGACGCAGTGGCTGGCGGACACGATCCGCGGGCGCCACGGGATCGAGGCGCGCAAGGTCGCGCCGAGCCTCGACCACGAGGTCTACCGGCCGCGACCGGACCTGAAACCCGGCGACGGACGCGTCCACGTGGCGGCGATGATCCGTCCGCGCACCCCCCGGCGCGGCGCCGAGCGTACGATGCGCGTCCTGTCGCGTCTCGCGCAAACGCACGGCGACAGGGTCGCGATCAACGTGTTCGGCTGCCGCGACGACGACGTCGACTTCCAGGGCCTCGAGCGCGACTTCCCGTTCCGCAACTTCGGCGTCCTCACCCGGCCCGAGGTCGCCGAGGTGCTGGCCGCCTCGGACGTCTTCGTGGACCTGTCGGACTACCAGGCCTTCGGGCGCACGGGGCTCGAAGCGATGGCCTGCGGCTGCGTGCCGATGGTGCCGGTCCACGGCGGCACGGGCGAATACGCCGTCGACGGCGTCAACGCGCTCGTCGTCGACAGCCTCGACGAGGACGCGTGCTTCAGGCGGCTGGAGGAATTGATGCTGGGCGGAGCGGAGACGCTCGCAGCCGTTTCCGAGGCTGGCCTGAAAGCCGCCGCGGGTTTTTCCGTGCGGCAGGCGGCGCAGAGCGAGGTCCAGATGCTGCTGTCGGTCTTTGCAGACACTCGGAACACCCGATATACGGAGCAGGCTTCCGAACCCGCATAGGACGGGCCATTCGAGAAGCCGGTATTGTCAGGTCGTGTTGGATGGATACACTTACGGTCTTCACTTCTGCAGACAAAAACTATGAAATGTTCGTTCTTCCCTATATTTGCAGCGTCCTCCTAAGCAATCCGAATACTACCAGAGTCGAGGTTTGCCTCGAAGAAGCTGCAGCTTTCGTCTCGACGAACGGGGAAGCGCTGACCATCCTGGACGGCGTCTTCGCCGGCCAGTTCGGCCTGTCGGAGGCTGATTTCTCCAGTCTGCGTCCGCATACGGTGCGTTTCGTAACAACGCCCAACATCGTCTCCGACTACGTCTACATAGGCGACATAGATATCATCGTCACAGAAGAGATAATGACGCCTCATCGTCAAAAGATGCTTGAGACCGGCCTGCCGTACAGCAACATCAAACGCCCTGGAAAGACGGCCCTGAGCGGTCTGCATTTCTCCAAGTGGGACGCCTATTATCCGATTTCGCCGACGACGCCAAAGCAGCGCATCAATCTGGACGAGGGATACCTATGGGATCTGGTGACCGCGCGCGGGCATCCGACGCCTGATCCTGACGAACGATTCCGCCCCATACACGGACTGCATCTTTCCTTAAATCGCGACCCCCGCACCGTTCGGCCGACTTGGGGTAACGTTCGCGACAAATCGACGGCGTTGGCTTACGCTCGCCTTCGGAGCCATCCGGTATGGCAGCAGCTGTCCGCGTTGTTCGACAAAAGATTTCAGCGTTTGACGTTCATTTTGGATAGCATGCTGGCAGCGCGATACGTCGACGACATCGAACCGTACGATCACGCGAAAGACCTGAGTCTCGAAGAAATGATAAGCAAATAACAACCGGTCACTTATAAGGACGGCTGTTGCCGAGGCTGCTGTCGCTTTATGGTCATGGGGAGGCTGGCGCAAAGACCATACAGGACGAACGCCATTGATGAAGTCGTGATCTCCGACGTCCAGCACGAAATCATCCGTAATTTGGAAGATCGGCTATTTTCCAGACACCAATCGACTTGTCGGCGTATTTGTCCTGCGGGTTGTCTTGTCGCTCCCGGATGATGTCCAACGGAGGCGGAAACTCGAAGGGTGGCTTTTGCATGTTGAGCGGCCGCCACGTTCCCATTCGCGCTTGAGTGTTGGTTTCCAAGCGGATGAACGTCGTCGCGAACAGATATTTGGAGCCGCTTGCCTTGAAATGGTTGATGGCCGACGTTGCGGCTTCGAACGGAAGATGGACGAGACAGTCTCGACAAAAGATCGCATCGACGCGCGGCGGCGTTTCCCTCGTGATGTCCGCGTAGCGGAACAGATGGTTGAGGGGGAAACCCTTGGCCAGGTTGCCGACGATCAATTCCGGCACCACGTCGATGCCGAAGTAGAAATCGAGGGAACCGGTAATTTCATGAATCCACGTGCAGTCCCCGCAGGGGGCGTCGCACAACGTCCGGACTTCAAGTGCCGCAAACCGTTCTGCCAAGGCTGCTCGAAGTCTTTCAGTGACTTTGAGAGACGAGCCTGGTCCGGACTTCACCGTTCCTTGCCAAGTGTCCTCCCGGAATATGGTGCTGAAAACCTGCCTTGCATCCGCGTCTTGGGTCATCGCCACCGCTCTCCCGCCCAACCTCGCCATGAACGTTCATCCGGGCAACCCTACAGCTGCAAATGCTCCTCACCTGTCGGATAGCAGCTGAATTCTAGCCTGCCCGAATCGCACCGCGTTGCCCTTCAACGTCCCGAAGCGACGATGTCCGCCACCCATTCCTTAGCCTTCCGCTCAGCCACGTGCTAGGGATCATCGATCGTCCGTATCCAGCGCGTCCGCCATTCCGTCGAGAACGCTCGCTATGCCCCTGATGCGACCGCTCAACGACGGAAGAAGTGCTTGCATCACCGGCTCCGATCGAAACCGCCGCCATTCCCGCAGAGAGTCGCCTCCCACGGCCCAGCCGGGAATGTGGCGACCCCGCTCGTTCACGTGCGGCTCGGGACGCCGGTTCGGACTGACGTGGAGGCCGCCGACAGGGCGAAAATATTCGGTCGGCATCGCGTGCCCGCGGCGCGTCACGAGGAGATGGAGGAGAACCTCGTCCGGAAGCCTTCGCACCTCGTCGTCGCTCACGGACGGGATCGGGTAGTAGGCGTCCCACCGCGTAAAATGCAGGCCCGTCAGCCGCCCGGCGTCCGTTTCGCGTTTCGCGTTCGAGTAAGGAAGCCCGCTGCGTCGCATGAACGCCAGATGCTTCGCAATCAAGGAACGGTCGGCGATGATGATGTCGATGTCGCCGATGTACACGAGAGCGGCCTTGGTTTCCGGCTCTGTGAGAAAACGGACCGAGTTCGGAAGAACCTTCCGGCCGGCGCGGTTCCAATCGACGGTCCGCACGGTCCAGGACCGCGCGCCGTAGAACCGGGTCAGCGTTTCGAGGGCGTCCTTATTCGCGTCCCGGAAACTGTTCGCGTCCTCCAAACCGATCTCGACCTTGACGTTCGGAACCCGTGCGGTGCCGAGCGTCGAAGGCTCGTCGCCGAAGCAGTGGAGCACCGACGCGATGTAGAGCGGAGCGAAGTCTTCGTAGGCCTTGTTGGTGCAAGTCCAGAACAGGACAGTTCCGTCCGTCATTCGTGTCCTGCCCCGTTTTCGTTCACGCCGTGCGGCGCAGGAGCTTGCGCGTGAACCGGCGTTGCCGGCGTCCCGTCTCGTGCAGGACGTGGTGCACGTCCTACAGATCCCCGACCCATTCCCGCGACCGGGCTTCCGCCGCATGCCACGGATCATCGATGAACGCGGTGGTCTCGACCCGCGCGTTCCAAGGCTTGCCGGGCGTGTAGTGGAACAAGAAGATCCTGTCGCGATACGCCTCAAAGACGTCTGGGCCGAGGCACTCGAAGATTCGCCGGCGCGTGTTGTACCACATCGGAAGGCGCAGGAACGAGCCGGCGTTCGCGATGATGTGGGTGGTCGCCGCCTGTTCCTGCTCGTAGGCGTTGCTGCTGGCGAGCGCGACGGCGTCCTCGAAGAACCGGTTCGAGATGGCCTCGCTTTGGAGCACCAGGAAGCCGGAATTGATCTTCTCGATCTTGTCCGTCGCGACGGCAAGCGAGCGTTCTTCGAGGTAACGGATTGCGGCGGCGTGGCCGTAGCGGTGGGAGGGGTCTTCGTCACGGATCGGGAAGCGCTTGCCCTTGACCTCGAAGATCGCCTTCGAAGCGTAGGGCTCCATCAGCAACGCTTCGTCGAGTGCGTTCATGCACAGCATGTCTGCGTCGATCACGAGGTGCCGCCGGTAACCGCGTTCCCTGAATCCGATGAATTTGAAGAAGGTGTATTTGGGCGCGAAGGCGACGCGCGATTTCGGCTGCAGCCTGTCGCCGCGGATGGTAGAGAAGACGCGCAGCGAGTCCTCATCGTAGAACTCGATGCTCGTCGCGACGCGCTGGAGGAAGCGGTCGTCGGCGACCGCCCGGTCGTCGGTGGCGATGACGATGTCACACCCCTGCAGACTGTTCTTCTCCATGAGCGAGAACAAGAGGACCTTCAGCGGCCGGACGTATTTTCGGTTCAGGACGAAAAGCAAGGCCGTTTCGTTTCCAAGCTTGGCCGGCTCGTTCATTCGCTCGTCTTTCCGTTCGTTTCGGCGCGCTAAAACTCTGGCGCCTCGCAAGGTCCCGAAGCTGATCAGCGTGGAGCGGTCGCAAGGTCCGCCGGGGCCATATTCCAGTCCACTAGCCGCCGACGGACCTCGGATGCAAACGGCGCCAGCGCGTCGTCGGAAACCTCGTTCCGGTCGTGCCGCCGGAAGTCCGCCTCCTTGCGGAACTTGTCGGCATGGCCGTCCGGTTTGGTCGCCCGGCCGCGGGCGACCTTGGCGTCCCACTCCTCGCGCGACTTCGTGAAGTAGTGGTTCAGCCGGACGACGTCGTGGCTGACGGCGGCGCTCCGCCCGGTGCCGGGCAGGATCGGGTCGCCCGCGACCGTCTGGTAGACCACGCCCTCGGCGAACTCGTGATTGTGGAGGTTCGGCGCCTTGAGGGCCCTGATCCGGGCGATCGTCTTCACCGCGCGGTTGCCGCCGTGCTCGGTCTTGGCGCGACGCGTGAAGCGCTCGATCACGAGACCGGGCGTGCGCGTCTCGTGGCCGGACGTGCCGAACATCGCCCAGTTCACGGCGATCGCGTCGAGGTGGCCGTAGGCCGCGAGGAATGGATGGATGCGGTTCTCGAAGGCGGGAATGAACAGGAACTCGTCGATGTCGAAGAAGGCGATCCATTCGAAGTCGGCCCGTAGCCGCCGCAGCCCGTCCGCGTAGGCGCGCTTCTGCACCTGCCCGTCCGTCCGGCTCGGCCAGGAGATCACCTTGACGACGCCCGCGTCCTCGAGCCGTCCCAGCACCGCCTTGCTGTCGTCCGTCGACTCGTTCTCGTAGACGAGGATTTGGTCGAAGCCGATCAGGCGATGATAGACCGCCCATTCCGCAAGGTACGGCCCCTCGTTCTTGGCGATCGCGCAAAGGGCGATCGTGTCGGCTTTGCTCACGGCTCTATCCATTGATCCCTGCGGTGCCGATCGGGAGCGCCGCTTGCCGGAACGCGCCGTCGCGAAGGCCGCGATAGGTATCGGCATACGCGTCCGCCATCCGGCGCGTCGTCGCCTCGGCGCCCGCCTCCTCCTGCCAGCGGAGAATGTCGGCGATGCGGTCGGCCCGATCGCTCGCGGCGGCGACGCGGTCGAGCGCGGCGAGCACCGCGGCGGGATCGCGGTCCGCGTCGCTCGCGCCCGAAACGAGCCAGCCACCGCCATGGGCGCGGATGCGCTCGCCCACCGCGCCGAAGTCGAAGGCAATCACCGGCACGCCGCAGGACCAGAGCTCGGTCAGCGTGTGGCAGTAGGTCTCCGGCCAGATCGACAGGATCATCCCGAAGTGCGGGCGGATGCGCGCGGCGTGACCGGCGAAACCTTCGCGCTCGTAGGGGCCGTGGAAGACCATGCCGCCGCGCTCGGCGATGTTGGTGTTGCCGAGGATGTGGAACTCGTAGCGACGCTTCGAGCCGGCCCTGGCCCGCGCGCGGTCGAGGCGGTCGAGCCCTTGCAGCACGAGGCTGCCCTTCGGGACGCCGATATTGCCCGGGACGAGAACGCGCAGCGTTTCGCCCGGCGCCGGCTCGGCGGCGAGCTGCGCCGCGCCGATGTCGCGTCCATGCTCGATCACCGGGAACGGCTTGTCCGCTACCTGCGGATAGACCCTGGCGATGACGTCCTTCGCGTGCGGCGAGGTCGTGACGAAGGCGTCGCAATGCGAGAGCATCTCGGCCATCATCCGTTTCCAATCGTGGATCGCCCGGTGTTTCAAAGGCGGGAACTCCTTCTCCCGCCAGAGCTCGTGCTGGCACTCGCCCGCACCCAACGTGCAGGTGCCGCCGCAATAGTCGAGCCTCTCGTCCAGCAGCTTCACCGTCGGGCAGACCGCGTAGTAGTCGTGGAAGGAGAACACGACGGGAAGGCCGAGCTCCTTGCAAAGCCGCGGAAGGCTCAGGCTGTGCCAGGCGATGTGCCGGACGTGCACGAGCTCGAACGCGTAGCGCACCAGCATCCGCCGCACGACCTCGTCGTAGTCCGGCGAGGTGTGCGGAAACGCTCGAAGCGGCTGGCCGAGCGCGACGCGCTCGACGATCTCCTGCCTGCGCTCCTCGACGCGCGAGAGCTCGATCGTCTGCGCGTCGCAGCGAAGCAGCCAAGGCTCGTAGCGGTCCTCGAGGGCGGTCATCAGGTCCGCGTTGGTCTGCGGCGTGCCGCCGGTCTTCGTGGAGATCACGAACAGGGCGCGTGGCCGGACCCTGCCGCTCCTTGCGAACGCCGCGGCGATCCGGCTGCGCGCCCGCGCCGCCTCCGGATCGGCGAGAAAAGCGCGCACCGCCGCCGTATAGTCCGGATAGCGCTCGTCGATCAGCGCCCGGCCCGCCTGCATCAGCGGCGTCTTTTCCGTGCCGAAGCTCGCCGAGCGCACGTGATGGACATAGGTCGCGTCGTCGATGAGGTGGGTCCAGCCGGCGCGGCCGGCGCGCATGCAGAAATCGTTTTCCTCCCCGTAGCCGCGCGGAAACGCCTCAGCATCGAGGAGGCCGACCTCGTCGAGCGCCGCGCGGCGCACGTACATGCAGAAGCCGTTGCCCGTCGGCGCCTTCGGATAAAGCCGCTCGCTCGCCCGGGTCACGAGGCGGGCGCAGTCATCCAGCGTCAGCCCGTCCGGCAGCGCGTTGTTCTGGCCGATCTCCGGCGCGGAGAAAGCGCCGGCATTGTCCGAGAAGGGCGTGACGCTCGCCACCCGGTCGGCCGAATAGGCCGCGAGCTTCAGGTTCGAGAGCCAGCGCGGCGTCACTTCCGCGTCGGAGTTGAGAAGCACCACGTCCGCCGTGCCGGCGAGTTCGATGCCGCGATTGACCGTGCGCGTGAAACCGAGATTGACCGCGTTGCGCGCGATGAGGACCTCCGGTCGTCCCGCGTAGCGCGCGAGGAACGGCTGGACCCGCTCGTCCGGGCTGGCGTCGTCGATGAGGATCAGGCGGAACGGACGGGCGGTGTGCCGCAGCACCGACTCGACGCAACGTTCCAGTTCCTCGACGGCGTTGTAGACCGGGACGATCACCGCCGTTTCCGGCGCTTCAACCGTCAGGCGGTTGAGCGCGGCCGCGACGTCGAGGGACCCGATCGTTTGCCGCCCCGCCTGTGACAGACCGATCGCTTCGCGACCCTGCAATCGGGCCTGCCAGTGCTGGCGCCAAAGATGCTTCAGCTGCCGATACCGGTGCGGCCATTGTCGCGGCGCCAACAGGATCGCCCACAGCTTCGCCGGCAGCGCCGCGTTCGTCTTGAGCGCGCGTAGGGGCGCGGTCATCCGCCAGGAACTCGATGTGAGCACCTGTAGTCTATATCGTTGCAACTCGTCGACGGTTCGAGACAGCTCGGCGATGCGCCGCTCGGCCTGCGCCAGTTTCTCGTCCTTCTCGGACAAAGAAGCCGCAAGTCGCGCGACGTCGTCATCGCGATCGGACGTCGCGGACGGTCCGCGAGGGTCAGGCATCGCGAGGTTCCTCGATCAGCCTTTTCACGACGTCCGAACTGGACGCCTGCCAGTCGGCAAGCTGCAGGCCGAACGCCTCCTGCAGACGCCGCGTGTCGAGACGCGAGTTCGCCGGCCGCTCGGCTCTCGTCGGGTAGGACGCCGTCGGAATGTCCCGGACCGCCATCCAAGGCCCGCCGTGCCGGCGACTGGTCTCCAGAACGTGTCGGGCGAACCCGCTCCAGTTCGTGGCTCCCGTCCCCGCCAGATGGTAGACGCCCCAGCGCGCCGGGCCGGGCGCGAGGAGCGTCGCGGCGATGTGCAAAACCGCGTCGGCGATGTCGAGCGCCGAGGTCGGGTTGCCCCATTGGTCGTCGACCACGGCGACGTCGTCGCGCTCGCGGGCCAGCCGCAGCATCGTCTTCACGAAGTTTCGGCCGAACGGGCTGTACACCCAGGCCGTGCGCAGGATGACGTGCTGCCCGTTGGCTGCGGCGACAGCCGCTTCGCCTTCGAGCTTGGTTCGCCCGTAGACGCAGCGCGGTTCCGCAGGATCGGTTTCCCGATGGGGCTGGTCGCCTTCGCCGGAAAACACGTAGTCCGTCGAAAGATGAATGACCGGCACGCCGAGCTCCGCCGCGGCTGCGGCCACCGCGCCGGCGCCCTCGCGGTTGATCGCACGCGCGGTCTCGGGCTGGTCCTCCGCTTGGTCGACGGCCGTATAGGCCGCTGCCGAGACGACGATGTCCGGCTTGGCGTCCAACACGCTCGTTCGGACGGTGCGAACGTCCGTCAGGTCGAATCCCGGACGTCCGCAGAACACGGCATCGATGTGGCCGGCTACAAGGCTGCGCTCGCGCAGGCTTCTTGCGACCTGGCCCTCCCGGCCCGTGACGAGCATCCTCGTCCGCGGGGTTCGTCGCGCCTCGACTTCGGATGCGACCGCCGCCATCAGTTGCGGCCGACCTCGCGGAGCCCGGCGGCACGCTCGGGACGCCCTGCCCGGCTTCGTCCGCCCGCCGGTTCAGCCTCGCGGCGAACAAGTCCCCGACATTCGCGGTGATCGCGCGCGACGATCGCCGGCTCGCAGACCTTGCGGTTGTCGAAGATCGCCGGCTCGCGCAGCGTCTCGCGCGTGTGGACGACGTCCGGATTTAGGTAGATCTTCCGTTCCCTCATCCTGCCGTTCCACTCGAAGACCACCCGGAGGAGCGCCGGCGCATGCGCGCCCGCCCCAGCCGCGCCGGTTTAGCGCAAAACGGCATCCATGCAACGGAAGCCGGCGACGGTATGGCTTCCAGCCGCGCGAGACCATCGCCCGATGCCGCGTCTTCCCGGCTCTTGTCATCGACGGACTGTGGGAGGCGGAACGAACACCGCATCCATCCGCGGCTGGCCGATGCACCGGCACCCACATGAGGCACCTTTTGTTCGAACCAGGCGCCGGACAAGCACTCACAGCCGCCTTCGGACACTCAACGCCTTCCGGATGGGGTCTAAGAACTGACTTTTCCGACTTTGATGATTTTCGATAGATACAGGCTCCGCAAGACGAGGTCGTCCAACAAGAACTGACGCCATACGCCCGGAACGACCGCGGCACGAAACGTGGACGGGGTCGTGAGCCGATCAATCGTCGTTCGCTGAACGTTGGACAGGGATCGATCGTAGAGACGGCGGAACTCCGCCGCTTGCCGACACGCATAACTCAAGGGTCCGGTCGAAAACGATCCGGACAGCTTCCGCAGGTAACGCGAGATCGGCGTCGAACCGACCCCGAGACTGTTCCGCCCATGCTGGCGGTAAAGCACATGGGGGACGTCATCGAAGTGCACGCGCCCGAAAGCCGAGACCACGAGGTAGCACCACCAATCGTGGTAGCGAAGCCCGCTGGGCATGGGAACCGCGAGGATCAGGTCGCGCGCCGGTCGGTTCAGGACGATCGTGCAACCGGTCGCGATGTTCTCGACGAGCGCGTTGCGCCAGTCGGGCGCTCGCGGCCAGGCCGGGGTTTTTCCGATCGCCCGCAGGTTCCTGTCGGCGATGATCTGCCGACCGCAATAAAGGAGAGGCGTTCGCTGGTCCGGTTGTGCGTTGAACCAGTTCACCGCCGTCTCGACCTTGTCCGGCATCCAGTGATCGTCCTGATCGCTGAACGCATAAAACGTCGCGGCGGGATCGGCATGCGCCAGGAGACGCAGAAAACTGGCGAATAGCCCGATGTTGGAACCAAATTCGACGCGCAAGCGGGAAGAACCCATGTGCGCGCGCAGACCATCGGGCGTGGCGTCCGCCGATCCGTCGTCCCGGATAACGAGGCTCAGCGTCTTCCAAGTCTGATCGAGGATGCTTCGGATCTGCTCGTCGACGTAACGCTCGCCCTGGTAGGTCGACATGAGAACTTCGACGCGCGCATCACGACTGCTTGGATAGGTCACTATGTCGTCGAGCATCTTTCGCGATATGGCTTCAGGCAACGCGATGTTACGATCATCGTGATCGCATTTGAGTTTTATGCCGTCTCCATCAATCGTACGACAATCGATATGGCCATCATGTCGTTCTCGGCATCGCCGGCCTTATGATCATTGCATAGACGCGATCGAGAGAAGATACTTGCCGTAGGCGCTTTTGCCCATGCGGCGGCCGATGTCGGTCAGCGCGTCGGCGTCGATGAAACCTTGCGCAAAGGCCACCTCTTCCGGACAGCAGATCTTGAAGCCCTGTCGGTGTTCGAGCGTGCGGACGAATTCGCTCGCCTCCAGCATGGAATCCGGCGTGCCGGTGTCCAGCCACGCGAAGCCCCGTCCCATCTTCTCGACGGACAGCTCGTTGCGCGACAGGTAGATCCTGTTGATGTCGGTGATCTCCAGCTCGCCCCGCGCGGAGGGCCGGAGGCCGCGAGCGAAGTCGCACACCTTCTCGTCGTAGAAGTAAAGGCCGGTGACCGCCCAACTGGAGCGGGCCGCGACCGGCTTTTCTTCGATGTCCGTCGCGCGTCCGTCGCCGTCGAACGACACGACGCCGTAACGTTCGGGGTCGGATACGTGGTAGGCGAACACGGTGGCGCCCCGTGTCCGGACGGTCGCGTTCGCGAGAAGCTCCGGCAGTCCATGGCCATAGAAGAGGTTGTCTCCGAGCACGAGCGCGCAGGGTTCGCCGCCGATGAACTCCTCGCCGATGACGAAGGCCTGCGCGAGACCTTCGGGCTTGGGTTGCTCGGCATAGGCGATGCGCATGTTCCACGCTTCGCCGCTGCCCAAGAGCGAGCGAAAAAGCGGCAGGTCGTGCGGCGTGGAGATGACGAGGACGTCCCGGATCCCTGCCAGCATCAAGGTGGACAAGGGATAGTAGATCATCGGCTTGTCGTAGACCGGCAACAGCTGCTTGGAGACCGCAAGCGTCATCGGATGAAGCCGCGTGCCGCTGCCGCCGGCGAGGATGATGCCTTTCATCGTGCCCCTTGAACCCCTTGAAGCGCGGGCGTGAATAGAACGGATTGCCGAGACTTGCCAGCCTCCGCCGCGAACGCTAGGAGCCTCGCGGCTTTGCCAGGTCCGACGGTGCGTTTCGGGCCCGGACGCGTTGCTCGGCCGCGGAACCGCATTCTGGGACGTTCCACTTGCTCGAAGTCCGCCCGTTGTCCATTCCGGAGGTTCGCGAGCTTCGTCCGAAACGCTTCGGCGACGACCGGGGCTTCTTCAGCGAGGTCTACAACCGAGACCGCTTCGCGGAAGCCGGCGTGCGGATCGACTGGGTCCAGGACAACCAGTCGCTGTCGCGGGAGGCCCGGACGTTGCGCGGCCTTCACTTCCAGGAGCCGCCGTTCGCGCAAGACAAGCTGGTGCGCGTTTTGAAAGGCCGGGTCCTGGACGTCGCCGTCGACATCAGGATCGGCTCGCCGAGCTTCGGCAACTGGGTCGCCCTCGAACTCTCCGCCGCCGCGTTCAACCAGCTTCTCGTTCCGGCGGGGTTCGCCCACGGCTTTCTGACGCTCGAGCCGGATACGGAGGTCCTTTACAAAGTGTCGGCGTCCTATTCGAAGGATCACGACCGTTCCATTCGCTGGAACGATCCGGACATCGCCGTCGACTGGCCCCTGGGCGGCAATCTGCCGACCCTGTCCGACAAGGACCGGGACGCGCCGCTTCTGCGCGACCTCGTCTCGCCGTTTCGTTACGAGAGCGGGACGCGATGAACTTTCTGGTCACCGGCGGCGCCGGCTTCATCGGCTCCGCCGTCTGCCGCCATCTCATCGCGGAGACCGATCACGGCGTCGTCAACGTCGATGCGCTGACCTACGCGGCGAACCTGTCGTCGCTCGAGGCGGTTCGCCACGACCCGCGCTATCGTTTCGAGCGGGCCGACATCCGCGACCGGGCACGGATGGTCGAGATCATGGCGCGGCACGAGGTCGACGTCGTCATGCATCTGGCCGCCGAAAGCCACGTCGACCGATCCATCGACGGACCGGGCGACTTCATCGCCACGAACGTCGTCGGCACCTACGAACTTCTGGAAGCCGCGCGCGCTTATTTCGCCGGACTGTCCGCCCAGAAGCGGACGACGTTCCGCTTCCATCACGTCTCGACCGACGAGGTCTTCGGCGAACTGCCGCTCGATGGCGGCCTGTTCACCGAGGAGACGCCTTACGCCCCTTCCTCGCCCTACTCGGCCTCGAAGGCGGCCTCGGACCACCTCGTTCAAGCGTGGCACCACACCTACGACCTGCCGATCGTCCTGTCGAACTGCTCGAACAACTACGGGCCGTTCCACTACCCCGAGAAACTGATTCCGTTGATGATCCTCAACGCGCTGCACGGCCAGCCCTTGCCGGTTTACGGCCGGGGTGAGAACGTGCGGGACTGGCTCTTCGTCGAGGACCATGCCCGCGCGCTCGTGCTGATCGCCACGCAGGGGTCGATCGGTCGATCCTACAATGTCGGGGGCCGCAACGAGCGCTCGAACCTCGAAGTCGTTCACAGCATTTGCGACGAGTTGGACCGGCTGCGTCCTGCCGCCGGGGCCGGTTCGCGCCGCGATCTCGTGTCCTTCGTCGCAGATCGCCCGGGACACGACCTGCGCTACGCGATCGACGCGAGCCGGCTGGAAACGGAACTCGGCTGGCGCGCCCGCGAGACGTTCGAGACCGGACTGGCGCGCACCGTCGCCTGGTATGTCGCCAACGAAGCCTGGTGGAGGCCGATCCGCGAGAAACGTTACGCCGGAGAGCGGCTGGGCCGATTGACGTGAGCTCGAGGAACGACGCACGGCGCGCGTCGGCTCCCGTGAGCGCGGTTGTCGATCGACGGCGCCAGCGCAGCGCCCGGCTCCTTCGAGCGATGTTCCATGCCCGCTGATTTGACCTTTCTGGACGATCTCGAAGCGGAGGCGATCCATATCATCCGCGAATGTGCGGCGAGTTTCGACGCGCCGGTCATGTTGTACTCGGTCGGCAAGGACTCCTCGGTCCTGTTGCATCTGGCGCGCAAGGCTTTCTACCCGGCCCCTCTGCCCATGCCGCTTCTGCACATCGATACGGGCTGGAAGTTCCGCGAGATGATCTCGTTTCGCCAGTCCGTCGCGACACAGGACGGCATCGAGGTCCGGGTTCGGAACAGCGCCGACGCGTCGGGTCGGGCGTTGAGCCCGTTCGAGGAGGATGCGGCCGCCTACACGCACGTCATGAAGACCATGGCGTTGCGCCAAGCCTTGGACGAAGGAGGCTTCGACGCCGCGATCGGCGGCGCGCGTCGCGACGAGGAAAAGAGCCGCGCCAAGGAGCGCATCTTCTCGATCCGTTCGCGCCATCATTCGTGGGACCCGAAGACGCAGCGTCCGGAACTCTGGCGGATCTACAATTCCCGGTTGGGGGACGACCAGTCGATGCGCGTCTTCCCCCTGTCCAACTGGACCGAGCTCGACGTCTGGCTTTACATCTGGCGCGAGGCCATTCCCGTCGTCCCGCTTTATTTCGCTCGCGAGCGGCCCGTCGTCAGTCGCGACGGCACGCTGATCATGGTCGACGACGATCGCTTCGTCTTCCGCGCCGGCGAAAGGGCGGAACGACGGCAGGTCCGGTTCCGGACCCTCGGCTGTTATCCGCTGACGGGTGCCGTCGAATCCGAGGCCGACACGCTGGAAGCCGTTATCCTGGAGATGTGGCGGTCTCGAACGTCGGAACGGCAGAACCGGCTCATCGATCGGACGGGATCGGACTCGATGGAGCGCAAGAAGCGCGAGGGTTACTTCTGATGCCGTCGCTCGATCGGCCGGCCGAAGCGTCGCGAACCGGCCCCGCCACGGAGGCGTTCGATCGCTTCCTCCAGGCGCAGGCGCGAAAGCCCGTTCTGCGGTTTCTGACCTGCGGTTCGGTGGATGACGGCAAGTCGACGCTGATCGGACGGCTCTTGCACGAGTGCGGTCTCGTTCCGGAAGACCAGATGGCGGCGCTGGTCCGCGAAAGCGGCTGCGCGAGCGCCGCCGGCGCGGACTTCTCGCTGCTCCTCGACGGCCTCGAAGCCGAGCGCGAGCAGAACATCACGATCGACGTCGCCTACCGGTATTTCGCCACCGAACGACGCAAGTTCATCGTCGCCGACACGCCCGGCCACGAGCAATACACCCGCAACATGGCAACGGGCGCCTCCACCGCCGATCTTGCGGTCGTGCTCGTGGACGTTCGCCACGGACTGCGGGACCAGACGCGACGGCACATCTTCATCGCGTCGCTGTTCGGCATTCCGCAGATCGTTCTCGCGGTCAACAAGATGGACCTAGTCGACTACGACCAGGCCGCGTTCGAGCGCGTCGGCGAGGAGTTCCAGTCGTTTGCGGCGCCGCGCGGCTTTCGATCGATCGTCTCGATCCCGGTCAGCGCGCGCGCCGGGGAGAACCTGGCGGTCCGGTCGGCAGCCATGCATTGGTATAACGGGCCGAGCCTGCTCGAGCACCTGGAGGAAACCGACCTCGGCGAGGATTTCGCGCGCAAACCGCTCCGTTTGCCCGTTCAACGCGTCGCGCGCGCCGCAAACGGGTTCCGCGGCGTCGCTGGCATGATCGCGTCGGGCGGCATCGCCCCGGGCGACCGCGTGGTGGTCGCCCGGTCGGAGGCGGAAACGCGCGTGAAGCGCATCGTGAGCGAGAAGGGCGACCTTGCGGCGGCCGCGGCCGGCCGGAGCGTCACCGTCGTTCTGGAGCCGGAGGTCGATTGCGCGCGCGGCGACATGCTCGTCGGCGCCGCCGACCGGCCTTCGGTGTCGGATCAGTTCGAGGCGTGCCTCGTCTGGTTCGACGCGGCTCCCATGGTGCCCGGTCGCCAGTATCGGCTTCGCACCGAGACCGACGAGACGAGCGTTTCGGTGACGGCGCTCAAACACCGCATCGACCTCGCCAGTCTCGCCGAGCAGGCGGCCGAAACGCTGCGCATGAACGACATCGGCTTGTGCAACGTCGCGACGCAGCGGCCGATCGTGTTCGATCCCTACCAGCGGAACCGCAGGACCGGCTCGTTCATCCTGGTGGATCGAACGACCCACGACACGGTCGGGGCGGGCGTCGTCACGCATTCGCTGCGCCGCGCCGACAACCTGCGTTGGCAGGTTCTGGAAGTCGACCGCGCGGCGCGTGCCGCTCAGAAGGCGCAGTCGCCCGCCGTGATCTGGCTGACCGGCCTGTCGGGCGCCGGCAAGTCGACGATCGCCAACCTAATGGAGAAACGGCTGTTCGCGCTCGGCACGCACACCTACCTTCTGGACGGCGACAACGTCCGGCACGGTCTTAACCGCGACCTCGGCTTCACACCCGCCGATCGCGTCGAGAACATCCGCCGCGTGGCGCACGTCGCCCGCCTGATGGCCGATGCCGGACTGGTGGTGATCGTGTCTTTCATCTCGCCGTTTCAGGCCGAGCGGGCTCTGGCGCGCCAGATCATGGAACCCGTCGATTTCGTCGAGGTGTTCGTCGACGCCTCGTTCGAGACCTGCGCGCGACGCGATCCGAAGGGGCTCTACAAGCGCGCGCTGGCCGGGGAGATCCCGAACTTCACCGGGCTCGACTCGCCCTACGAGACGCCCGAGGACCCGGAGCTCACGCTGCGAACGGAAACCGGCTCCCCGGAGGACATGGCCGACCGGTTGTGCGCCTTCCTGCTCGAGCGACAACGTCGGTCGGCGCCGGGCCGGTAGTTCGTCGCGGCGTCCTGGCGCAAACGGGGGAGACCCGGCTCGGCAAGCGATCGGTGACGGGCTGTCGCGACTTGCATTGCGGTGATCGGGCAGGCAAAATCCCGCCAGCGGTCTGGGCTGTCGAACGTCGCGGTGGCTTCGGGCGCTTTCGATGCGATTCCGCGAACCGCTCGCGACGATGGAACCGTTAGGTTCCGCACGGCACAACCTTCGGAAAATCAGTTGTCAGACACGTTGCAGCGTCGCTTCAGAAGTTTTCGTCTTCCGCTGTTCACGCTTTTCGCCTTCACGTCGCTGATCAACGTCCTGATGTTGGTCCAGCCGATCTATATGCTGCAGATCTACGACCGCGTGATGACGTCGGCGTCGATCGACACGCTCATCTACATCTCGCTGCTGGCCTTGGCCGCGCTCGTGCTTCTGGCGGCGATCGACGTCGCCCGCAGCCTTCTGGCCGGGCGCATCGCCGTGCGGCTCGAGGTCGAGCTCGGCGCGGACGTCTTCAAGGCCGCCCTCGAAGGCCCGCGCGCGTCGATCGGCGACGTCCAGCCGCTGCGCGACCTGCAGGCCGTGCGCAACTTCCTGTCGGGCCGCGGGCTGTTCGCCTATCTCGACCTGCCCTTCGCGCCGTTCTTCATCGCGCTGCTCTACTTCATCCATCCGAGCTTCTTCTGGATGACGGTGTTCGGAACGCTCGTGCTGGCGTCGCTCGCGCTCCTCAACCTTTGGATCAGCGAGAAGGGCAGCAAGCAATGGATCGCCGCGTCGATGCGCGCGAGCCAGTCCGCGCAGAGCTTCGCGCGCAGCGCCGAAAGCCTCGGCGCAATGGGCATGACAGAGAACGCCCTGCTCGCCTGGGGCCGCGAAGAAGCGAGCGCCCTGAACGGGGCCGACCGGATGAACACCGTCAACGCGGTCTTCGCCGGCGTTTCCCGTTCGCTTCGCATCGCGCTGCAGGTGGCGATCTACGGCTACGGCGGCTACCTCGTGGTGGAAGGGCAACTGACGGCCGGCATGATCTTCGCCGCGTCGCTGATCGCGGGCCGCAGCCTGCAGCCGATCGACCAGGTCATCGGCGGCTGGAAGGGCTTCGTGGAAACGCGGCGCGCGTGGACGCGGCTGCGCGAGGCGATCGAGGGCTTGACGGGTCGGGCGGCGGTCACCGACCTGCCCGACCCCGTCGGGCGGCTGGAGGTCGAGAACATCGTGGTGTTCCCGCCCCGCGCCAAGCCGGGGGCGGAAGCGCTTCTCAAGCGCGTGTCGGTCTCGATCCCGCAGGGGAGCTGCGTCGCGGTGATCGGCCCGTCGGGCGCCGGCAAGTCGACGCTGGTGCGCGCGCTGATCGGCGCCGTCGAGCCGCGCTCCGGCTCCGTGCGCGTCGACGGATCCGACATCCGCCATTGGGACGGCGTCAAGCTCGGCCGCTTCTTCGGCTACCTCGCGCAGGACGTGGAGCTGCTGCCCGGCACGATCGCGCAGAACATCGCCCGCTTCACGCCGAACGCCGACGACGGGAGCATCGTGGCGGCGGCCAAGAAGGCGCACGTCCACGCGCTGATCCAGAAGCTCCCCGACGGCTACGACACCGTGGTCGGGCCGACCGGCCTCGCGCTGTCGGGCGGCCAGCGCCAGCGGGTCGGCCTCGCCAGGGCCTTCTTCGGCCAGCCGCGCATCCTCGTTCTCGATGAGCCCAACGCCAACCTCGACGGCGAAGGCGACCTCGCGCTCGATCGCGCGCTGCAGCGGGCCCGCCAGGACGGCATCACCGTTCTGATCGTCACCCAGCGGCGGCAGATCGCCGAGCGGGCCGACCGCGTCCTGATCCTGCGCGACGGGACGGTGGAGGATTTCGGGCCGCGCCAGGAGGTGTTCGCCCGGCAGGCCGAGCGCGTGCGCGTGGCGCAACTGGCGCAGAAGGCGGGCAAGACGTTCACGGCGCCGCCCACCGTGGTCGAGGGGCGGTTCCCGGCGATCATCGACGGCGGCGTGCGCGAAGGCGGCGAGCCGCGGCAGATCGCGGCCCCGCCCGCGACGAACGCGGGTTGAAGAAGCAATGAGCGAACCGACCGTCGATCCCACCCGTCCCCCTGCCGCGCCGGCTCCGGCCGAGACCCCCAAGCGCGCCGAGCCCGGCCGCGCCGGCAAGCCGGCCTGGGCGGCCGGCGTGCGCACGCAAACGCGGCTCGTGTCCGTGCTGGGACTGTCCTGCGTCGCCTTGTTCACCTTCGGCTTCGGCGCCTGGGCCGCCTTCGCGCCGCTCGCCAGCGCCGTGATCGCGCAGGGCGTCGTGATCGCGGCGGGCGAGAACCTCGCCGTGCAGCATCTGGAGGGCGGGATCATCGAGCGCATCTTCGTTCGGGAAGGCGAGAAGGTGTCCGCCGGCCAGAAGCTGCTCGCGCTGGACCCCACCGCGGCCGCCGCGCAGCGCAACCGGCTGGACAAGCAGTTCGTCGCCCTGTCGGCGCGCGCGGCGCGCCTCGTCGCCGAGCGCGACGGGCTCGCCACCCTCGCCTTCCCGCCGGATCTCGCCGAACACGCCCGCGCCGCCGACATGACCGACCGTCTCGCCGAGCAGAAGGCCGAGTTCGACGCGCGGCTGATGCGCCACAGCCAGGAGCAGACGATCCTCGGACAGCGGGTCGCCGCGCTGCGCGACCAGATGAGCGGCATGGCGGCCCAGCAGACGGCCGTGGAAAGCCAGCTCGCCGAGGTGCGGGACGAGGCCGGCCGCAAGAAGAGCCTGCTCGACCGCGGCCTGACGAACCGCTCCGAATATTCCGAGCTGGTGCGGACCGAAGCCGACCTGCTCGGCCAGCTCGGCCAGGCGAAGGCCACCATCCTGTCGGCGCAGACCCAGATCACCGAGGCGCAGGAGCAGCTCGCGCGCCTCGCCACGCAGCGCGTCGAGACCGCGGTCAGCGACCTCAACGACGTGCGCGGCCAGATCGCCGACGCGCAGGAGCAGTTCGGCGCCGCGCAGGCGGTGCTCGACCGCATCCTGGTGCGCGCGCCGAGCGACGGCATCATCGTCTCGATGACGGTCAACTCGCCCGGCATGGTGGTGAAGCCGAGCCAGACCATCCTGCAGATCCTGCCGACCACCGAGCTGGTGGTGCAGGCGCGCGTCGCCCCGCGCGACGCCGACGCGGTCTATGTCGGGCAGCGGGCGCGCATGCGCTTCACGGCGCTGAACGCGCGCACGACGCCGGTGCTGGACGGCGAGGTCACCTACCTGTCGGCCGACCGCCTGATCAACCCGGACGACGGCGAGCCGTACTACGTCGCGCGGCTGTCGCTGCCGGCCAAGCTGCCGCGCGAGGTCGAGCTGCCCGCGATCGCCCCCGGCAGCCCGGTGGAAACCTACATCTCGCTCGGCGACCGGACCTTCCTCGATTACCTGACGCGGCCGATCACCGACAGCTTCTCGCGCGCCTTCCGCGAGGAATAGGCGCTAGCTCGGCCGGGCCGACGGCGGCGTCGCTGCCGCCGGCCCCCTTTTTGCCGACCGCGAACGCGCCGGAAACATGCCGAGCGGCCCTCCCGCGTTCCGTTGCGGCATGTGTCGTGCCGGCCGGGCGCGTCGGAGGTGGCCGCGCAAGCACAGCGCCGCCCGCTTCGGTTGCAGCGCCGCACCCGCTGCCGCACGCCGCCGCCCGGCCGATGCGGCGGGTTTCCCGTCGCGAAGCGGTTGGAAACAAGCGCCTTCCCGCCGGTGCCACGGCGAGCCGCCGTCCGGTTGCATTTTGCTGCGGCGCCCGCGCAACACCTCGGGGCGCGAACTGAAAAAAACGTCGCAACGGCATCTTGCCCAAACGCGCGAAGCGTGGTCTTGGTCGCGGCGACGGTCGGGCTATCGATTCAGCGAGAAATCGCCGTCCGCGTTCGGCCCCGGCCACGCAATTCAATTTTGGACCTGAGGGAGAGGACAGACCTTTATGGCTACCTTCACATTCAACGGCACGTCGGACCTGACGGCGACGGATTTCGATCCGGCGGAGGACGTCATCATCCTCGACCTCGATCCGAACACCCTGTTCGACATCACGGACGACAGCGGCAACACGGTCATCACGTCGGCCAGCGGCGCGGTCCTGACCATTCCGAGCACGACGCTCGCCGAGTTGCAGGCGGAAGACGCGGTCGTCGTTCCGGGCGGCGAGTTCGTCGTTGGCACGGCAGGTGTTGACGGGGCTCTCGGCGGCGCGGGCGCTGGCGACGACGTCATTCTCGGTCTCGGCGGCGCCGACATCATCGACGCGGGCGCGGGCGACAACTTCATTTCCGGCGGCGAAGGCCGGTCGGACAGCGCCGACGCTGGCGACACCATCACGTCGCTCGGCGGCGACGACCTGATCTTCGGCAATGCCGGCGTCGATACGATCACCTCCGGGGCTGGCGACGACGTCGTCTACGGTGGCGCGGGCGCGGACACGGTGACGGTCACACCAAATTCCGGTGAGACGGCCATGGTCTTCGGCGGCGGCGATGACGTCGATACGGCCAGCGACGTCGACACGATCACCGTGAACGCTGGTCCTGTAGCTGCTGGAGCCCCCGCGTCCGACGGCAACGCGATGGTCTTCGGCAACGGCGGCAACGACATTATCACGCTGGCCAACGCTGGCGACAACACGGCCGAGGGCGGCCGTGGCGACGACTCAATCACTGTTTCCGGCGCTGGCGACAACACGGTTCGCGGCGGCCGTGGCGGCGACACGATTACGGTTTCCGGCGGCGGCAACAACATGGTGTTCGGCGGCAACGCGAGTGGCTCGGCGGACGACGTTGAAGATACCATCACCGTCACCGGTGACGGCAACAACATGCTCTACGGTAACGGCGGCGACGACACGATCGACGTAGGCGCCGCCGGGGATGGCGCCAATGGCACCAACCAAGTGTTCGGTGGCCAGGGCGACGACGACATCTCGCTTGTCCTGACGGCGGATGCGACTCCTGTCGTGGCAGGTTCCCCAGTCAACGGTTCCGCGACCGTGGCTGGCGGCGTCGGCTTCGACACGATCAGTGTCGATGGCTCCGCTGTCTCGGCGACGATCTTTGGTGGCAACGGTGCGATTAGCAAGGAAGATCAGGCCGACACCATCACCGTCGGCGTGACGACGGCGGTGACGGGTGCCTTCACCGTATTCGGCAACGGCGGCGTCGATGTGATCACGGTCGAGGACGTCACCGACGGCACGGTTTCCGTGTTCGGCGGTGCAGATGCGGACGTCATCACCTTCAATGGTGCGCTCTCCGATACCGTTACCGTCCCGCCGGCCGTTGACGCCGTCGCGTCCGCTGTCACGCTGAACGGCAACGACGGCGACGACACGATCAGCCTCGGCGCTTCGACCAGCACCGCTGGGTCCACCATTTCCGTTCTCGGCGGCGAAGGTTCGGACCAGATCACCGGAAGCTCTGGCGCGCGCGTGGGTGCAACCACGCTCGACGGCGGCGCAGGCGACGATCGCGTCACGGCAGGTTCGGGCACCGGCGTCGAGGTCCTCCTCGGCGGCGCGGGCGACGACCGCCTGACCGGCGCAATCGGCGACGACGTGTTCTCGGGCGGCGCGGGCACCGACCGCATCACGATCGATGCCGGTGCCGGTGTCGACGAAGGTCACTTCACGACGACGTCCTCCGACGATTTGGTGGAAGGCTTCGTTCCGGGCGGCGATGACTTCATCGCCTTCCTCGACGGCTCGACGACGGCTGGCTCGGTTGATTTCGCTGCGGACGATGATACGGCAGGACCCGCGGGTGAAGCCTTCATCGGCGCAGACGAGGGCTCTAGCTACTTCGAGTTCGAGGTTCTCGAGGATGCCAGCGGTGACACGATCCTCGTGTCGGAAGGCACGTCCGCACCGGCAATCGACGTCGCAACGGCCAGCAACGCGGTCGTCGTGATCGAGGGCTTCGACTTCGCGAGCGACACGTCGCTCGACCTCGACGGCCTCGACAACGCCTACGTCGTTGTCCAGAACGGCGCCGACGCCGAAATCTACTACTCGGCCAGCTTCGACAGCTCGTTCACCGGCGACGACGCGTCGCTGGTCGCGACGTTGAACGACGTCGACACGACCAATCTTGAGGTCGGCGACTTCGGCGTCTACGGCACCGGGCCGAACGGTCTGTCCGACGACGCCGTCGCCTGATCGAGCGACTTCCAAGCATCGGAAAGGGCGGCTTCGGCCGCCCTTTTCTTTTTGCGGGCGGCCGATCACGCGCGACCATGCGGCGGCCAGAATCCTGTTTCACGATCGGTGCGGGCGCCCCCCGCGCGAACCGGAACCGACACGATGATCCGACGTCTCCTCGCTGCGTGCCTCGCCGCTGCGGCGATCGCCGGCGCCGCCCTCCCCTCGCGGGCGCAGGAAACGCAAAGCGTGGAGGCGGCGTCGGGCATCGAGCTGCGCGTCGACTGGATCGGCACGGTCGCCAAGGACTGCAGCGTCGGCCAGCCGCCCGCGGTGCGACCGGACAAGGTCGCCGACCACGGCGTCATCCGCATCCTCGGGGCGACGGTGACCACGAAGCGCGTCGCCAACTGCCCGGAACTGAAAGTTCCGGCGCGCGTCGTGTTCTACAAGTCCACCGCCGGCTACACCGGCGCGGACGCGTTCGCGCTCAGCGTCGGCGAGGGCGCGTCGGCGCGGGTGAAGCGCTACGCCGTCACCGTCCGGTGACGGGCGCCCACCCGAGC
>CAXUCL010000024.1:0-741 GCA_964249395.1 uncultured Rhizobiaceae bacterium
CCCGAGACTCCGTATCAGCGTGCCGCTCAGGCGTGGGACGACCGCATCGGCGCCGCGCGCGTACAGGCCGGCAATTGGCGTCTAATGGCCTTCGGCGCGCTCACGCTGGCGTCCGGATTGGCCGCGGCTCTCGTCTGGCAAGGCGCTCAAGGCACGGTCACCCCTTGGGTGGTCGAGGTGGATCGGCTCGGCGCAGCACAAGCTGTCTCCCCGGCCGAAGCGGGGTGGCGACCCAACGACGCTCAGATCGCGTGGCATCTGGCGCGCTGGATCGAGCAAGTGCGGTCTGTGCCCGCCGACCAAGTCGTGCAGCGGCAGAACTGGCTTCGCGCCTACGACTACGCCACCGCCCAGGGCGCGACGGCTCTGAACGACTACGCCCGCAACAACGACCCGTTCGGGGGAGCGGGGCGCACGCAGGTCGGTGTGGATGTGTCCAGCGTTATCCGAGCCTCGCCCAACAGTTTCCGGGTCTCGTGGAGCGAGCGCCGCTATCAGGACGGACAGCTCGCGGCGACTGAGCGCTGGACGGCGATCCTGACCGTCGTCCTGCAGCCGCCCCGCGACGCCGACCAGATCAGAAAGAACCCTCTCGGCGTGTTCGTCCACGCCCTCGACTGGTCGAGGGAGCTCGGTTGATGCCGTTCCGCTTGTCTATCGCGCTCCTGCTTGCCGGCTCGTCTCTCGCGGGATGCGCCACACTGACGGTTCCGTTCACGCGTGAGCCGACCGGCTCGGCAC
>CAXUCL010000024.1:751-25045 GCA_964249395.1 uncultured Rhizobiaceae bacterium
CTCAAGCTGCCGCGACGACGGTGGCGTCTTCTCCACCGAGCGTTGGCTCTGCTGCGGTGCCTCTGATCGCTATGGCCCCGATCCCCGATCCGGAGCCGGCCGCAGCGTCGCCGCAGCCTACTAGACGCCGCGCTGATAGCGGCGACCCGACTGCGCGAGTGGCCTCGGCCAACGAGGCGGCAAGGGTCGGTCCCACCCGTGACGGCTATGAGAACGCGGTTCAGGTCTACCCCTACGAGGAAGGCGCGCTGTTCCAGGTTTACGCCGCCCCGGGGCGCATCACAGACATCATGCTCGAGCCAGGCGAGCAGCTGACCGGTTCTGGGCCAGTCGCCGCAGGCGACACCGTGCGCTGGATCATCGGCGACACGGTGAGCGGCTCGGGACCCTCCCGGCGAGCTCACATCCTGGTCAAGCCGACCGCGGCCGGCCTGGCGACCAATCTGGTCGTCAACACCGATCGGCGGACCTACCACGTCGAACTCGGTTCCACCGCGAGCGCCTACATGGCGTCTGTCGCCTGGCGGTATTCGGCCTCCTTGGCGCCTCAAGCAGCGACGGCGTCAGTCAGCGCCGAGGATCTCACGCCTGCGCCGGGCGAGGACAGCCGCCGCTACACCGTCTCGGGCCCATCCGTGGCGTGGCGGCCCCTCAGAGCCTGGGACGACGGCCGGCAGGTGTTCATCGAGTTCCCGCGCGGCATCGCACAAGGCGAGATGCCGCCGCTGTTTGTGGTCGGCCCGGAGGGCGACACGTCCGAACTCGTGAACTACCGCGTCCGCGGCCGCCACATGATCGTCGACCGTTTGTTCGCCGCTGCCGAACTGCGCTTCGGCTCCGGCCGCAACCAGCGTCGCGTCCGCATCGTGCGCACCGACGGCGCGAGGCGTGGCCCCTTCTCGTGGACGCGGCACGACACCGGAGCGTCGATGGCCGGGACCGACCGGAGCCCCGACGAAGGGCGCGCGTCGTGAGCGCGGGAGAAGATCGGGAGGACGAGGCAGGCCGCGGCGGGACGGGCGATGGCGGTGCCCGACCGCTGGCCGGCGAGCCGGTCGCACGGACCGCGATGCGGCTGCGTGCCGAGCCGCCGCGGGTCACCCGTCTGTCGCGCAAGGCCTTGGCGGCTCTCGGCGCCGTTGCCGGCGTCGCGGTCGGCGGCGCGCTGATCTACGCGCTGCAGACGGGCGACGGCGGCCGGGCGGCGGACGAGCTCTACCCGACTGGCAACCGCTCGACGGCCGACGGGCTCAACGACCTGCCGCGGGACTATGCCGGCGTGCCGAAACTCGGACCGCCGCTGCCAGGGGACCTCGGCGGTCCCATCCTCGACGCCCGAGGCGGGCGGCAGACGTTGCCGACGATCGAACCGGACGCCGCGCCCTTGCCGGATCCAAGCCTCAGCGCTGAGGAGCAGCGCCGTCTGCAAGAAATCGAGGCGGCCCGCACCAGCCGTTTGTTCGCCGGGACAGAAGAGCGCACGGCGGCAGGACCGGTCTCCGCGCCCCTCGCCGACGACCCGGACCCGGTTTCCGATCTCGTCGGCCTCGGCCTGGCGCCGCAGCCGGCGACGCCGTCGGCGCAGGCGCGCCAGCAGGCCTTTCTCGACGCGGAGCCCGACAAGCGCACGGTGTCGCCCGACCGGGTCGCGGCGCCCGCCTCCCCGAACATCCTGCAGGCCGGCGCCGTCATTCCAGCCGCGCTCGTCACCGGCATCCGCTCGGATCTTCCCGGCCAAATCACCGCTCACGTGACCGAGAACGTCCACGACAGTCCGACCGGCCGCATCCTGCTCGTGCCGCAGGGCACGCGGATCATCGGCGAGTACGACAACGGCGTCGGCTTCGGCCAGCGCCGGGTTCTCCTCGTCTGGAACCGCCTGATCATGCCGAACGGCCGGTCGATCGTGCTGGAGCGCCAGCCCGGCGCGGACACCGAAGGTTTCGCCGGCTTGGAGGACGGGGTCGATCATCACTGGTGGAGTCTCGCCAAGGCGACCGCGCTGTCGACGCTGCTCGGCGTCGGCGCGCAGGCCGGTTCGTCGGGCGAGGGGAGCGGCATCGCCCGCGCCATCCGCCAGGGCGCTTCGGACGGTCTCTCCGACGTCGGCGAGCAGATCGTCGGCCGCCAGCTCGACGTCGCCCCGACGCTCACCGTGCGTCCGGGTTTCCCCGTCCGGGTGATCGTCACCCGCGACCTCGTGCTCGAACCCTACGGAGGCTGACGGGATGGCGACGCTGAAGCTTGGGCTCATCGCCGACGACAAGCCGGTCAAGGTGACGGTAGACCTGCCGGCGGCGATCCATCGCGACCTCGTGGCCTATGCCGAGGTGCTGGCACGCGAGACGGGGCAACCGGCGACCGATCCGCCGAAGCTCATCGCGCCCATGCTGGAGCGCTTCATGGCGACGGATCGGGTGTTCGCGAAGGCGCGGCGCGGGCTCAGGTCCGCATAAAATGTGTGCAGCCCCAGCGATGGCTGACACTCTCACGGCGATTGCTGCGGCTTGAAGCGACGGGCGACCCGTCGGGCGTGGCTGAGAAACCGGCCGAGGGCTGGGTTCTCGTTCCCGTCGAGCCACGCCATGCGGACCGACAGCGTCGCGTTCTCTTCCCGAACGGGTCGGTAGATCACGCCGGGAACCACGAGCACAGTGGCAGACTCGGCCACGACGGTGAGCCCGTAGCCCGCGCCGACCAGACCGAGCAGGCACTCACGGGAAACGTCGTGTTGTTGGATGTTCGGCGCCACGCCGCCGGGATGGAGCTTGCCCGCGAGCCACGCGTAGATGACAGGCCCGGAGTCGTAAGCCCGCACCACGAAGGGCTCATCGCGCAGATCTGCCCAGCGCAAACCATCGAGCGCAGCCAGACCGTGGTACTGCGGCATCGCGACATGGATCGGCTCGCTCCAGAGGTGCTCGCTTTGGGCTCCCGGAGCCTCGTCGACCTCGGCTAGGAACGCCACGTCGATCAGCTGACGCCGGAGCGCCACTAGCTGGTCGGTCGATACGCCTTCCCGAAACCTGAACTCGACGTCGGGAAAGCGGGCGCGATGCTCCTCCAAGATCCGGCGAAGGCGACCGGAGACGATGGAGGGATAGAAGGCGATCCCCAGCGCTCCGGCTTTCCCCGACCGAACGCTGACGGCGCTCGAAGCGGCGTCCTCAAGCTCGGCCAGCGCCCGGCGGGCCCGGTCCAGGAACTGCTCGCCGGCGGTCGTCGGCTGCGCGCCGGCGTGGCTCCGCTCGAACAGCGCGACGCCGAGCCGATCTTCCAGGGATCGCAGTCTCCGGCTCACCACCGAGGATCGCAAGCCAAGCTGGACGGCGGCGCGGCGAATGCTGCGATGCTCGGAGACAAGCAGCGCGTGACGGACGGCTCGAATGTCGATCATCGGTCATGCATCTCGAACACCGATCTGCGCATTCGCGGCAGAACGACGGCGCCGCGCCCTTCGACGGCTCAGGCCGCTTCGGTCGCCCTCGCCGCGAGTTCGGCTGTCAGCTGATTGACGTCGGGCTGAAACACCACGGACGGTACGGTTCGGCGAACGGTGCTCACCAGCGCTTCCCTTTCCTCTTCAGGCGCGTTCAGCAGCACCGTGACGGCCTGCGCCAGCGACAGGACGTCGGTCCCTGCCGGCAGCCAAGCCGGCGCGACGAACAGCTGCCGCGTCGGGATCTGCAGCAGGTTTCGCGCCGTCCAAAGGTCGTCGTCCTCGACCCCGATCTCGAACGCGACCGTGACGCCCGCTTCGTAGGCGGCGGGCAGCCCGACCGGGCGGATCCTCAAGCCGCTGAAACGACGAAGGTGCGTGAGGAAGGCGAGATCAACGAACCCGAGCAGGCGATGCCCGCCCAAGTCGCGCACGAGTTCGAGCATGGCGAGGTGCAGCTTGGAGCGAGCTTCGAACCCGCGTCTGCCGCGGGCGCCGCTCGTCGCGAAGTATCGGGTGCATTCGTACACTCCGATCTCCCTGACGGTCGGCTCGCTGTCGGCGATCAGGTGGGGAAAGACGTCGGGCAATACGCCCCCAAGGGCGGTCGTCCGAATACGGCATCCCACCTCGATCTCGCCCTCAACGGACAGCCCGATCAGGTACAGGGCGTGCTCGTCGTCGTAGTCGTCGTACTCACCGCCGTCGACCGATCGCAGGGACCAGCCTCGCTCCAGAACGAACTGCCGATGGCGTTCCCAGTGAAGCTCTTCAAGCTCCCGCTCGTAGAGATGACGATTGTTGCTGTTGATGAGATGGATCATCGCGGCCTCCTGTTCCGGAGGCATTAAACAATTGTGGCGGCGACGCAGAAATGATCCGAAGAGACTAAGCGAGCCAGCCCTTGCGCCACGCTTCGAACGCGGCCTGACCGCGCTTGGAGACGTTGAGCACCCGCTTCGCCGCCTCGACGTGGTTGTGAACGGTGCTGCTGGACAGTCCCAGCAAGGCTCCTGTTTCGGCATCCGTCTTGCCGGCGTGAACCCAGCGCAGGCACTCGAGCTGCCGGGGCGTCAACGGACACACCGGATCGAGCTCGATCCTGTTCAGGATCTCCCGCCCGCGTGTCGCGTAGTAGTAGCCGGCGAGGTGGAACGCTTGTCGCGCATCGCGCTCGAGATCCAAGGCTGGCCCACCAAAGGCGGCGGACAGCAGGGCTCCGTCGCTTTCGCGCACGGGCACGACGAACCCCTCAGCGCAGCCGGTGTAGTCGCAGCACGCGTTCATGACGATCTCGCCTTCGGCGGAAGGATAGCGGCGGCGGGCCTGCGTCCACGTGAACGGCCGGGTCTGCTCGCGAAGCATTCTCACGGCGGGATCGAACCGATAATAGCCGCGCTGCGTATACCGGTGGGACCAGTCCTGCCATGCTCGCCCGATCAGAATCCCTGGCTGAACAACCCGTCCCGGCGTTACAATGATGTTGGCCGATACGGACGTTGCTCCGAAGGGTCGGAGAACCTTCGCGATCGCTCCGGTCAAAGCTTCCAGGCGCGTAATGCTGTCGGCACCTTGTGCAAATTCAAGCACGCGCAGCACTTCGGGTCGCATTCCAGTAGACTCCGATTTGAATGACGATAATCCTATTGCTGATAGGAGGCGCGCGTTTCAGGCGATGCACATCCTAGTAAGGGTCATCCCGGATCGACCTCGAAGAAAAACCTAGAATTTTGACCTTGAGGACATCGGTATGTGATTGCGAAGAGCACGAAACGGCTTGCAAATCAGAACTGAGAACATCTATTGATGCGCGGTCTATTGTTAGATCAAAATTCGCTGACTTCATTGCTTAACACAACTCCGGCAAGAACACGGTTAATTATAGGCCTACACAAACCGAGATACTTGGTAGGATCGCATTGTGATCGGATCGCCTCGGCGCCGCCCAACGCCTGTACGATCTCCGGGGTGCCAAGCAACACGTCCGCAAGAGCGCTCCCTCCGTTGGTGGCGTGCAAGCACGCGTCGTAGACGAGATCATGGGCGCGCTGCCGGCCGAGCGCGGGCGCGGCGGCCATCATCACTGCTTCGGCTACGACGAGACCTTGCGTGAGGTTGAGGTTCGTCTGCATTCGGGTTTCGTGAACGATGAGGCCCGACAGCATGAAGCGCGTGTTGGCGAGCGCACCGGCGGCGAGAATGAAGCTTTCCGGCAGTGACAGCCATTCAAGATGCCAAGGACCGGTCGCCCGCTCGAAGTCCTGCACCATGGCGTCCATCATCGCGGCGACATGCTGGCGCACGGCCTTGGAGGCGGCGAGGATGAGTTCCGACGAGATCGGGTTGCGCTTCTGCGGCATCCTGGAGGAAGCGCCGCGGCCGATAACGAACGGTTCCGACACTTCGCCGAACTCGGTCGCCGACATGAGCATGACGTCCGTGGCGATCTTCCCGAGCGTGCCGGTGATCAAGCCAAGCAGCGCGACCGCTTCGGCGAGCCCGTCGCGCGCGACGTGCCAGGCGATCGCGGGCTGAGCGAGGTCGAGTTCCTCGCAGAACAGCCGCTGCACATCCAGCCCCGCCTCGCCGAGGGACGCGAGCGAACCGACAGCTCCGGAAAGCTGCCCGACGAGCGTGCGGGGGCGGACCTGCGCGACGCGTTCGCGATGGCGCTCCACCGCCGCGAGCCAGACCGCCGCCTTGTAGCCGAAGGAGATCGGCAGGGCCTGCTGCAGGTGCGTGCGCCCGGCCATCGCCGTGTCGCGGTGGCGGTGCGCCAGATCGGCGAGCACCGCGGCGAGCGCGTCGAGTTCTCGCCCAACGAGATCGAGCGCCGCGCGCGTCTGGAGCACGGTCGCGGTGTCCATGATGTCCTGCGTGGTGGCCCCCCAATGCACGTACCGTCCGGCCTCGCCTGCCGCAGTGGCGAGTTGGCGGACGAGCGGCAGGATGGGGTAACCGACGATCTCGGTTTCCCGACGGAGCGCTTCCCAGTCGATGGACATGGTGCGGCTGGCAGCGTCGATCGCGGCGGCGGCCTCGGCCGGCACGATGCCGGTCCGGGCCTCGGCCCGCGCGAGCGCCGCTTCCGCTTCCAGGTAGCGGCCGACAAGGGCCTCGTCAGAAAACACGGCGCGCATTTCCGCCGTGCCGAACATGTTGCGAAACAGGCTCGAATCGATGACGGTGCTCGCCACGGTCGCGCGACCTCAAGCCCGGGCGCTGACGAATTTCGTCTTCTGATAGGGGGCGAGTATCTCAATTCCGCCCTCCGTGCCGTAGCCGCTTTCCTTCCACCCGCCGAGCGGCACTTCGGCGGCGTGGCTCGGCACGTCGTTCACGCCGACGGTTCCGAACCGGAGCGCGTCCTTTAACCGCCTGCCCCGCGCCGAATCGCTCGTGAACACGTACGCGGACAAGCCGTATTCGAGGTCGTTGGCCGCTTTCAGCGCCGCCTCCTCGTCGCGGAACGGCAAGATGGGAGCGACCGGACCGAACGGTTCGTTGCGAAGAATTTCGGCCTCGTCCGAAACATCTGTCAGGACAGTCGGAGCGTAGAACGAGCCGCGGTTGCCGAGACGGTGGCCGCCGGCCGCAACCGTCGCGCCGCGATGCCGGGCGTCCTCAACGAGCTTCGACACCGCCTCAACCCGTCGTTCGCTCGCGAGCGGGCCCATCTGCGTGTCAGCAGCCAGACCGTCGCCGACCCGCCAAGCCTGCGCGTGCTCGACGAAACGGGTGACGAAGGCACGGCTGACGTTTTCCTCGACGAAGAACCGGGTCGGCGACAAGCAGATCTGGCCGGCATTGGCGAACTTGGCTCGCGCAAGGAGGTCGGCCGCCTTCTCCGGGTCAACGTCGCCGCACACGATCACCGGTGCGTGACCGCCGAGTTCCATGGTGATCGGCTTCATGAACCGCCCCGCTTCGGCGGCGAGGACCTTCCCGATCGGGATCGAACCGGTGAAGGTGATCTTCGCGACGGTCGGCGAGGTGATGAGATGACGGGATATCTCGGCGGGGACGCCGAACACGATCGCGATCGCGGCCTTTGGTATGCCGGCGTCGAGGAGCGCGCGTGCGAGGGCAAGACCCGAACCCGGCGTTTCCTCTGACGGCTTGCAAATGATGGCGCAGCCGGCCCCCAGCGCACCGGCGAACTTCTTGGCGGCCAGCGCCATCGGGAAATTCCAAGGCGTGAAGGCTGCGACCACGCCAATCGGGTGGGTCTCAATCTCGATGCGGTTGCCGATCTCGCGGCCCGCCATTATGCGCCCCGCGACCCGTCGCGCTTGTTCGCCGCCCCATTCGAGGAAGTCCGCCGAGCGGAGAACCTCGGCCCGCGCCTCGGGAAGGGGCTTGCCTTGTTCCAGCGTCATCGTGCGGGCAATCGCCTCGACGTCGGCGCGCAGGCCGTCGGCGGCCCGCTTGAGGATCGCGCCGCGCTCCCACGGTGAGATGGCCTGCCACTCAGCCATCCCGCGCGCCGCCGCGCCGAGCGCGGCGTCGAGATCGGCAGAGGACGCGTGGGCGACGCGCCCGAGTGCTTCGCCAGTCGCCGGGTTCAGCACCGCCTCGCCCGCGCCGGTTCCCGCTCGCGGTTCGCCGTCGATCAGAAGCGGAAACTCCACAGTCATGGATCAATCTTCCTCGGGTCGGACAGCCATGGTCAACGCACAGCCGAAGGCCCGGCGACGCGAAGATGGAAGAATAATTCTCCCATAGAAGAATACTCGTTCGCGGAAAATTCGCAAGGCGTTGAACGCACGTCGCCTGCCGCGACCTTCGGACTTGCGACTACGTCTTGCGAGCGATCACGAGATAGTAGCCGCACGTGTCGTCCGTCCGGTTGTCGAAGGAGTGCTCGACATCAGCCTCGAAAAACAGCGCATCGCCCGTCCTCAAGGTTTGACTGCCGTCCTGGATCGCGACCGTAAGTTGCCCTTCCGCGACCACAACATGCTTCTCGGTTCCGGAAGGGTATGCGGGCAGCTTGCCGGTGGACACGCCGGCCGGAAGGCGATGGTACAAGACTTCGACCGCGTTTCCGGCGATGGCGGGTGACAGAAGATGACGTTCGAAGCCGGTTTCTTGGTCCCGGAAGACGTGACGCTGATCCGCGGGCACCATCACTACCGCTCGGCGTTGCGACTCACCGCCGATCAGAACGGACAGCGACCCGCCAACGGCTTGCGCGATCCGCGTTGCAACTCCGATCGTCGGGCTCTTCTCGCCCCGCTCGACCTTCGACAGCATGGCTCGGCTGACGCCGGAGCGTTTCGAAAGCTGCTCGAGCGTCATGTCCGCCCGCTCGCGCATGATCCTGACGCGGTCGCCGAACTCGCGGCTGAGTTTGTCCGGTCGGCTTACGGGCCGCGTTGCGGTCGATTCCATCTCTGTTGTTTCTCGAACCCGTCGTAAGACGAGTTCGCTTCTAGCCGACTTTCGACGGCGCTGCACAGAAGCGCACTTCCTACCCCTCTTCACAACACCTTTCTTCTTCGATAGAAGAATAATTCTCTTTTCGGAGATAAGCGCGGAGGCGCTGCGTTCGTGGCGAGTCGCCTGCTTCGACACGGCGGAGTGACGGGAGGATGCGATGACAGATGGACGATCCGAGGCGTCGGCGCCTTCGCGCAGGACGGTTCTCGCGTCGCTTGCCGGCGGAGCCGTGATGCTGTCCGGTGGACGCGCCGGCGCGCAGGGCGCCAAGCCCGCCGAAATCAGGATCGGCATTGCGACCTATCTTTCCGGTTCGGCCAGCGTTTTCGGCGTGCCGGCGCGGCAGGCGGCGGAAATCCTCATCGAGGACATCAACGCCGGCGGCGGCATCGGCGGGGTGAAGATCCGGCCGATTTTCGTCGACGAGGGACCAGGCGTCGATCATTTCGTTTCCGAGTACCGCCGCCTCGTCCAAAGCGAGAACGTTGATCTCGTTTTCGCGGCTGTCTCGTCGGCGGATTGTCTCGCCTGCGCACCGATCGCGGAGGAGCTGAAGCGGCCGACGGTGCTGTGGGACTGCAGCACGCAGCGGATCTTCGAGGAGAACCGCTACGATTACGTCTTCCGCACGATCGGCAACAGCACGCCCGAAGTGCTTGCACCCCTTCTCTACCTGCTTCGCTTCAAGCCGGATTTCCAGACCGTCGCCGTGGTCAACCAGGACTACGTCTGGGGCCGCGACAGCTGGGCGATGTTCAAGACGGCCCTCGACGTGCTGAAGCCCGGCGTCCGAGTCGTCGCCGAAATGTTTCCCCGCTTCGGCGCGACGGACTACTCGACCGAGGTGACGCGCCTCCTGGTCGCCCGACCGGACGTCGTTCTCAACGCCTCTTGGGGCGGCGATCTCGACACGTTCATCCGGCAGGCGGCGGAACGGCGGCTGTTCGAACGGTCGACCTTCGTTATGCCGCTCGGCGAGTCGTCGCTGGAACGGGTCGGGAATCGTTTGCCCGCCGGCCATATCATCGGAGCGCGCGGCGATCATTGGTTCCTGCACCCTTCGCCGGAGAATCCAGCGCGCCTCGCCGCGTTCACGGAAAACTTCCGCCGGCGGACCGGCATCTATCCGATCTATCCTTGCTTCCACATGGCGCAAGCGGTGTTCGCGACGAAGGCAGCTTACGAGAAGGCACTCGCTGCCAAGGGCGGCGAATGGCCGAACGAGACGGAACTGGCGGCTGCGTTCAAGGGTCTTGAGTTCCCGTCGCTGACAAGCCCGATCAAGATTCGTGAGGACGGCCAAGGCCTCGCCAACATGCTCGTCGGTACGACCGCGACCACCGACAAGTACCCGTTCCCGGTGCTGACGGACATGACCGTGTTTCCCGGCGAGATGGTGACGACCCCGGTCGGACAGCTGAGCTTCGACTGGCTGAAGACGCTGAAGCCCGAACTGGTCGCCCGAGTGCCGCAGCCCGTCGCCTTCAAAGGCTGACCACGATGGCGGACTGGCTGTCCTACAACGGGATGCTTCTCGGTCTCGCGGCGTTGGACGGCGTGTCCTACGCCGCGGCGGCGTTTATGGTCGCGGTCGGACTCAACCTTGTGTTCGGCGTGCTTCGCATTGTGAACGTCGCGCACGGCAGTCTCTACGCAATCGGCGGCTACGCGGCTGCCTCGCTCGGCTTGTTCTTCTTGTCCCTTGGAATGCCGCCCTGGGCTTCGCTGCCGGCCTTGCTTCTCGCGTCCGTGCTCGTCGGGGCGCTTCTCGGCCCGCCGATCGAGCTTCTGCTGCGGCGGATGCAGGGACAGGAGGAGGTTCTGCAGCTTCTCGTCACCTTCGCGCTGTTCATGATTCTCGAGGATCTGCAGAAGATCGTCTGGGGCGTGCAGCCGGTGGTGTCCGACGCGCCGGTGAACGTGCTGGGGACGATCGACATACCGTTCGGGGCGGACGTGATCCCGTTCACGACCTACCAGCTCTACGTGTTGCCGGGCGTCGCCCTGCTGACGCTCGCCGGTCTCGCGTGGTTCCTGCGCCGCACGCTTCCCGGCCGTATGATTATTGCCGTCACAGTCGATCGCGAGGCGGCGCGCGCGATGGGCATCAACGCCTCCCGCGTGACGCTCCTGACCTTCACAGCGGGCGCCGCGCTTGCCGCGCTCGGCGGCGCGCTTGCATCGCCGACGACCTCTCTCGTTCCAGGGATTGGGGCGTCGACGATCGTGCTTTCCTTCGCCGTCGTGGCGACGGCGGGGCTGGGCCGGATCGAGGGCGCCGCAGTGACCGCGCTGATGATCGGTCTCGGGCGCTCGCTCGCCATCTACTTCGCTCCCGAATTCGAGGTGGTCGTGCCGTATGTCATCATGGTCGCGGTCCTGTTGGTGCGACCGCAGGGTCTTTTCGGTGTTCCGGAGACGCGCCGGATATGAACCGCCGCAACGAACTCGCGCTCGCGCTTCTGGCAGTCGCGCTCGTCGTGTTTCTCGCCTGGGCCGTGCCCTGGCTCCGCCTCGTGCTAACGATCGCCATCGCCAAGGGGATTGCCGCGCTCGGCATCCTGCTCCTCTTACGCGCCGGGCAGGTCAGCTTCGGCCACGCGCTGTTCCTGTCGTTCGCGGCCTACGCGGTCGCCTTCGGGGCGACCCACGTTCCGGAGGTCGTGCTGCTTCTGCCGCTCGCCGCCCTGGCCTCCGCCAGCCTCGGTCTTTTGGTCGGCCTCTTCGTGTCGCGCTACCGCGAGATCTTCTTCGGCATGCTGAACCTCGCGCTCAGCATGGTCTTCTATTCGGTTCTGGAGAAGTTCTACGAGGTCACCCGCGGCGCCGACGGCCTGCGCGTTCCAGCTACCACCTTCGCCGGCCTGACGCTGTCGCCCGACGAACAGGCTTGGACGACGCTTGTCATGGCGCTCGTGCTCGCGGTCAGCTTCGGAGCGTTCGTGCGCGTCTACCTTGCCTCACCGATGGGCAGCGCGCTGATCGCGCTGAAAACGCGTGAGGCTCGCCTCGAATTCATGGGGGTGCCGGGACGGCGAGTGCTTCTGGCGGCCTATACTCTCTCGGCGCTGATGGCGGGCTGCGGCGGCTTCATCGTCGCGCTCTCGACGCGCCACGTGACCCCGGCTCTCGCCTACTGGACCGCCTCGGGTGAACTCGTTTTCATCGCCATCCTCGGCGGGACGGGCAGCGTCTTCGGTCCCTTCCTGGGAGCGGTCGCCTACGAGCTCACTCGCGTCTACGCCGCCGCGATCGTTGCTGAAGCGTGGCAGCTCGTTCTCGGCACGGTGCTCCTGCTGGTTATCCTGTTCGCGCCGGGCGGTCTTTGGGGCATGGGACGCGCGGTCTTCGGGCGCCGCCGTGCCGCGGCGGAAGGCGCGCAATGAGTGTGCTTCTGTCCGCCAGGGGTCTGCGGCTCGCCTTCGGCGGCGTGAAGGCTGCCGACGGCATCGACCTCGATGTCCACGCGAACGAGTTCCTCGCCATCATCGGGCCGAACGGGGCCGGCAAGACCACCTTCATCAACATGACGACCGGCTATCTGAAGCCGCAGGCCGGTACCATCATGTTCAATGGGGTTTCGATCCTCGGCACGAAGCCGCGCCGCATCGTCGACCTCGGCATCGCGCGGTCCTTTCAGTTGCCGCAACTTTTCCTGGAACACACGGTCGCCGAGAACGTCGCGCTGGCCGTCGCAGCTCGAGAAGGCCTCTGGTCGCCGCTTGCACCGTTGCTGCGGTCGGCCTGGCGCAGGGAAGCCGAGGAGATCCTCGTGCGGTTCGACCTGTCCGCGATCGCCGGGCGACGCGCCGACGCGCTCAACGAAGGCGCCCGCAAGCTTGCTGACATCGCCATGGCGGTGGCCTTGCGTCCACGCCTTCTGATGATGGACGAACCGACGAGCGGCGTCGCGGCGGCGGACAAGATGGAGGTCGTCGAAACGCTGGTTCGCGCCCTGCGCGGGGCCGGTGTCACCGCGGTCTTTGTCGAGCATGATATGGACGTCGTGTCCCGTTTTGCCGACCGCGTCGCGGTCTGGAGCCAAGGGCGGATTGCCATGCTGGGTCCGCCCGCCGAAGTCCTCGCCGACCCCGTGGTGCAGCGCGAGGTCATCGGAATTGGGATCGGAGACGCTTCCCATGCTGCAGCTTGCAGGCGTTTGCGCGGACATCGCCGGCGTCAGGGTCCTGCGCGGCGTTTCGATGTCCGTGCCTCCGGGCGGTCGCGTCGGTTTGATCGGTCGGAACGGGGCCGGCAAGACGACCACGCTCCGCGCCCTGATGGGTCTCCTGCCGCTCGGCGGCGGCCGGATCTCGATCGACGGGACGGATTGCGCTCGCTTGGCGGCGCACAGGAGGGCCGGGCTGGGCGTCGGCTACGCGCCCGAGGAGCGCAATCTCTTCGGAAGCTTCACGGTCCGCGACAACATGCTGCTGCCGGCCGAGGTGCTCAGATTGCCCAAGGCGGAACGCCAGCGCCGTCTCGACGCGGTGTTCGCGCTCCTGCCGGAACTTCGCGATCTCGCGGACCGCAGGGCAGCCGGCCTGTCCGGCGGGCAGGGCAAGATGGTGGCGCTGGGGCGGGCCCTGATGATCGGGACCCGCGCCGTGCTCTTGGACGAGCCGTTGCAGGGTCTCGCGCCTGCTCTCGCGCTTCGTTACGTCGAAGTTTTGAGTCGCCTGCGCTCGGCGCTTCCGGACGTCGCGGTTCTCGTCACCGAGTCGAGTCCAAATCTCTTGCGCTCGTTCGTCGATGCGACTTTCGTCATCGAGCGCGGCGAGATCGCAACCGCATGACCCGCCCGGCCCGCCGCGGCCGGCGATGCGACCCTTGTTTCCGACAACACGAGGATTTTGGCGTCATGCGCGTTCTTTCGATGGTGATGGCACTCGCTCTGGTGGGCTCCCGCGCCGCCTTCGCTCAACAGTATCCGGACCCGGTGGTTGCCGGGACCATCGACACGCACGTCCACACGGAGGAGGAGTACGGCCTTCTCGAAGGCGGATCGGCGGACATCGTCGACCTCGCCCGCCGCGCCCGCGACAAGGGGATGCGAGCCGTCGTCGTCAAATCGCTGAAGTTCGAGACCGCGACGCGCGCGCACCTGGCGCGCCGGCAGGTGCCCGGCATCGAAGTGTTCGGCGGACTGTCGCTGGACCGGAGCGTCGGCGGCGCCAACCCGGACGCGGTGGAGGCGGTCGCGGCGATGAAGCTGCCGACCATGAAGGTCGTCTGGATGCCGGTGTTCGACTCGGCGGCGGGCATCCTGCGCACGCGGCAGAACCGACCGGCCGCCGCGATCTCCGAGAACGGCCGGCTGCTGCCGAACGTGCTGGCGACGCTCGACGCGATCAAGCGGCACGGCTACTCGGTCGCGACGTCGCACCTGGGCGCCGAGGAGGCGCTGCTCGTCGTGCGCGCCGCGCGCGAGCGCGACATCCCCGTCGTCGTGACGCACGCCGCGCAGGATCCGGTGGCCATGAGCGTGGAGCAGATGAAGGAGGCCGCCCGGCTCGGCGCCTTCATCGAGCACACTGCGCTCGGGCCGTTCAAAGGGCCGCAGGCAACCTTCCTCACCGGCTTCTACCGCAACCAACGTCAGGTGACTTTCGACGACACGGTGCGCTTCATCCGCGAGGTTGGGGCGGAGCAGACGATCCTCGCCACCGACATGGGGCAGGCGTTCAGCCCGTCGCCGCCGGACGGGTTGAAGCTGTTCATCTTGAACCTGCAGCAGCGCGGCGTCACGGACGTCGAGATCGACGTGATGACCCGCCGCAATCCGGCACGGTTCCTTCAGCTCGACGCGCCCGCGCGGTGAGCTGGGCGACGGGAACCGCCACGTGGAGCGCCGCATGACCCGCACAGAAACCGACAGCCTCGGCTCGGTGGAGATCGAGAGCGACCGTTATTGGGGGCCGCAAACGGAGCGCGCCCGCCACCTCTTCGCGATCGGCGTCGAGCGTTTCTCGCCGGCGCTGATTCGTGCGGTCGGGCTGCAGAAGCAGGCGGCGGCGGAAGCCAACGAGGCGCTCGGCGAGTTGCCGCCGGATCTTGCCCGGCCTATCGCGGCTGCCGCGGCGGCGATCGCGGGCGGCGAACTGGATGCCGAGTTCCCGCTGACGATCTGGCAGACCGGCAGCGGAACGCAGACCAACATGAACGCGAACGAGGTGATCGCGAACCGCGCCAACGAGACGCTCGGTCGCCCCCGCGGCAGCCGCGCGCCGGTCCATCCCAACGATCACGTGAACCGCAGCCAGAGCAGCAACGACAGCTTTCCGACGATGATGCACATCGCGGCAGCGCAGGCGCTGCGAGAGCGGCTGGCGCCAGCCCTGCGCGCTCTTCACGCGAGCCTCGCGCGGCGGGCCGCCGAGTGGGACGGTATAGTGAAGGTCGGCCGGACCCACATGATGGACGCGACGCCGGTGACCCTCGGCCAGGAAGCGGCCGCCTGGGCGCGGCAGGTCGAGCTCGGACTGGCGCGGCTCGACGACGTCATGCCGCGCCTTCTCGAGCTGCCGCAGGGCGGCACCGCGGTCGGAACCGGACTGAACCGGCCGGCGGCGTTCGACCGCGTGTTCTGCGACCGGATCGCGGCGTTGACCGGCCTGCCGTTCGCGCCGAGCCCGAACAAGTTCGAGGGCATGGGCGCGCACGACGTCTTCGTCGAATTCTCCGGCGCGATGAACGTGATCGCGGTCTCGCTGAACAAGCTCGGCAACGACGTCCGGCTCCTCGGGTCCGGTCCCCGCTCGGGACTGTCCGAGCTGACGCTCCCGTCGGACGGTCTGTCGTCGTCGATCATGCCCGGCAAGAACAACGCGACGCAGAGCGAGGCGCTGACGATGGTCTGCGCGCAGGTGATGGGCAACCACGTCGCCGTCACGGTCGGCGCGGCGCAGAGCTACCTCGAACTGAACGTCTTCAAGCCGCTGATCATTCACAACGCGCTACAGTCCGCTTTCCTTCTGGCCGACGCGGCGTCGAGCTTCGCGACAAACATGGTGGACAAGCTGGAGCCGGCCCGCGCCCGCATCGCCGAGAACCTCGCGAACTCGCTGATGCTGGTGACGGCGCTGAACCCGCGCATCGGCTACGACAAGGCCGTTCAGGTCGGCAAGCTGGCGCTGAAGGACAACCTCACCCTGCGCGACGCCGCTCATCGCCTCGGCTTTGTCGATCCCTCCGATTTCGACAAATGGGTCGTTCCCGGTGATATGATCGGGCCCGTTGCCGAACCTCGGAACTAGGTCGACGACCGGGAAAAGCCCGCCGTTGACCGCCGGACGAACGGCGCGGCTGGTTCCGTTTCGCTGACCGACGACGCGTCCATGGACATCCGTCACCTGAGATACTTCATGGCGATCGCGCGCTCCGGCTCGGTTTCGGCGGCGGCCGACACCTTGCACGTGGCGCAGCCCTCGCTCAGTCAGCACATCCAGCGGATCGAGGAGGAGCTGGGCGTGACGCTCTTCGTCCGATCGGCGCGCGGCATGACCCTCACCGAACACGGGCGGCGCCTGTTCGCCCACGCGGAGGATATCGTCGAGCGTCTCGACGCCGCCATCGCGGACATGCGAGACGCTTCCGAAGAGGTCAGCGGTCCGGTGAGCATCGGGTTGCCGAGCGTCGCCGGCAACGTCCTCGCGGTTCCGCTCGCCGAAACGATCCGCCACGAGTTCCCGAACGTGACGCTGCGCGTCATGGAAGCAATGAGCGGTCACGTGCGGGCGTGGCTGATCGACGGTTCCGTCGACATCGCCATCCTCTACGACGTCAACGACCTAAGGCATCTGATCGTCCATCCGCTGATGGTCGAGGCGCTGTCGCTGATCGCGGCAAGGGACAACTGGCCCCACCCGATCGGAGAGGGCGGCATCGCGACCGAGCCGGTCCGGTTCACGGACTGCGCCACGCTCGATCTCATCCTGCCCAATAGATCCCACGGCCTGCGCGAGACCATCGAGCGCTTCGCGCAGACGCAGGCGACCGGATTGAACATACCGCTCGAGATCGATTCGCTTTTGCAGATCAAGCGTCTGGTCGCCCGCGGTTCAGGCTTCACCATCCTTCCGCACGTGGCGGTAACCGACGAACTCGCGAACGGGACGCTCGTGTCCGTTCCGATCGCTTATCCCGCGGTTCGAAGCACAGTGTACCTCGTGACCAATCCGCAACGGCAACAGAGCCGGGCCGCGAGGTGCGTCGAGCGAACGGTGACCGCCGTCGTGACGGAACTGGTGAAACGCCAGCTCTGGCTCGGTGAACTGGTCGACGCCGCCGCCGCGCGCTGACGCGAACGTGCGGCAGCGCTGAGCCGCCGAGGAACACGACTGCTCTCCGGACGCGCGACGCTCACTGAAGAACTCGCGTAGAGACATTCCGGAGGCTGCGACGGCAACGATCCGGTTTCCCAATCCCTGCTAGTCGCAAAAGCTATTGGCCCTCAATTTTTCCGCCTTCTACGCTCTTCGGACAACGAAAACGCGGATCAACGGGAGTGATCTGCGATGTGTCGAAACGTCTGCGCGGCTTGGCGAAAGACGTTCGATCGTCAGGGGAGGAACAATCGTGACACGCCGGATCCTGCAATTTGCGTTGGCCGCCTCAGCGGCGTTCGGCTGGTCGGCTCCGGCTGCTGCGGAGGGCATCGACGAACTGCCGCCCGAGATCGCGAAGGCCTACGAAGGCCTCGATGCGGAACAGCCCGTCGGTCCGTCCGCCTATCGAGACTTCAAGCCGCGCAAGGGTCCGCCTTGGACCATCGGTTACGCTAGTTCCTACGCCGGCAACACGTACCGGGCGACCGCAATGGACCGCCTCATGAACGTGCTTCTGCCGAAATACAAGGAGGCTGGGCTGGTCGACGACGTGATCGTCACGCAGTCGGACCTCAACGACGCGACGCAGATCCAGCAGATCCGCCAGCTTGTCGATCAAGGCGTGGACGCGATCATCATCTGCTGCTCGAACCCGATCGCTCTCAACAAGGCCGTCGATTACGCCCACCGGAAGGGCGTTCTGGTCGTGAACTGGTCGGGCTATCTGACATCTCCTTACTCCCTGAACACGTCCGCGAACTACACAGACGGCGGCTATCAAGTCGCTAAGGCGCTCATCGAGGAGGTCGGCGGCAAGGGTAACTTCCTCCTGGTCTCCGGCATTCCGGGCGCCGCCTCGTCCGAGTCCTTCGACAACGGCGCCCGCAAAGCCTTCGCCGAATTTCCGGACGCCAAGCTGATCGGCCAGATCGCGGGCAATTGGACGGACCAGATCGCTCAGACCGAGGTACAGAGGTTCCTCGCCACCAACCCCAGCCAAATCGACGGCATCGTGACCCAGGGTGCGCAGGAAACCGGCGTGCTCAAAGCCGTGCTGCAGTCCGGCCGGAAGGTCATGCCCATGTCTCAAACCGGCCAAGCCGGTGCGGCCTGCTACATGAAACAGAACCCCGAATGGCTCAGCCACGCCTTCCATATGTGGCCGCCCGGCGATGAAATGGAGCTGGGTTTCGACGTGCTGATCCGCACGCTGCAGAACCAGGGAGCGAAGATACAATCGATCATCCGGCCAATTTACCGCGTGTCGGCGGCCGAATATGTGGCTGGCCTGCCGGACGCTTGTTCGATCGACAGCACTGGATATGTCGAGCCGGGAATGGGGAAATGGTTCCCGGACGACTGGGCAGGCGGCTACTTCCTTCGCCCTGCTGCTCCGCTGGCTTGGAAGCCGACCGCACAGTGATGCCGCGGGACGTTTCACGGACCGACGACGCCTTTCCAGAGGCGAGCGCCGCGGCAATTGGAGTACGCGTTCGAGGCGTCCGGAAGTCGTTCGGCGAGACCCGCGCGCTGGTCGACGCCCATCTCGACGCCGCGATGGGCGAGGTGCACGCGATCGTGGGCGAGAATGGCAGCGGCAAGAGCACGCTGGCGAAGATCGTGTCCGGGGTCTTCGCACCCGATGCCGGAACCGTCGAATTGCTCGGCGAGACGCCGCGCAGCCCGCAGCACACGCTCTCGCGGGGCGTCGTGATGATCTTCCAGGAGATGATGCTCGCCGAGGAGCTTTCAGTCGCGGAAAACATGTTTGCCGGCAGCGAGGGCTTCTGGCGCAGGCGCGAGACCGTCCAAACAAAGCGGGAGAAAACCAGGGACATCCTCGAGGGGCTCAGCGGCCAAACGATCGACCCCGATGCGCCGGTCGCGAGCTTGCCGCTCAATCTCAAGCAGTGGATCGTGATCGGCCGCGCGATCCGCTGGAATCCGAAGGTTTTGATTCTCGACGAATCGTCCGCTGCGCTGGATCTTGCCGGCACCGAGCGGCTGCACGCGGAAATCCGGCGGTTGCGCGACGGCGGCGCCTGCGTCCTGATCGTCACGCACCGCATCGCCGAGCTCGTTCGGATCGCCGATCGCGCGACCGTTCTCCGCGACGGGGCAACCGTCGGTCGCTTACACAAGAGCGAGATCACGGAGCACAACCTTCTGTCCCTGATGTCGGCGACCGCTCCGGACCCTGCGGGATTCGCACGGGTCCAAGGCGCCGCGCTTGCGCCACGCAAGACCGTCCTGCGCTGCGTCGGGCTTCGTCTCGAGCCCAACGCCAAGCCCTTCGACTTTGCTTTGAAGGCTGGGGAAATCGTGGGCGTCACCGGCCTCGACGGCGCCGGTCAGACGGAATTCGTGCGCTCGCTCGTAGGCATCGACGCTCCGGCCGATGGACGCGTCGAGACGATCGACTCGTCCGAGACGATCACTCCCGTCGCGTCCGTTGCCGACGCTGGTGCGGCGCGGATCGCCTACGTGTCGGGCGACCGCAAGCGGGAGGGCATCTTTCCCGCCCTCTCGATCTTCGAGAACTTCGGCATGGCGCTTTACCCGCAGCATCGAACGCGAAGCGGCTTGATCGACACGCGGACGCTCGCGGAAGCCTTCGAGCGCGAGGTGGAACGGTTCGGAGTCAAACTGGCCCGTCGGTCCGACCGCATCGGCGCGTTGTCGGGCGGCAATCAGCAGAAGGTGCTGATCGCCCGAGCGTTCGCCGGCGATCCGCGGGTGATCGTCCTGAACGATCCGGCGCGCGGCGTCGACATCGGCACCAAGCAGGAACTCTACCGGCAACTGACCGACTTCGCTCAACGCGGCGGTGCGGTCGTCTATCTCTCGTCCGAAATCGAGGAGTTCTTCGGCTTCGTCGGCCGCGCCGCGGTCTTCGTGCGGTTGACGCTCTTCGAGACGTTCGGCGCCGACAGCATCGGCGAGGCCACCCTGCTCTCCGCCATGTTCGGACACGCGACCGGCGCTCCGCCCGTGCGCACGGCGCTGGAGGTGGCTTGATGTCGGCGGTTTCCGCGCGTCGTCCGGTTCGCTTCGCCCATCTGGTGATCCCTGGGACGCTCGTCGTCCTGCTGCTGCTTCTGTCGGCCGCGCGCAGCCCGCGCCTTTTCACCCCCGAGGGAATGGCTGGGGCGATCCTCGTGGCAGCGCCGCTGATCTTGGCCGCGATGGCGATCACGCCGATCGCCATGGTCGGGCGCGGCGGGGTCGATCTCTCGATTGGTCCGCTCGTCGGCTTCATCAACGTCACTATCGTTGCGTGGCTCGCCCCGAACGGCTGGGGACAGCCTCTCACCGTGTTCGCCTACGCGGTCGCCGTCGCTTGCGCCTGGCAGGTTCTGCTGGCGCTGATCGTCATCAAGGTCCGGATCAGCCCGATCATCGTCATGCTCGCCGGCTACATGATCCTTGCCGGATTGAACCTCGTCGTCCTGCCGCGCCCGTCGGGCAGCGCACCGGAATGGCTCGGCGATTGGGGATACGGCACTAGTCTCTTCTCGCCGGTGCTCGCCATCCTCGCCGTCGCGGGCCTCTTGTGGTTCGTGTTCCAACGCTCGGCGTTGATCGGTCACGTGCGGCTCGTGGGCGCCGACGAGAGGACGGCCTACACCTGCGGACTCGACGTCGATGCCGTCCGGATTTGCGCGCATCTCGTGGCTGGCGTCTTCGCCGCGCTCGCTGCCATCTGCCTGACGGGCGTCATCGGCTCGGGTGATCCGACCCAGGGCAACCGATTGACGCTGCAGGCGATCACGGCTCTCGTGCTCGGCGGCACGGCGCTGTCGGGCGGCCGCGGGAGCGCGCTCGGAAGCGCGCTCGGCGCCGTCGCCATGTTCCTGATTTCCAACGTCCTGTCGACCTTTAGCTTCGGGTCGATGTCCGGTTTCATCACGCAGGCGTCCTACGGCGTGATCCTCGTGCTGACGCTCCAATCGACGCTCCTGAACCTCGGTCGAGGCCGCTCGCGGAGGGTTGCACGTTGAGCGGCGTCCGATCGTCATCGACCGCCTCGGCGCTGGCGAGACTTCTCGACCCCGACCGCCGTGGCCTCGTGCTCGGGATCGTCCTGCTCGCATGTCTCTGCGTCGCGGGGGAAATGCTGGTCCCCGGCTTCCTGTCCGCAGCGAACGTCCGCTCGATCCTGCTGCTCGCTTCCTTCCTCGGCCTCGCGGCCCTCGGCCAGACGCTCGTCGCACTGGTTGGTGGTCTCGACTTGTCAATTCCCTTCATAATCGGGGCAGCCAACATCGGCCTCGCCGCACTTTTCGGAGCGGGCCTGCCGGCGGCGCTCGCCATTCTGCTGATCGCTGTCATGGGAACCGGCATCGGTCTTCTCAACGCCGTGCTGAGCCACCGGCTCCGGAACCAAGCCCTGATCGTGACGCTCGGAGTCGGTTTCACCGCGGTCGGTTTGATGCAGATCGCAACGAGCGTCGGCAACGCCTACGGCGGCAACGTCGTCGCTGCGGTGCCGGCCGCTCTTGCGGGAATTTCAGCCGCGAACGGCACGACGTTCGGCCTGCCGCTGCCGCCGGTCGTGCTGATCTGGCTGCTGGTCGCGGCGATGGTCGTGTTCCTCATGCGCCGGACGCGCGCCGGACGCGAGTTCTACGCCGTCGGTGGCAACCGCGTCGCGGCGGCACGCCTGTCGATCTCGGCGTTCCGCTATTGGGTTCTCGCTCACGCGCTCTCGGGAACGACGGCCGCCGTGACGGGAATGCTGCTCCTCGGCTTTTCCGGAGGCGGCTTCGCCGGCGTCGGCGATCCGTACCTCTTCACGACCGTCGCGGCGGTCGTGCTCGGCGGCACCTCGCTGCTCGGCGGGTCGGGCGGCTACGGCCAGACCGTCGTCGGCGTGCTCGTGCTGCAGGTCCTGACCTCGCTCCTGGTGGGGCTCGGGCTCGGCTACGCCGGGCAGCAGGCGGTCTTCGGTCTGCTCATCGTGCCGATGGTGGCCGTCTACGCGCGGTCCCCGCCCGTGAAGATGCAGATCTGACGGTGCAGCGCCGCTCCCGTTCGGGACGCGGACCACGAGAAGGCGGATGTCGGACCCGCTTCGTTCGAAGGTTCTGGGAGGAACAGACTGTGGCACCCGACATCAACTGCGAGGCTCTCGGCAAAACTCTCGTCGATCCAAATACGGGACGCCTCGATCGGCGCGGATTGCTGGCCGCCGGCGCAGGCTATGCCATCACGAACACGCTGGGCTTCGCGGGTTGTCAGGCTTGGGCGCAGTCGACCTCGCGCTCGCCCGTATCGAAGGCACCGGATCATGTCGCGATCGGCGCTGGTTCGGCTGGCGCCGCGGCAGCCGGGCCTGGGGACGGACGCCGAGTCGGTCGTCGATCCGCAGCTTCGCATCCACCACGTCGATGGGCTCTGGGTCGCGGACGCCTCCGCTATGCCCACCATTACGACCTGCAACACAAACGCGCCCGCAGTCCCGATCGGATGGCGGGCCGCCAAGATGATCGCGGCATGAGCGCAAAAATTTACAGGAGACGATCGACGCCGCGGAACGCAACGGACGGACATCTGCAGCGGCGCGGACGGGAAAGTTCCACGAACACGCGCTGCAAGCTCCGCCGGCGGCGTGTCTCGAGAGCCTTCATCCTTCTGAAAGCACACGGGCGAATCCTTTGATGGAAATTCACCAGCAGTTCATTGGCGGTCAGTGGCGGACCGCGCCCGAGAGCGTCGCCGTCCTCGATCCCGCGGACGGCGCCGTCTTCGCGCGCATCTCGCTCGGCACAGCGGACGACGTCGACGATGCGGTCCGCGCGGCTCAAGCCGCCCTCGACGGCCCCTGGGGCCGGCTCAGCGCCACCGAGCGCGGCCGCCTGCTGTGCCGGTTCGCCGACCTCGTCCGCAGGGACGCCGAGAGGATCGCGCGCGTCGAGAGCAGGGACGTCGGGAAGCCGCTGACGCTTGCCCGCAACGACGTCGAGGTCTGCGCCCGCTACTTCGAGTACTACGGCACGGCCGCCGACAAGGTGCACGGCGAGACGATCCCGTTCCAGCCGGGCTTCACCGTCCTGACCGTGTGGGAGCCGCACGGCGTCACCGGGCACATCGTGCCTTGGAACTACCCGTTGCAGATGACCGGCCGCTCCGTCGCGCCTTCGCTCGCGATGGGCAACGCGATCGTCCTGAAACCGGCCGAAGACACTTCGCTTTCGGCGCTGGAGCTTGCGCGGCTCGCCGAGGAAGCTGGCTTCCCTCCCGGCACCTTCAACGTCGTCACCGGGCGCGGCAAGGACGTCGGGGCGGCGTTGAGCGCCCATCCCGGGATCGGCCACATCAGCTTCACCGGCTCGAACGAGGTCGGCACGCTGATCCAGGCGGCCGCGGCGAAGAACGCGGTGCCGGTCACCCTCGAGCTCGGAGGCAAGTCGCCGCAGATCGTCTTCTCCGACGCCGATCTCGGCGAAGCCGCGACGACAGTCGTTAGAGCGATCACGCAGAACGCGGGTCAGACCTGCACGGCGGGCTCGCGCGTGCTCATTGAGGAGGGCATCTACGACGATTTCACGGCCGATCTCGCGCACCGGTTCCGTGCCCTGAAGGTGGGCGCGCCCGAGCAGGACCTTGATCTTGGCCCCGTGGTGAACGCTGCTCAGAAGGAGAAGATCGAGGACTACCTGCAGATCGCGGAGCGGGACGGCCTGCCCGTCCTGGCGCAAGGCGCGCTCGGCACCAACCTTCCGCCGGGCGGCTACTACGTCCGGCCCACCCTCATCGGGGACGTGCCACCCGACCACGTCCTCGCCCAGGAGGAAATCTTCGGGCCCGTTCTCGTCGCCGTCAGGATCAAGGACGAGGACGATGCCGTCCGCGTGGCGAACGGGACCCCCTACGGCCTTTGCGCCGGCGTCTGGACCGGCGACGCGGGCCGGGCGCTGCGGCTCGCGCATAAGGTCCGGTCCGGCCAAGTGTTCGTCAACAACTACGGCGCGGGCGGCGGCGTCGAGCTTCCGTTCGGCGGCGTCAAGCGGTCGGGCCACGGCCGGGAGAAGGGGTTCGAGGCGCTCTACGGCTGCGCCACCCTGAAGACGATCGTTCTGAGGC
>CAXUCL010000025.1:0-10384 GCA_964249395.1 uncultured Rhizobiaceae bacterium
GCCGAGGCGCTGCCCGGGCCGATCACGTTCGACGCGTCGCTGTCCAACGCCGACCAGGACCTCGCCGCGATCGAGGCCCGGGTGACCGCCGCCGGCCCCGGCGCCTTGTCGTTCCTGTTCTCCGGCCTGCCCGGCACCGGCAAGAGCGCCTTCGCCCGGCATCTGGCCGCGCGGCTCGGGCTGGAGGTGCTGCAGAAGCGCGCGTCCGACCTCCTCGGCAAGTATGTCGGCGAAAGCGAGCAGCGCATCGCCGACGCCTTCCGGGAGGCCGCCGACGGGCGGCGCTTTCTGATTCTCGACGAGGCCGACTCGCTGCTGGCCGACCGGGCCGGCGCGCAGCGCAACTGGGAGATCGCCCAGGTCAACGAGATGCTGACCTGGATGGAATCGCACCCGCTGCCGTTCGCCGCGACCACGAACCTGGCCGCCCGCCTCGACCCGGCGACGCAGCGCCGCTTCCTGTTCAAGGTCCGCTTCGAGGCGATGACGGGAGCCCAAGCGGCGGACGCCTTCCGCCGCGCCTTCGGGCTGGCGGCCCCGGCGCTGGTGGCGCAGTTGTCGCCGCTGACGCCCGGCGACTTCGCCGTGGTCGCCCGCCGCGCCAAGGTGCTCGGCGTCAGCGACGCGCCCGGCCTCGCCTGGATGCTGGAGGCCGAGGTCGCGGCCAAGCCCGGCGGCGGGGCGCGGATCGGGTTCTGAGTCCCAAGACCCGTTCCTCCGCCTTCGCCGACGCCTTCCCCTTCCCCTTCTCCCAACCACAGGAGCCGCTGCCCCATGCCGCCACGGACGGTGTATTCCAGCCTCCGGCACGCCAGCGAACGCCCGCCCCGCGCCGGCGGTCATCTCGTTCCGGGCTTCGCCGCCGGGGCGTTTCTCGGCCTCGCGGTCGGGGACGCCCTCGGCACGACGCTGGAGTTCTCTCCGCGCGACAGCCTTGCGCATCACACGGAGATGACCGGCGGCGGCCCGTTCGATCTCGCGCCCGGCGTTTGGACCGACGACACCGCGATGGCGCTGGCGCTCGCCGACAGCATCGTCAGCTGCCGTGGGCTCGATCCGACCGACGTGATGGATCGCTTTCGCCGCTGGTGGCGCGAGGGCGCGTATTCGCCGACCGGCGCCTGCTTCGACATCGGCGCGACGACGCGCGAGGCGCTGGCGCGCTTCGAGGCGACCGGCAACCCCTTCGCCGGTTCAGTCGATCCCCGAGCGGCCGGCAACGGCGGCATCATGCGCGTCGCGCCTGCGGTGCTCGCGGGACCGGGTACCGCGCAGGCTTTCGCCGTGGTGCAGTCGCTGACGACGCACGCCGCGGCGGAAGCGGTCGACGCGGCGCGGCTTCTCGCCGACATCCTCTCACGTCTCGTTCGGCGCGAGCCAGGCGACGCGCCGCCGACGATCGACGGCCTTCTGTTGCCGGACTTTCGCGGCGTCCCGACGATCGAGGCGATCGCGCGCGGCGATTGGCGGGCGAAGACGCGCGACGAGATCCGCTCCTCCGGCTACGTCGTCCACACGCTGGAAGCGGCGCTCTGGGCGGTCGGCCGGACCCGGAGCTTTGAGGAGGCCCTGGTTCTCGCAGTGAACCTCGGCGACGACGCCGACACGGTGGGCGCCGTCGCCGGCCAGATCGCCGGCGCGCTGTACGGTTTGGCGAGCATCCCGATGCGCTGGCTGTCCCTTCTCGCCTGGCGCGACGAACTGATCGGGATGGCGGGGCGCCTGGTGACGCTGGACGCGGCACAGCCGGCCGACAACGCCACGCGGTTGGCGGACGATCCGAAGCGCGACCCCGTACGCCTGCGCGGCCTCGCGGCGGACCTCGACCCGTCAGGCTTCCGCCCGGCCGGAATCGAGCCGTGAGCCGCGGCCGGCGCGACGAGCCACCGGCGACGACGAAGCGCGTCGGTCGAGACCGTCCACCCGCGCGAGCCGACGCGGCGTCAGGCAGCGGCGAGGACGCGCGCGACCCAGGCGGGAACGGTCTCAGCGGCCGGCCCGTAATGTTTCTCGTCGAACAGCGCCGCGTTGTCGGACGGCTCCAGGTTGATCTCGCAGGTCGCGACGCCGATGGTCCTGGCGTTTGTCACCAGCCCGGCCGCCGGATACACGGCGCCGGAGGTGCCGATCGCGACGAACAGGTCGGCGTTGCGCAGCGCGAAGCCGATGTCGTTCATGCCGAACGGCGTTTCGCCGAACCAGACGACGTGGGGGCGCAGCGCGCCGGTGCGCCCGCACCGCGGGCAGGCGGTCGTCGTCTCGATGTCGGCGACCCACGGCTCCACCGCCCGGCACCGCGTGCAGCGCGCCTTGAGAAGTTCGCCGTGCATGTGGATCACGTCCTGCGAGCCCGCGCGCTCGTGGAGGTCGTCGATGTTCTGCGTGACGAGCGCGAGCCGGCCGCCGCGCTTTGCCAGCTCCGCCTCCAGCCGCGCGAGCGCGGCGTGCGCGGCGTTCGGCGTGGCCGCGATCAGGGTGCGCCGGCGCATGTTGTAGAAGGCGTGCACCTCGTCGGGCTGCCGGGCGAACGCCTTCGGCGTGGCGAGCGTCATCGGGTCGAAGCGCGCCCGCAGGCCGGCGCCCGCCTTGTCGCGGAACGTGCCGAGCCCGCTTTCGGCCGAAACCCCCGCGCCCGTCAGCGCCACGATGTTCATCCGCCCAACCCTCGAGTTCGCCGCCTCCGAAGCCTGTCGGGACGATGCCGTCGATCCGTTCGCGCCTAGCACACGCACACGGCGACATCCACGCTATCGTGCGACACCCTTTGGTTGTCTAGCGTCGCGGACGCACGCGGCCCTGCCCGCATACCGGTGGCCGAAGTCGCCGCCAAGCCCGGCACCGCGGCGGATGGCAGTCTCGGGGCCTGCAGCCATCAGCATACAAACGGAGGAATATCCATGAAAGGGAACGCAGCCGATCGAGCGGCGACGTTCGAAGACCGCTGGTCCGACGAACTCCGCGCGGCGACGAGGCGCATGATCGACACCCTGGACATCCTGCCGCTCGGCGACGGCGTGGCGTTCAAGCACATCGACGGCCGCCGCTACGGCGCGATCGCGCTCGACGATTTCGTCGCCGGCCGGTTGCGGATCGTCGAGCGTCGGTCCGGCATGGAAACCACGTTCCCCGACGCCGACGCGCTCGTCGCCGCCGGCTGGGCGATCGACTGACGCCGCCGCGCCCCAGCAACCACTGGAACTCCACGATGACCGTACGTCCGCGCTACCAACGCGCCTTTCTCGCCTGGCACGAGCGGCACGCCGCGACGCTTCCCGTGCAGATCGTCCGCGGGAAACGCACGGACGCTTCGCTGGAATTCCGCTTCGCCGGCTGGGGCGACGCGTTGCAGTGCTGGATCAGGCGCGAAGGTCTCACGATCGGCGCGTTCGAGAAAGAGGACTGTTGGGACTTGATCTTCGATCCCGACGTGGACCCGGAGCGCGTCGCGGGCGGCTACGTCTGCTCGCTCTGCGAGAAGGACGCGCGGCAGGTGTTTCCGACGCGTGAGGCGCTGTGGGAGGATCATCTCTTCGAGCCGCTGCGGGTCTGGATGGTCGAGAAGCTGGCGCCAGCGAACCATCTCGCCTTCCACGGGACGAGGAACAGCATGACTTGGGCGAGGCTCGAAACGTCGCTCGACAGGTCCGGCGACAGCGGCACCCTTTTCGCGAGCTTCGCGCCGTTCCGACCCGACGCGTCCGGCGGGCTCGCCGGCGGCTACACCCGCCACCGGAACGAAGCCGACGACGAATGAGCGTCGTCGACATCCTCCCCTGGCCCTTGGCCGTGATCGACTTCGAGGCGAGTTCGCTCGAAGACGACAGCTACCCGATCGAGGTCGGCGTCGCGGTTTGGCGGGCGGTGGGCCAGCCCATCGCCGTCTGGTCGAGCTTGATCCGGCCCGAGCGCGAATGGCGGCTTTACGGCCACTGGAGCCGCCGCTCGCAAAAGGCGCACGGCATCCGCAGCGAAGAACTATCTGCGGCGCCGATACGGTGGGCGCCGTCACCGGTCAGATTGCCGGCGCGCTGTATGACGTCGGCATTCCCGAGCGCTGGCTCGATCGCCTCAGGAACCGCGATCACATCATTGAGACAGGGTCGCGGTTGTTCTGGTTGGGGGTAGACCAAACCAACATGGAGGGAAACTTCGTCTCCGAACCGGCGCGGTTGCTAGGTCTCGCCGCGAACCTCGACCTGTCGCGCTTCAAGTCAGCTGGAGGCGAGCCGCGGGCTGCGGAAGTCGCTGCAAAATAAGGTTGCAGCGAACGGACAAGGTTCTAAATTCTAGTTCCGTTTTTCAACTATAGGTGCAGCATGGCAGTATGGCGTTTGCATCTTCGGCCGGAAGGTCTCGATCCTCGAAAGGTGGTCCGGCATTGTCTGACGAACGACCTGCTGGGTGTCGGCTGGGGCAATAAGTTCGAATTGATCGAGGCGGAACCAACGGCAGACTACCTACGGCGTCATGAGGCAGCATGGAATAAGCGCGTAAGCTCCGTCTGGGATATGATCGCTCGAGTGAAACTCGATGACTTCATCTGGGCGCGAGACGAGCGGGGACGCTACCTTCTCGGACGTGTCACCGGCGCGACCTATGTCCGGGTTGGCCACCGAGACGAGTTGCAGGACATGTTCCATGTCGCCCCCGTTCGAATACTGGAGGGGGACGGCAGCGCACTCGTCGACACGGAAGTCCCGGGGAAAGTCAGGTCGATCTTTGCCGCACCTGGACCGGCGTTGCGGCGCATCAACGACTCCTTCGTCGACAGTTACACCGCTTGGCTGTTCGCGACGAAAACCGGCGCTCCAGCTCAAAAGCCGTCCATATCTCGTTTTATTTCAGCGCTGGGTCCGTACGAGCTCGAAGACCTCGTGCTCCTGTATTTGCAGGAGCACGGCTGGCGGATCGTCCTTAGCAGCCATTTCCGCAGCACGCCGCGTTATGAATGTACGTTGATCAAGGCTGACGGATCGACGGCGGGCGTGCAGGTCAAGCACCAGGGCGTCCGCCTCCTGAACGCGGCGGATTACGGCAACGACGCGCAAGTCGGGACGGTGTTCCTGTTCGCGGCGAGCGGCAATTACGGCAACACCTGTCCGGCGAACGTGACGACCATCGCTGAAAAGGACCTTGAAGACTTCGCCCGCTTAAATCGCGCCCTTTTGCCAAAACCGATCGCGGTTTGGCTTTGACGCCGACGATTGAAGCGGTCCCCTGCCCGCTCGCCGTGATCGACTATGAGGCGAGTTCGCTCGAAGACGACAGCTACCCGATCGAGGTCGGCATCGCCGTCTGGTTAGATGTCGCCCACCCCATCGTTGTCTGGTCGAGCTTGATCCGGCCCGAGCGCGAATGGCGGCTTTACGGCCATTGGAGCCGCCGTTCGCAAAAGGCGCACGGCATCCGGAGCGACGACCTTTCGACCGCGCCGGACGCGAACGCCGTCGCGGCGGAACTGTGCGCCCGTCTCGACGGCGTCGCGACCGTCTGGTGCGACGGCGGCCCGTATGACGCCTACTGGAACGGTAGGCTGTTCGCCGCCGCGAAACGAGTGTGCCCGTTTCGCCTCGGCGACTGGCACCGGATGCTGCTGGGGTTGCCCAGAGAAGTCCGCGAAGCGATCGTCGACAGGATGGAACGGGTGGAAGAACGGCATCGTGCCGGCGACGATGCGGAAGCCATGCTGACCGCCCTCGCCGACGCCCTGGGTCTACGGCCGGACATCATCCACGCTCCCGCCACCGCTTGAGACGCGGCGCACCCGCCGCGTCCCGGCCGCGCCGGACGCGCGGCGACTTCGCGGTCGTGGCGCGCTGCGTGCGGGTTCCCGGCGTTGCCGCCACCCCGAGCGTCAACGACATGCTGGGGGACGACGTCGCAGCCGAGCCCGGTGTCGGGGCGCGGGTCGGAGTCCGAAGGACGCCGCGCCGGCGGGAAAGACGAAAGCGCGCGGGTTCGTTGTTCGCAACCATCCCCGAATGGCCTCGACCCTCGACAAGGTTTCCCTGTTGCGCGACGGGCGGTTCGCGGGCTTGCGGTGAGGAAGGGAACGAACAACCCGGTAACGGCGGAACCCAGCCCGGTTGCCGACGACTTGCGGGATCGCTCCTTCGTCGACCGCCGGTCCGGCACGACCATCCTCGTCGCCACCCGATCCCGGCGCGTTGCTTAGCCATGCACGGAGTTCCGCTGGATCATTTCCGTGTGATCGCCGGGCATGTTTACGCGGCGGCAACAGCGTTGCGGCACCGTGCCCGGAAGACAGCAACCGAGGTCTCGATGTCCGCACTCGTCCGACCGCTGCCGACCGTTGCCGAGCCGTTGTCGGCGGACACGGTGCTGAACGGTCTGCCGCACCCGGTGCTCGCCTTCGACCACGACGGCGAGATCATCTTCGCCAACGCCGCGGCGCAGGTGCGGCTCGGCGGCTGGATCGTCGGGCTGCGGTTCGCCGACGTGTTCGTCGGTGCCGACCAGCCGTTCGACCAGATGGCCGGCGGCGGCGGCGCGACCGTGCTCGTTTCGCGAGCCCACGTTCCTTATCGCGCCCTGTTCGGCCCGCCGACGCCGGGCGGGCGAGCGCTGAGCCTCGTTTCCGAGGACGCGGACGCCGCGGTCGCGACGGCGGCGGAGGAGGACGAGCACACCGGTTTGCAGAAGCGTGGCGGCCTGAACGCCCGGCTGGAGACGGCGCTGGCGGCGGCAGCGCCGGAGAACGGCCGGGTCGCGGTGCACTGCGTCGACCTCGACCGCTTCAAGACCGTCAACGACACGCTGGGCCACGGCATCGGCGACCTGCTCCTCAAGAAGGTCGCGGACCGGATGCGCTCCGCCTGCCGCAAGGACGACTGCATCGCGCGCATCGGCGGCGACGAGTTCGTGGTGGTGCAGGCGGGTGTGGTGGACGCGCGCGACGCCGAGCGCTTGGCGGCGCGCCTCGTCGACCTGATCGGCCGGACCTACGTGCTCGACGGCCACACCGTGAACATCGGCGCGAGCGTCGGCGTGGCGCTGGCCGAAGCCGGCCAAGAGCCGCGCGACGTGCTGCGCAACGGGGATCTCGCCCTCTACGAGGCCAAGCGCGCCGGCCGCGGCCGCTTCCGCGTCTTCGAGGCGGGCATGGACGCGGCGCTGCGCGATCGCCGGGAGATGGAGATCGACCTGCGGCGCGCCCTGGCGCTGCGGCAGTTCGACCTCCATTACCAGCCCTTCGTCGACCTCAAGACGAACGCCGTGATCGGCTTCGAGGCGCTGCTCCGTTGGGAGCACCCGGTGCGCGGGCGCGTGTCGCCGGCCGACTTCATCCCGCTGGCCGAAGAGACCGGCGTCATCGGCAAGATCGGCGAATGGGTGCTGCGCACGGCCTGCGCCACGGCCATGACCTGGCCGGACGGGATCACGGTCGCGGTCAACATCTCGCCCGTGCAGTTCAAGTCGGACGCGCTGGTCGAGACGGTGATCTCCGCGCTCGCCCATTCGCGCCTGCCGGCGCACCGGCTGGAGGTCGAGATCACGGAAGGCGCGCTCCTCGAGAACACCGCGAACGTCCTGAAGACGCTGCACGCGCTGCGCGACCTCGGCGTGAACATCTCCATGGACGATTTCGGCACCGGGTACTCCTCGCTCAGCTACCTGCAGAAGTTCCCGTTCAGCAAGATCAAGATCGACCGCTCCTTCGTGCAGGCGGCCGGAAACGGCGGCGACAGCGAGGCGATCCTGAAGGCCATCGCGGGCCTCGGCCTCAGCCTCGGCATGTCGATCACCGCGGAAGGGGTCGAGACCGGCGAGCAGCTGGCCCGCATCCGCGACGAGCAGTGCACGCACGTGCAGGGCTACCTCACCGGCCGCCCCATGCCCGCCGAAGGCGTGGCGACCTTTCTCTCCACCTGAAGGCTTTCAGCGATGTCCGCGCCCGCCACCCAGCTCTACCAACTCGTCTACTACAGCCGGAACGAAGTGTCCGCCGACGACGCAGGCTTCGCCGCCGAGATCGATTCGATCCTCGCGGCCAGCCAGCGCAACAACGCGGCGACGGAGGTGACCGGCGCCCTCCTGTTCAACGCCGGGGTCTTCGCGCAGGTGCTGGAAGGCCCGCGCGACGCCGTGGAGGCGACGTTCGAGCGCATCCAGTGCGACGAGCGGCACGGCGACGTGTCGCTCCTGGCGCTGGAGCCGGTCGCGGCGCGCTCGTTCCCGAACTGGGCGATGGGCTTCGTCGGGCGCTCGGAAGGCGACGCGGCGCGCTTCGCCAGCGTCGGGATGGCGAGCGGCTTCGATCCCGCCAGGCTCGACGGCCGAACGGTCCACGCCATCCTGCGCGAGCTGACGGTGACGGAAGAGTTCGCCTGAGGCGACGGGCCGGAACGCGGCGAGACCGCGTCCCGGCGGAGTGTCTCTGGCCGATCAGAACGGCGAGTCGGGGTAGTAGAAGTCCTTGGCGTTCGCCGTGTCGATCAGCGTCGAGGGGATGATGGTGGTGGCCGGCAGCGCCTCGCCCTTCAGCCGGGCTTCCGCGGTCAGCTTGATCGCGTCGTAGATGAATTTCGGCGAATAGCTGACGTCGGCCTGGATGCGCGGGTCGGTCTTGTCGATGATGGTCTTCACCATGTCCTTGGCGCCGGCGCCGCCGAAGATCACCTTGATGTCCTTGCGGTTCGCCTGATCGATCGCCCGGATCGCGCCGAAGGCCATGTCGTCGTCGGCCGCCCAGAACGCGTCGATCTCCTTGAAGCGCGTCAGGAAGTCCTGCGTGACGCGGTAGGCGTCGTCGCGGTTCCAGTTCGCGTACTGGGCGTCGAGCAACTTGATGTCCGGGTGGTTCTTCAGCACCGCGTTGAAGGCGTCCATCCGCTCGTTGTCGAGCGTCGTCGGGATGCCGCGCAGCGCCACGACGTTGCCTTTGCCGCCGAGCGTCTTGGCGATGTACTCGGCCGGGATGCGGCCGAAGGCGGTGTTGTCGCCGGCCACGTAGGCGTCCTGCGCGGCGGTGTCGGTGAGGCCGCGGTCCACCACGGTGACGTAGGCGCCTTCCCGCTTGACGTTGGCCACCGGCCGGGTCAGCGCCGCGGACTCGAAGGGGAACACCACCAGCGCGTTGATGCGGTTGACGGAGGAAAGGTCCTGCAGCTGGTTCGCCTGTTCCGTGGCGTTGGCCGCGGTGCGGATGGTGATCTTGAGGTCCGGGTTGGCCGCTTCCAGGTCCTTCTTGGCCTGGGCCGCCCAGAAGTTGATGCCGCCCATGAAGCTGTGGGTCGCGGCCGGAATGGAGACGCCGAGCCGGACCTCTTCGGCCGCCCCGGCGGCGCCAAGGCCGCCCGCGAGAACGCCGACGGCTGCGGTTGCGGCGAGAAGCGCGCGCCTGGTGTGCTTGATCATTGGATTTCCTCCCTGATGTTCGGGCCGCTTCAACGGCGGCCCTTCTGGATGAACGCGACGGTAATGATGACGAAGCCCTGCACCGCCGCGTTGAGGTAGACGCTGATGAGGCTCGTCAGGTTGAGGATGTTGCCGATCACCGACAGGAGCACCGCGCCGACCACCGTGCCGGCGATGCTCCCCTGCCCGCCCCGCAGCGCCGCGCCGCCGACGATCACCGAGGCGATGGCCTCCAGCTCCCACAGGAGGCCGGTGGTCGGCGAGGCGGACCCGAGCCGCGGCACGTAGAGCAGCGTCGCGACGCCGACGCAGACGCCGAGCAGCATGTAGGTCAGGATCTTCACCCGCTCCACGGGCACCGCCGCGTAGCGCGCCACGGTCTCGTTGGAGCCGATCGCCTGCACCTGCCGCCCGAACGCGGTCTTGTTGAGGATCACGGCGCCGACGACCGCGACGGCGAGGAACACGATCACCGGCACCGGCACCCCCCAGATGCTGCCGTAGTAGACCGGCGCGTAGATGTCGGCGAGCTCGTTCTCGAGCGTCAGGGCGCCACCGTCGGCGAAGTAGGTCAGGTAGGCGCGGAAGATGCCGAGCGTGCCGAGCGTCACGATGAACGGCTCGATCCGCCCCCGCGCGATCAGGAAGCCGTGCAGGAGGCCGAACGAGGCGCCGAGGGCGACCGACGTCGCCGCCCCCGCCACCACGGCGAGGAACGGCGAGCCGATGGCCGTCGAGGCCCAGTTGGTGAACATGATCACGCAGCCGGCGATCAGCGCCGCCATCGAGCCGACCGACAGGTCGATGCCGCCGAGGATGATCACGAAGCACATGCCCACCGCGATGATGCCGATGAAGGCGGTGCGCGTCAGGACGTTCAGGGCGTTGCCCGTCGTCGCGAAGTCCGGGTTCAGCAGGGCGCCGGCGACGCACAGGAGCACGAGGCCGACGATCGGACCGATGCTCGCCAGGCGCTCGGCCAGCGGCGTGCCGGTCTCGCGCCGCC
>CAXUCL010000025.1:10394-24331 GCA_964249395.1 uncultured Rhizobiaceae bacterium
CCCGTCCGCGGCGGCGCCGGCGCTCGCGGCGTCAGGCTGCCGCATCGCGCGTTCCCGTGGCGTGGGCGATCATCGTTTCCTCCGTCATCTCGGCTTCCTCGACCGTGGCCACGAGCCTTCCGGCGCGCATCACGGCGACGCGGTGCGCGAGGCCGATCAGCTCGATCAGCTCCGAGGAGATCACCACCACCGCCAGTCCCTGCCGCGCGAGCTTCTGGATGAGGAAATAGATCTCCCGCTTGGCGCCGACGTCGACGCCGCGGGTCGGCTCGTCGAGGATCAGCACTCGCGGACCCGGGTGCAGGACCTTGGCGAGCGCCAGCTTCTGCTGGTTGCCGCCGGACAGCGATGCCGCGCGGGCCGACGGCGAGCCGGCCCGGATGCCGAACTCGGCCACGGCGCGGTTGAGCGCCTCCCCTTCCGCGCGCCGGTCGAGCCAGGGCCTCGCGTAGCGCTCCAGCGCCATCAGCGTCAGGTTCTCGCGCAGGGGAAACGCCACGTGCAGGCCTTTGCCCTTGCGGTCCTCGCTGAGATAGGTGAGCCCGTGGCGCTTGGCGTCGCGCGGCGAGCCGATGCGCACCGGCAGGCTGTCGACGGCGACGGCGCCCGTGCCCTTCCGCAACCCCATGACGCCCTCGAACAGCTCGGTGCGCCCGGCGCCGACCAGCCCGGCGAAGCCGAGGATCTCGCCCGGCCGCACGGCGAAGGAAACGCCGGTCGCCCAGCCGGGCACGGTGAAGTCCCCGACCGCCAGCGCCGGCGCGGCGGCCGCGTCCGCCGGCACCTTTTCCGGGAACAAGTCGGACACCTCGCGGCCGACCATCATCGTCGCCATGGCGTTGCGCGTCAGGCTCGGCGTCGGGGCGCGGCCGACGAAGCGCCCGTCGCGCATGACGATCACCTCGTCGGTGATGCGCTCCACCTCGTCGAGCTTGTGCGAGATGTAGACCACGGTGACGCCGTCGGCGCGCAGGCGCCGGATGAGGGCGAACAGCCGCTCCACCTCGGACGGCGTCAGCGTCGCGGTCGGCTCGTCCATCACGAGCAGACGGGCGCGGCGCGACAGCGCCCGGGCGATCTCGACGAGCTGCTTCTCGGCGACGATCAGGCGCCGCACCGGCGTGCCCGGATCGCGCGCGAGCCCAACGGCCTCCAGCGCCGTTCGGGTTTCCTCCCGCATGGAGCGCTCGTCGAGGAAGAGCCCCCGGCGCCGCTCGTGGCCGAGAAACACGTTGCCGGCGATCGACAGGTCGTCGGCGAGGTTGAACTCCTGGTGGATCAGGAGGATGCCCGCCCGCTCCGCGTCGCGCGGACCGGCGAACGCCACCGGCTCGCCATCCACTAGCACCCGGCCGCCGCTCGGCCGTTCGTAGCCGGCCAGGCACTTCATGAGGGTCGACTTGCCGGCGCCGTTCTCGCCGAGGAGGCCGTAGACCCGGCCGCGATCGAGCGCGAAGGACACGCCGTGCAGGACCTCCACCGGCCCGAAGCGCTTCACGACGCCGTCGAAGGAAACGGACAAGCCAGCGGCGGCCCCGGTCATCGCGACGCCTCGGCGCAAAGGCCGCCGGAGCGCCGACCGTGCCAGACGGCGCCGCGCTGCGATCCGCTCCACGCGTCCGTCGGATGACGGCGACCTTCCCCGCGACTCAAACCCGAACGCCCTCCCAAGCCGGCGCACGATACGCCGCAACCTCGCTCGCGTTCAAGCCGGAGGCGGCGACATCGACGCTGCGGGGACGATGTCGGCCGATGGCGGACATCGAGGCGCGACGGCGGCGTCCGCCGGGCGTTCACTCGTTTCCGTCGCCCTCAGGCGCCGAGGTTGCTGAACATCAGCACCTTGCGATCGAGATCGAACGTCGTGTGCTTGCTGGTGCCGAGCAGGCGCAGCATCGGCTCGAGATCGTTTGCGTCGACCTCCAGGATGTATTCGGCGACGCCGCTGTCGAGGATCAGCTGCAGGGTGAACCGGCCCGGCGCGCCGCGCTGCCGCTCCGCCCAGGAGGCCTGGTAGTTCGTCACCTGCCGGATGGTGTAGCGGCGCTGCAGGTCTTCGCTTTGCCGGTCGTTCTCGTCGGCCATCGCACCTCTCCTGAGTTGGCGAGGACCGTTCCTCGCCGTCCGGGGGCGATACGAACGCCGCGATGCCTCGTTCCCGACGATTCCAGGTCGCGGCGAAGCGTCGACCGTTCGTTGGCTGGAACCCGCGTCCCTCAACTGACACGGCCGCGCGACTGGTGATCCCGGCGCGATTCGAACGCGCGACCCTCAGATTAGGAACAGGACACAAATCCATACACGAATGGGTTTTGAGCGTTTCATGTCGCGTTCTTGTCGCGTCAACCGAGCAGCGACCGCTCCGCTGCCGCCATTTCGTCGGCGTCGTCGCCGCGCGGGAAGAGGTGCCCATAGACGTCCATCGTGAGCGCGATCGTCGAATGGCCGAGCCGTTCCTGCACGACTTTCGGCGGCAGCGCGAGGCCGCCGTCCTCGCGTCGATTGAGGCACCAGGACGCGAAGAAATGTCGAAGCGCATGCATGCCTCCATACTTCGCCGCGACGACCGGCATGCCGTCCGCGTCCGTCTCGCCGTTCTCCACCGTCACGCCAGCGGCGATCATCGTCGGCTGGAGTCCGCGCCGAACGATGTTGTTGAGCTGCTCGACGTTGCCCGATCCGTTCGGGAAGACGAGCTCCAGCGTCGCTATCTTCCGCCCGTCGGCGTCGACCTTACCGCCGTCCCGCTTCGGGCACGCCAGCTTCCATTCACGCAACGCGTTCACAACGATCGGTGGCGCCGGGACCGTCCTTTCACCGGACGACGACTTCGGCCTGCCGATGCCGTTCAACCGATCGGCGCGTTGATGCACATGCACTTCGCGCTTCACCAGGTCGACGTCCTGCCAGCGCAGGCCGCGCAGCTCGGACGCGCGCAGGCCACAGAAGATCGCCGTCAGCATCAAGGGCCGCCAGCGGCCTTCCAGAGCGCCAACGAAGGCTCGCACCTCGTCGCGGTCGGGAATGTCGACGCCGATCTTCAAACGCGCCCTGTGACGCTGTTCGTGGCGTTTCTCCCCTGCCCCGCGCCGGCCGCGAAGATCGCGCACGATGTTGCGGGCGGTCAGTCCGCGCTCCTGTGCGTCCGCTAGAAGCGACCCGAGGCTGACCAGCACCTTCTTCACCGTCGTCGGCGAGCGTCCTTCTTCGCGGAGCCTGTCCTGAAACGCGCGCACCGCTGGAATGGACAGAGCCGAGATCTTCGTCGCGCCGATGAAGGGCTCGATATGGCGGTCAAGGTGCGACTGGTAGTTCTGGATCGTCGTCGCCTCGAGCCCGGCCGCGGTCGCGCTCGCGATCCATAGCTTGCCGGCCGCGGCGACGGTGGCGCTCGCACTGTCGGCGACGTGGATGCCGTCCCGCACCTCGACGGTGGCCGTCGCCGCGAACGCGTCGGCTTCCTTCTTGCGGGCGAAGGTCTTGAGGCGACGCTTGCCGGCGCCGTCGGTGTAGGAACAGACCCACGCGGACTTATCGACGCCGGCGGGTGTCGTCCAGGCGCGGCGGCGGACGCTCACCGGGCGACCCCGGTCAGAACTTGCGGTCGATCCCGGCCTGCTTCATCACGGCGTTGGCCGTGTGGCGCGACAAGCTCTTCCTGTCGACCGGGAACGTCCGGCCGGTGGTCGGGCTGAACCAGATCTCGTGGTCGCCCTTGCCATGCCGCTTGAAGCTGCAGCCGTGCTCGCGCAGGGCATCGACGATCTGTCGGTAGAAGCCCTGGACCATTCAGTGCGCGTGCGTGCCGTCCAGTCGGAAGCGCGAGAGGATGGAGACGTCCAGAAGTTCGCCGGGGCGTCCCGTCCCGCCGACGAGGTGCGCGTTGTCCGCCAGCAGCTCCGGCGCGACGGCCACAACACGCCTGACGAGGTCGTCCAGCGTCGCGGCCTCGGTGACCAAGCCCGGAATGTCGTCGCTCGTCGCGACCCACACGCCGGCTTCCTCGTCCCATTGCGCGTTCACGAGAAGCTTGCGGTCCATCAGCGGCGGCCCGTGTAAGCAGATTGCATCCGGTGAATATCGCATCCGCAGGGCCGGGGAACAAGGCGGCGACGGCGTACGGCGTCCGGGAGCGGCGGCGGACGGACATCTCTCAGTCTCGCCGTGGTGGCTTGCGGAGCAATGCCTCGAAGAACTCTAGTGTTTCGTCCTGCAGGCGAGCGCGTTCGTCTTCAGGTGCATCGGCTAGTATAGCCTCTAGCATGTCGCCGAAGTTTGGATCGTTAGGCGGGTAGGCCTCTTCCAGCGTTGCGACGATTTCGGCATTCATCGACCTATCGTTTGCCAAGGCAGCAAGCTTGATGCGGTCCCGCAAGCCGTTCGGCAGCCGTAGCTGAAACTGATCGCTAAGCCGCCTGTTCACGCCGACGTGACCCGATTGACGTCCGATGATAGCCAGAAGGCTATGATTCCGATTGACAGTCAATCATAGCCCAATGGATACATACGCTGCTAATCGTTAACGGAGCGTATTCTATGCAAGGAACCGGACAGGCGACCGGCCTCGACCTCGTTTGGGGCGCGAGCGCGATAGCGAAGCTGATCGGTCGGTCGGACCGTCAAGCATTTCACATGCTGGAAAAGGGCGAACTGCCCGGCCGCAAGGTCGGCGGGCGCTGGGTGATCGAGCGATCGAAGCTCGTCGCCTTCTTTATGGAGCCGGCGACGTGATCGCGGCGGCTCCGAAACAGAACGACCCGGCCGAGGCGGCAACCTCGAACCGGGCCAGAAACCATCAGAACTCAGCGAGAGAACCCATGGCTGCAATGAGAGATAGCACATCCGCGATCGGGCGGGAAGAACAGGATCGCAGGGTCGCCGTCGCGGTGCGGGATCTGGAGAACGAGGTCAACGTCATCGCCTCCATGACGTCGATCGCTCAGCACTTGGCGGAAGATGCGTTGCAGATTTCGAAGTTCGTGCCTCAGCCGAACGGCTTTGTGCAACTCCTGCTGACGCAGACGCAGTGGAACGATCTAGCCTTCATCATCGGCGAGGCGATGGATCGGACGGCCTCTTTTCGAAATCTCTACTACGCCGCGATCGAGGGGAAGCACTCATGAGCGACGTTCCTGTCGGCGGCACGACCGGCCTCGACCACGAGACGTCCGCCGCGATCGACGAGGCGGCTCGCTACCTGGCGGGTTTGGCTGGGAGCGATCAGCCACGCCCGATCGTGTCGCACCTGCAACAGCGGTTCGGCCTGTCGGCGGCCGACGCCTGCGCTGCGATCCGCGATGCGCGCCTCATTCAGGCGAGGGCGGAATGACTGGTCCCGAGCAAATCACGGCTGGCCGTGAAACTGAAATCACGGCCAGCCGTGAAATGAAGTCTCGACGGCCGCGGGGCTACATCGCAGCCTATCGGCCGCAAGCCAAAACCCTGCGGTTGCTCGACGATGTGCAGGCGGTGCTGGAGGAGTATCGATCCTATTGGCCGCTGACGTGCCGGCAAATCTACTATCGGCTGATCGGCGCGCACAACTATCCGAAGACGGAAGCCTTCTACGGAACGCTGTGCGAGCACCTGAGCAACGCCCGCCGCGGTAGGGTCATCCCGTTTCATGCAATCCGCGACGACGGGGTCACGACCTATAGCCTCGATCACTTCGACGATCAGGAGCATTTCCTTCACCATGTCCGCGAGCTCGGCGAGGGATACAAGCGCAACAAGCTTGTCGGCCAGGACCTGCACATCGAGGTCTGGTGCGAGGCGGCCGGCATGCTGCCGCAGCTCTACGAGGTCGCCGAGCCCTACTCGATCCCCGTCTATTCGTCCGGCGGGTTCGACAGCCTCACGGCGAAGAAGCGGTTGTCAGACCGCATCTGCGAGATCGGAAAGCCAACGGTCATCCTGCACCTCGGCGACTTCGATCCGAGCGGCCAGTCGATCTTCGATAGCGTGGCGGCCGACGTCGTGGCGTTCGTCGCAGCCGATCGTCCGTGGGCGACGGTTCGGGTCGACTTCGAGCGCGTCGCCCTGACGAAGGAACAGGTGCGCCAGTACGACCTGCCGACGGCGCCGGCCAAGTCGACGGACTCACGGACGAAGACGTGGGAGGGCGGCACCTGTCAGCTCGAGGCGCTGCCGCCGAACGTCATCGCGGACATCCTGCTCGATGAGATCGTTTCCTGCGTCGACCTAGACCGGGTGCACGCCGACCGCGATCGGGAAGCGCTCGATAAGCAGCGCATCGCAGGATCACTGCCGGCTCCGAAGCGGGAGCCGGAGGCGTGAGCGGGAGACGATCGCGGCGACACGATGCGACCGGGCGTACCCAAGGCGCGCGAGAGCATTGGACGAAGATGCTTCGGTCAACGATGGAGGAGCCCGCCTGGTCCGCTTTATCGACCACGGCGCAGGCGCTCTACCCGTGGCTGAAGTTCGAATGGCGCGGCGTGGACGCCAACAACAATGGCCGGATACGCCTCAGTTCTCGGCAAGCCGCCGCGCGGATCGGCGTCCGCCCTGACACCGCAGCGGAAGCCTTTCGGGACCTGCAGCGCAAGGGGTTCATCGTCCAGACCGAAGCCGCCTGCCTCGGACTAGTGGGCGCCGCGCGGTCGCCCGCCTATGAGTTGACAGAGTTGCGGATGCCGGGCGCGGAGGGCGATGGTCGCAAGCTCTATCGTGATTGGCATGTCGAAGCGCAGTTCCCGACTGCCGTCTCGCCGCCGAACAACCCCACGGGCCGCAACGGCGCGAAATCAAAACCCTGTCACGAAAACCGTGACGAACAGCGCAGTTTCGGCGCTCCGTTCGTCACGGAAACCGTGACATCCTTATCTACCATACCCCGTAGTGGGCGAAGGGCATGATGCGCCCGATCGACAAGCATGGCGACGTTCCGCTCTTTCGCTGGTCGCCCCCGACAGCCGACGTCGTCCCGTTTCCCTGCCGGCGTCGCATCGGGCGCATCCGACGGATGGCCGATCTGCTGATCGCCGCCTCGACAGACCGAGCCAGAAACGCGCGGTGGCGTCAGACGACCGACGCCATGGCCGAGCAGATGATGCGGGCCGGTTTCGACGCGGATTGTATCGCAGCCGAATTGGAGGCCTTCCACGATGCCGTTCAGCGGGAGATCGATCGGCGCGTGCGATGTCCTGCATTGCATGGAGACTCGGCATGAAGCCGGCCGCCGACCGACCCACGGCACCCGGCGAACCGCCCGAGGGGGTAGGGCGGGTCAAAAGTCATGGGTCCTAGAGGGCTGCACCGGTGGCGTCCTTGAACGCGCGACGCCGCAGGTTTCGAGAGAAAGTCCGGCTCCATCCCGAAGAAGGGAGCCGTCTCGACCGCGTGCGGCCACCAGGCCGCCTCGGCCATTGCAAACCCCCCGTCGCAATTTCAGGTCGGTGCGAAGGGAGGGTCCCAGCCGGTGCCGGCCCCTACGATCCCCAACTTTCGACCCGCCCTCCCCCTAGCAGGAGATCAATCATGACCGATCCCGACAAGCTACGCGCCTTTGCCGACCTCGTCGTGCAGCGCGCCTTCGCCGTCATGCAGCAGGAGGGCGTTCCGCACGAGCTGGCGATCGACCGCATCGCCACGTTCACCGCGTTGGCCGTTGGCTTGGAGCAGGGAAAGGCGGCGGCCGTAGCAGGTTTCCGCCGTCTCGCCGACAACATCGAGGCCGGCGCGCTCGACTTCTACTTCGACGAGGCTGCGGGCACTTCCCACTGACCTTGCCAAGCTTCGCGTTCCGATCTATGTGAATGTCGTCCTATCGGATCGAGCACTGGCGGATGCCGGGCTTCCGAGCCGGACACCTTCATGCCACTGGCGGATGCCGGGACGCGAAGACGAAACACCGCCCTGAGAGGGGTTCGTCTTCCTGCGTCTAGAGAGCGGCATGAGCGACACCCACGAAACCAAGCAAGGCCCCGTTCTGCAGGTGAAGTTCGCCGGCGATCCCGGCAGCGCCACCTTTGGCGGCTATGCATCCGTCTTCGGCGTGGTGGACAGCCACAACGATGTCGTCCTGAAGGGCGCCTTCACGCATTCGCTCGCCGCGCACCGGGAATTGAACTCGTCGCCCGCGATGTGCTGGTGGCACGACCAGGCGACGCCGATCGGGCACTGGACGGAACTTGCCGAGGACGAGTTCGGTTTGAAGGTCCGCGGCGAGCTGAACCTGAAGACGGCGGCCGGGCGCGACGCCTTCGAGCACATCATGGGCGGGTCCGTCGCCGGCCTCTCAATCGGCTTTCGCATCCACAAGGACGGCTCGTTCCGCAAAGGCGGCTTGCGCTACCTGAAGCGGGTCGATCTCTTCGAGATTTCGCCGGTCCCCGTAGGATCGAACTCCGCCGCCCGCATCCAGCTCGACAGCAAGAGCGCGCTGGAAGGGCTGCTGACGAAGTCCGGTCTGGCGAAGAACGCCGCACGTCGTATCGTCGACGGCGGGTGGCCGGCGCTCGTCGGCCGCGAACCGACTCCCCTCAATCCTTCCAAGGCGAAAAGCCTCGCGGCGCAGATCGCGCGCGCGACAGCCCAACTCAAGGTGAAACGATGATCCACGATCGAACCCTTTCGACCTCGACGCGCGCCCTACTGGCCGGCGGGATGCTCGAAACGAAGGACGCTCACGAGCCGATCGAGCTGCTGACGAAGAGCTTCGGCGAGCACATGGAAGCCGTGATGAAGCGGCTCGGCGCGTCGGACAGCGAGATCAGGAACGTCGGCGCCCGACTCACCGAGATCGAGCAGAAGATGGCGCGTCGCGGCAATGGCGGCGCTTCGGCGATCAACGAGCCGGTGTCCTGGGGCGCGCAGGTCGCGGCCTCGCCGCACGTGCAGGAACTCGGCACCGAGTTCAGCCGGCCCGGCCGGGCGCGCGTCGAGATCAAGGCGACCCTCACCGGCGCGACGAGCGGCGCCGGCGCGTCGGCCGCGATCAACCCCGCCCAGCGTGACACGCCGACACTGCTGCCGCAGCGCCGCATGACGATCCGCGACCTGCTGCCGGTCGTCCAGGTCTCGCAGGGATCGGTGGAGTATCCGCGTCAAACGGCGCGAAGCTTGAACGCCGGCATGGTCGCGGAGAACCCGGCGGCGGACAAGCCGGAAAGCGACCTGTCGTTCGAACTCGTCACGCTCCCGATCCGCACGATCGCGCACTGGACGCGCGCTTCGCGCCAGATCCTGTCGGATGCGCCGCAGCTGCAGAGCATCATCGACACGGAACTCCTCTACGGGCTGGGCCTGAAGGAGGAACAGCAGCTCCTTCTCGGCGACGGCACCGGCCAGAACTTGACCGGGATGATGCCGGCGGCGAGCGCCTTCTCGACGCCGATCGCGATGGCGAGCCCGAACATGATCGACACGATCGGGCTGGCGCTGCTGCAGACGGCGTTGGCGGAGTTTGAGCCGAACGGCATCGTCATGCACCCGTCCGACTGGCTCAAGCTGTCGCTGCTGAAGGACGCGGGCGGCAACTACATCTTCGCCGAGCCGGGCAAGCCGACGCCGCAGGTTCTGTTCGGAAAGCCCGTCGTCACCACGCAGGCGATCCCGCAGAACAATTACCTCGTCGGCGACTTCCAGCAAGGCGGCACCCTCTACGACCGTTGGGAGGCGCGCGTCGAGACGTCGACCGAGGACGGCGACAACTTCCGGCGCAACCTCGTCACCATCCTCGCCGAAGAACGCGTCGGGCTCGCCGTCCGGCAGGCCAAGGCGCTCACCAAGGGCACGTTCGTGTGATTGCAGGGCGGGGTTCTCAGGCTCGTTCTGTGGCCAGCGCCGGAATTGAAGCCGCCGGCGCGGCGCCGGGCTGCACCGCGGACGAAGTGCTGGCCGAGCCGCGGCGGCGGGTGGGCGGTACCGGCCAACCCATGCAAGAGGTGTCCGCTACCGTGCCGCGCTATGCCTTCAGTCTGCCGGTCGACTGGCTGACCCCTTCGCTGGCGCGGCATCTAGCGAGGCGCGCGGTCGATCCGAACGACCCGCCGACGTTCTAGACCGGAGGCCGCATACCTCGACCGGCGCGGCCTGCTGATGCCCGCCGAACGGCGTCCCCCACCCATCGGGCTCTGTGCGACGTCTCGCGACGACGACGTCGCCATCAACTATAAAACCTGTTCCCTGACGATCCATTCCTCATAGTGCATATCGAAATGTATACTGGATCCGTGTTCGCTTGGCTGTCGCGGGGTCATTCGCCAGATAGTCCCGTCGGGCATCGCGAAGTCGATTTGATGGGGCGACACCGCAACGATGGCTGTCGTCACCCACGCCCCGGTGTTTACGATCGAGATCAGCAACTTGGTCCCATTCGGCGGCAAGGTTGGACGAATTCCGTCCACCTGGGGCGTTTCGAGCAAGGCGAATCGTGTTCCGACGTCAACCGTGACGAATGCGGTGTGGGCTTCCCAAGTCATCGCTCTCAGTAATCCTTCGCTGTCATAAAGCGGTGACGGCAGGGGCGGCGGGCTGAAAGCGACGGGAGGGCGTTAAGAATGGTAGGTGGGATGCGCGACCCGCGAGGCTTCGTGCGACGTCTTTCGACGCCCATCCCACAGCCACCCCGCGCAAGCGCCGCACCGTCTAGAATGGCTCATGCCGGCTTGCGCCGACCCTGGCCTATACGTCCAAAACGCCTTCAGGCTCAATGCCCGGACCTCGCGGCCCGATCCCAACAGCGAGGTATCAGGACGCGCGGCGATCGGCAACGGATGTCATCGATCACATGGCCCGGGAAACGCGCGCATCGGGTTAGGCTACCGCTACCTCGCGAGCGCCGCATCCGCCGTCGACTGCCGCGAAACCGAGGGCCGCCGGCGCAGGCGTCGTCGCCAAGTCGGACAGGACGACGGACGCCGGCCTGCCATCGTCGTCAGCATGCAAGGTTCGCGATGACCGCTCCTGCCGTCGTGGAGGCCGTGGAGGCGCGTCTTGCGTCCGGCTGGTTGCATTGGCCCGATCCGAGTGGACAACGAGCCTGACGCGGCTATGCCGGGCGACGGCAGCGCCTTCCTCGTCGTCCAGTTTACTACAGCCGCGAGGGGCAAACGACCTTCGGCGCGCCGAGCCAAAACCATTTCGAGGAGGACGGTGCCTTCCGGCTCGTCCTGAACGTCGAGCGGGGCGCCGGTCTCGCGACGCCCCGGCTATGGACGGATGAGCTTATGCGGCTATTCCGCGGCAGGAGCTTCGGCGTCCACATCGGCGAGGTCCTCGGGCCGTTCACCGACGACGACGAGGACGGCGGTTACTACACGCTCGCCGTCAGCGTCGGGTATCAGTACGTGTTCCTGTTTCATCGTCCATGGCACGATCGATTGCCTCGATCTGTTCCTGTATTGCCTGGAAGCTCTGTCCCCAATCGTCACGCGGGGAGACGCGCCGTTCATACGGAGTGCCCGCGTCCGTTGTCTCGGGACCTCGAGCGACGGTTGCAGCCAAAGAACGTCGATCGTCGACGAGCTTCTGCCGGATCGCTCGTAGGTTTTCCGTTGGGTTGCTCTCAGCCATTTGAAACCTCTCTCATGTCGCATCCATGTCGCGTGGAGCCGCCGCACGTTCCCGAAAACTCAAGGAAATCAACGGTAGCGGATTGCAACACGCCGCGACATGGTTTCGAAGTTTTTGATCGTTAAGTTATTGTTTCTACTGGTGATCCCGGCGCGATTCGAACGCGCGACCCTCAGATTAGGAATCTGATGCTCTATCCTGCTGAGCTACGGGACCACACGCTTCCTCGATAACCCATGCGGCGGCCGCCGTGAAGCCGGCGGCTCGAAACGCACCGCCTTCAGGCGGTCGCGCCCCGCGCCTTCAATCCGGCTCCGCGCCCGCCTGCACGACGATCACCGCTCGGCCGGTCGCTAAGCGCACCGTCACCGTTTCGGCGGTCGCCTCGTTTGACTGCGTCAGGATCGACTCGAACGGCAGGTCGACGCGGTCGAGCGGCCAGCGCGCGCCTTCGATCGATAGGCCTTCCACCGCGCCGAACCGCAGGATGGAAAAGGGCGCGCCCGGCACCGCGGCGACGCGGGTTTCGCCGCCGCCGGGCAGGAGCGGTGCGGCGCGCTGGTCACCGTCGTCGATCGCGACAGCGAGTCCGCGTTCCGCATGGCGCATCAGCAGCACGAGATGCGCGAAGGCGTGGTCGAAGCGCGGACCGCCGAGCGCGCCGACGAGCAGCAGGTCGTCCGCCCCCCGCGCGATCGCCGCCTCGATCGCGATCTCGCCATCCGTCCGGTCCTTGGCGCGGGGAAACGCTTCGCGCGGCACCGCGGCGGCTCGAGCCAGCGTCGCCGGGTCGGCGGAGTCGAAGTCGCCGACCCAGAGCTCGGGCCGGAGGCCGAGCGCGGCGGCGTGCGTCATGCCGCGATCGGCGGCGATCGCCCGGCAGCCGGCGACGCGGGCGCGAAGCTCCGGGGTCGGCCGGATCGGACCGGCGAGAAGGATGGCGAAGCGCGGCATGGCAGGCCGAACGATAGGGCGGGCGGGGCGCGCGTCACGCGGGGTTCGACGCGTCGTCCCGGCGGCTTGCGCGCGCATGCCCGATCCCGTAAGCCTCGAAGCTGCTCACACGGGGTGCCGGCTGCAGGCCGGCTGAGAGGCGTCCGTCGCCAACCCGCCGAACCTGATCCGGTTTGTACCGGCGGAGGGATGCGGAGCGCTCGCGGGACGCCCAAAGCCGGTCTCCCGCTTCGCCCCCGTTTCATCGCCGCCGCGGACCGCTCCATCGAGAAAGGTCCGCCGCAGATGCGTCGCCCGTCGCACAGCCCCGCCCTCCTGCCGTCGCTGCTCGTTGCCGCAGCGCTGACGTTCGTTGCCGCAGCGCCGGCCGGAGCGCAGGAGAAGCCGGTCCTTACCGTCTACACCTACGAGAGCTTCCTGCCGGACTGGGGTCCGGGACCGAAGCTCGAGGCCGCCTTCGAGACGACCTGCGCGTGCGACCTCGAATGGGTGGGCCTCGGCGACGGTGTCGCGATCCTCAACCGCTTGAAGCTCGAAGGCGCGGCCGCGAAGGCCGACGTCGCGCTCGGCATGACGGCCGAGCTGGTGCCGGAAATGCGCGCGACCGGCCTGTTCGGGCCGAGCGGCACCGATCTCTCCGGCCTCGCCGTGCCGGGAGGCTGGCGCGACGACGCCTTCGTGCCCTTCGACTACAGCTACCTCGCCGTCGTCTACGACACGCAGACCCTCGAAAACCCGCCGAAGAGCCTTGAGGAGCTGGTGAACGGCGATCCCGAGGAGAAGATCGTCATCCAGGACCCGCGCAACTCGACGCCCGGCCTCGGCTTCCTGCTTTGGATGAAGGCGGTCTACGGCGATCGGGCGCCGGAGAAGTGGCGGACGCTGTCGAAACGCATCCTCACCGTCACGCCCGGCTGGAGCGAAGCCTACGGCCTGTTCACGAGCGGCGAGGCGCCGATGGTCCTCAGCTACACGACCTCGCCCGCCTACCACATGATCGAGGAGAAGACCGAGCGCTACCGGGCCGCCGCCTTCGCGGAAGGGCACTACCTGCAGGTGGAGCTCGCCGGCCGCCTCAGGGCGTCGAAGCAGCCGGAACTCGCCGCGCGCTTCCTGCAGTTTCTCGTTTCTCCTGAGGCGCAGGCGATCCTGCCGACCACCAACTGGGCCTATCCGGCGGCACCGAGCGCCGCACCGCTGCCGGCGGCGTTCGACAAGCTGGTGCGGCCGGCGCGGCCCCTCGCGGTCGACGCGGAATCGGTCGCCGCCAACCGTCGCGCCTGGACGGACGAATGGCTGCAGGCGCTCGGCCGCTGAGCGTTCCCGGCCGGCTCGATCCGGACCGCCGCCGCGCCGTGGCCGCCGGCGCGGCGGCGGTTCTCGTGGTCGCGGGGTTTGTCGGCGCGGCCGTCGCCCCGCGGGTCGCCGGGGGCGGCGGCGGGGGG
>CAXUCL010000026.1:0-23874 GCA_964249395.1 uncultured Rhizobiaceae bacterium
TCGATCCGCCGGCCTCGAGCGCCCGGCGCAGGTTGGCGAACGCCTGCTCGCCCTGGGCACGGAAGCCGCCCGCGACGATCTTGCCGTCCTCGCCGGCGCCCGCCTGGCCGGAGACGAACAGCAGGTTGCCGAACCGGATCCCCTGCGACAAGAGGAACGGCGCATAGTTGTCGGGCTTGGTGACCACGCGTTCCAGCTTCATTGTCCTGCTCCGTCATTTCGGGCTACGATAAAGAAGAACTTACCGATGGCCGGGTCGATGGACGGGAAATCGGCCTTGCGCCTATCGGTTACAAACTCCAAATCGTCACCCGCCAGATGAGGTGCGCTCACCCATGCTCCGGCGCCTTCCGCCCCTTTCCGCGCTTCGGGCATTCGAGGCGGCCGCCCGGCACGGCAGCTTCAAGCAGGCTGCAGGGGAACTCGCCGTCACCCCCACTGCCATCAGTCACCAGATCCGCGCGCTTGAGGGGCATGTTGGCCTGGCGCTGTTCGAGCGCCGCGCCCGCAAGGTCGTGCTGACCGATCCGGGCGCGCAGCTCTACCCGGTGCTGCGCGACGGGTTCGACGCGTTCGCGGCCGCGACCGAGCGGCTCACCCAGCGCCGGCGCCGCGCCCAGGTGACGGTCTCCGCCACCCTCGCCTTCACCGCGCGCTGGCTCGTCCCGCGCGTGACCGCGTTCCGCGCGCTGCACGGGCAGATCGATCTGCAGCTGCTCGCATCCGACGACGTGGTCGACCTCGACGCTGCGGACGTCGACATCGCGATCCGCTACGGTGCCGGACCCTATCCGGGCTTCACCGTCGCTCCCATGCTCGCCGACCGCTTCGCCCCGGTCTGCAACCCGATGTTGACGGTCGAGACCGCGGCCGATCTCGTGCAGCGCCCGCTGATCGACTGCCAATGGCGCCACAGGCATCCGGGCAACCCGACCTGGGCGCGCTGGTTCGCTGCGGCAGGATTGCCGGAACCGGAGGAGCCGCCGGTGTTGCGCTTCTCCGACGAGAGCCACGCCATCCAGGCCGCGGTCGCAGGCCAGGGCGTCGCGTTGGCGAGCCTCGCGCTGGCCAATGCCGAACTCGCGGCCGGCCAGTTGATTCAGCCGTTCGGCCCCTCGATTTCAGGTTTCCGCCACCATCTGCTGACACGCGAGGACGGGACCAATGCGGCGGTCACCGCCGTTGCCAAGTGGTTGCTGTCCGAAGCGGAAGAGCTTCCATAACGGCGGCGGAGCATGTCGCGCCGACCTAATTCCACATCCATTCTGGATCACTCGCCTGCGCTGCGCTGAACGAGTTCTTTGCCGCCTTCGCGAGCAGGCTGGAGTGCTCGACAGGCTCGTTTTTCGAAAAGCGCAAAGTCGCCGACCCAGAGAACCGGATCGGCGACGGAACGGCTGGGACCTCTCACGCCCTCCTGCGGAAGTCGAACAGCGGGATACCGAGCTTCCTCGCCTTGTCGGCGAGATTGTCTGAGATGCCCGAGCCCGGAAACACCACGACCCCGATCGGCATCGTCTCCAGCAGCACGTCGTTGCGCTTGAAGGGCGCTGCGTTCTTGTGCCGGTTGAAGTCGGGCTTGAAGACGACCTGAGGCACCTTGCGATTGTCGGCCCAACAGGATGCGATGCGCTCGGCGCCCTTCGGGCTGCCACCGTGCAGCAGCACCATGCCGGGATGCTTGGTATTGACCCGGCCGAGCGCGGCCCAGATCGCAGGCATGTCGTTGCACTCGTAGCCGCCGGTGAAGCCGATCTTGGGGCCAGCCGGGAGCAGCACCTCGGTCTCGGCGCGGCGTCGGGCCATGAGGAAGTCGCGGCTGTCGATCATCGCCGCGGTCAGGTGCTTGCGGTTGACCATCGACCCGGTGCGCGGGTGCCAAGGGTTGCGGCTGTGGACCTGGAAGTGCTCGGCGGCCAGATCGCGCATGAGCTCGAAGGCGTTGCGCCGCTCGATCAGCGTCAGCCCTTCGGCCAGGTGTCGCTCCAGCTCGACCGACTTGACCTCCGAGCCGTCCTGCTCACGTTGTCCGCGCTTCTGCGCCTGCTCGTTGTCGTCGAGCTCGCGCTCGATGCGCTCGGTCGCGCGGTGGAAGACGTTGACGGTCGACCAGAGGAGATCTTCGAGGTCGGGTTCGAGGCGCGTGTCCTGGAGGATGGAGACGAGGGCGTCGAAGATGTCGGCGATGGCGCTCGTGACCACCAAGGCTTCGGGAAGCGGCCGGTGGTCGGGCTCGTCCTGGAAGGGACGGTGGCCGTAGAGGGCGAGTTCGTCGAGCAGGGTGGAGGTGGCGGATGCGGCGTGTTCGGGTTCGTGGTCGGTGAAGTCGGGATCGTTCGTCACGGTAGTTCGCCTTCGGCTGTCGACCGCGTCCATCGCGGCCTTTGCAGGCGACGAAGACCGGGGGCGGACCGGGCCTGCACCGACGCGCGTCAGCGCGATCGGCCGAAGCGCAGCGGAGGGCGGCGAAGGACGGGTTTCTTGTCCCGCGAGGAGGCGCGCAGCGCCGGGGAAGAAACTTGGCCGCAGCCGTTGCCGGCCCGGTCCGCTTCCGGTCCGATCGCCCTCTCAAAAGGCCGTGAGCGGCGGCTCCAAGCCGATGAAGCGGACCCTGACGTTCACTCTTCCCGGCTATGGACCCGATGCTATTCCGCCGCCGCGTCCAACCCGCTGGTCGGGATCAAAAACCGCGCCACATCCCCCGGGGCGAGTTGCAGCGGCATCGCCGCAGCCAGTGCGTCTGGTCCGAAGACGCGAAGATCCTCGTTGAAGTCACCCAATCTGGGCTCCAGCGTCAGCGCCTCGATCCCGGCCGACCTCGCCCGGTCGGCCAACGTCGCGGTCGCGCCACGACCGGCCGCATCGTCATCGCGGGCGACATAGAGCCTGCGCAGCGTCGGCGGGAGCGTGCACGCGGCGAGGTGGTTGGCGGACAGCGCGGCGACCATCGGCAGGGTCGGCATGACGCGGCTGAGCGACAACATCGTCTCGATCCCTTCGCCGGCCACCATCACGTCATCGGCCACCCCGAACCTGACCCCATGCCCGAGGAGATGCCCCATCGCCCGTCGCGGCGTCGACACCGGGGCCTTGTCCGTGCCCGACGGGTCGAGCCAGGTGCGATGCGCTCCCGTCTGCGTGCCGGAGAGGTCGGTGACGGCGGCGATCAGTGCCGGCCAGGCGTCACGGACGCGGTCGCGCGGGTCGTCCTCGTCGCCCCGGTAGTAGCAGCGAGGGTGGAAGCGGAGCGCCGTGCAGTTCCGTAAACCCGTCAAAGCACGGTTCTGCAGATACGTCTCTGCAAGCGTGCCGGCGATCGGCTGCGCCATCGCGAACAGGCGACGGGCGGCTTCCGGCGAGCCGGTCGGTGCGGGCAGTTGCCGGGCTGGCGGATCGGGGCGCGGCATCGAGAGGAAGGCGCGCGCCTCGTCGAGCGCATCGCGGAGGGTATTCAGCCCGCGATTGACCGAGATCAGGTCGAGCAGGTCGCCATGCTCGCCGGTGGCGGCATCGGTCCATTTGCCGGCCGCGCCCTTGCCGGAGTCGCCGCCCTTCAGCCGAACATACAGGCTGCGGCCGGGCGTGTTCTGCGCGTCGCCTACAAGCCAGTAGGATCCTAAGCGATGACCGTTGGAGAGATAATGACGACACACGCCTTCCGCGTCGCGCGCGAGACGCTGCGCCAGCTCGGCGGCTGGTCCGTGCATCGGACCCTCACGCCGCGACATGGGTGGGAGACGCCTTGTCGGCGACGCGGGCCAGCGGATGCCGGTCGAGGATCTTGCTTAAGGTCGCCGGGCCGCCCGCGCCGGTCGGCACGAACAGCCGAAGCTTCCAGGCGATGATCTCGGAAACGAGCCCCATCGCCTTCAGGCGCTCGACCATGCCGTCGCCGAACCCGGCAAGCTCGACGCGGCGTCCGCCCATGACGGTGGCGCGCCGGACGGTCATACCGTCGGCGAGGTGCAGCACCGCGCCTGCGTCGAACACGGCAACCCAAGCATCACCCGCCGCCATCGTCGGCGCGTCGGTCCCGACCGCCTGCGCGACCCAGGCTGGCGACACCTGCCGTCCGATGACGCGCTCGCCGTCGTCGGTCTGGAGCCGGTAGACGCGGCAGCCCTCGTCCGGCAGCCGTCGCCAGATCGGCAGCAGCAGGCCGGTGACGATGAACATGCTGCTCTCGGTGAAGGCAGGCAACTCGGCGAGTTCGGCCGACCATGCCCTGCGGAAGTTCGGCTCGTCGGCCTCTTCCCAGGCAGTCGTCGGCAACATCGCCCACGGCATCGACGGCTGCTCCATCGGCCGAACGAGACGGATGCGGCGTTCGACCTCACCGTCGTCGAGCGTGACGCTGGATGCCGGCACCTGCACGGCCGCCCGGCCCGACCTGCCGTTGACGAGCAAGCGACCGCCGCGCTCGCGCCCGAGGTCGAGCGCGTCTGCGAGGGTCAGCGGCTCGTTGCGGTCGCGGCGCAGCACGGTGAACACCTGCGTCTCGGCCCCGGTGCCCGGGTGCGTGTAGATGGTCTGGCGCTCGGTCACCGTCAGCGACTCCGCGGTGATCGTCTCCAGCCCGCGATCGAACGTCCCCGACGCGATCGCGCCCTCGATCTTGCCGCGCAGCAGGCCGTCGAACACGTCGAACAGCGTGTTCTGCAGGTCGATGGTCAACGCCAGCAGCCGGTTCAGCCACTGGGTGATCGGCGGCAGCTCCTCCTTCAACGAGCCGTCGCGGTCGGTCAGCGAGAGCCCCGTTGCAGCCTCGAAGCGCCCGAGGGAACAGCCGTCGACCTTGCCGGCATAGAGCAGCATGTAGAGCTGACGCAGCGCCGCCCGCGCATAGGGGCTTTCCAGATTGTCGTCGGCACGGAACAGGCCCTGGCCGCCGGTCTGGCGCTGGCCGCGGGTGATCGCGCCCAAGGTGTCGAGCCTGCGCGCGATCGTCGACAGGAAGCGCTTCTCGGCCTTCACGTTGGTGGCGATCGGCCTGAACAACGGCGGCTGGGCCTGGTTGGTGCGGTTGGTGCGGCCGAGGCCCTGGATCGCGGCATCGGCCTTCCACCCTGCTTCGAGGAGGTAGTGGACGCGCAGCCGCTGGTTCTTGGCGCCGAGGTCGGCGTGATAGCTGCGGCCGGTGCCGCCGGCATCGGAGAAGACAAGCAAGCGCTTGTCGTCGTCCTGGAAGGCCGAGGTCTCGGCGAGGTTGGCCGAGCCCGCGCGGGTCTCGACCGCCAGGCGCATCTCGCCGTCCGAGCCGAGCTTCCGGACGATCCGCCGCGAGCGGCCGGTCACCTCGGCGGCGTGCTCGGTGCCGAAGCGCTGGACGATCTGGTCGAGCGCGCCCTGGACCGGCGGCAGGGCCGCGAGCCGCTCGATCAGCTGGTCGCGGCGCAGGGCGGCATCGCGGCAGATCACCGGCTGGCCGTCAAGGGTGACGGGCCGCGACGAGAGGTTGCCCTCACCGTCGGTGAACGCCTCGAATAGCTGCGTCGGAAACGAGTGCGCGAGATAGTCGAGGACGTACTCGCGCGGCGTGATGTCGACGGTGACGTCGCCCCACTCATCGGTCGGGATCTCGGCGAGACGGCGCTCCATCAGCGCCTCGCCCGTCGAGACGATCTGGACGACGCAGGCGTGACCCGCCGCCAGGTCGCGATCGACCGCCGCGATCAGCGTCGGCGTCTTCATCGCGGTGATCAGGTGGTTGAAAAAGCGCTGCTTGGCGCTTTCGAACGCCGAGCGCGCGGCCGACTTGGCCTGAGCGTTCAACGTGCGGGAGCCGCCGTCTGGCCCGGAGCCGGTGATGTTCGCCGCTTCAAGCGCGGCCGACAGGTTGCCGTGGATGATCTCGAACGCACCGGCATAGGCGTCGTAGATGCGGGTCTGCTCGGGTGTGAGCTGATGCTCGACCAGCTCGTACTCGACGCCCTCGTAGGAGAGCGAGCGTGCTGTATAGAGTCCGAGCGCTTTCAAGTCGCGCGCGAGCACCTCCATCGCCGCGACGCCGCCCGCCTCGATCGCCTGCACGAACTCCGCGCGGGTCGCGAAGGGGAAGTCCTCGCCGCCCCAGAGCCCAAGGCGCTGCGCATAGGCGAGATTGTGGACGGTGGTGGCGCCGGTCGCCGAGACGTACAGCACCCGGGCGTTCGGCAGCGCGTGCTGCAGGCGCAAGCCGGCCTTGCCCTGCTGCGAAGGGGCCTGGTCGCCGCGTTCGGACTTGCCGGCGGCGGCGTTTTGCATGGCGTGGCTCTCGTCGAAGACGATCACTCCGTCGAAGTCGGACCCCAGCCAATCGACGATCTGCCGGACGCGGGAAACACGTTCCTCTCGGGCGTCGGAGCGTAGCGTAGCGTAGGTGGTGAACAGGATGCCTTCCTCCAGTCGCACGGGTGTTCCCTGGCGGAAGCGCGACAGCGGCGTCACGAGCAGGCGCTCCCCACCCAGCGCCGACCAATCGCGCTGCGCGTCCTCGATCAGCGTGTCGGACTTCGACACCCAGAGCGCGCGGCGGCGGCCCTTCAGCCAATTGTCGAGGATGACGGCCGCGACCTGCCGGCCCTTGCCCGCCCCGGTGCCGTCGCCGAGCATGAAGCCGCGGCGGAAGCGGACGGCGGTCTCGGCGTCGTCGGGCGCGGCGGCCACCTGGTCGAAGGTCTCGTCGACCGTCCAAGCGCCCGCGAGCTGGCCGGCATGGGCCTCGCCCGCGTAGATCAGCGTCTCGAGCTGGGCTTCGGAGAGCAGGCCGTCGGCGACGAGGCTCTTCGGCAGGTGCGGACGGTAGCTCGGTTTGGGCGGCGCGACCGACGCCATCGCCGCCGACTGCACGAGCGGTGTCGGATGGGGCTTAGCGGTGGGCAGGCGAACCGATTGGAGCGCATAGCCCTCGTAGAGCGCGTCGCTGATGGTGCGGCCCTCGGCCGGCGTCCAGTCACAGGCCTCGTAGGTCAGTTCGACGGCATCGGATGCGACGGGCGCGAGCGGGCGAGACGGACGCGTGCCGGTCCGAGCAGCCGGGAGAGCGGCTGGGCGTGGAACCGGAGAAGCGGAAGCACGGATCGCCGGAAGCACGGCGCGTGGGGGCATATGCGCCGCGACCCAGCCGAGCAGGGTCTCAACGTCGGGAGCAAGCCCGATCGAGGCGGGCAGCGTCGCCGGATCATCGGCGGGCACCCGATCGATGACGGTCAGGCGGGTCTCGGCGGTCGTGCCGTGGCGCGCATAGACGCGTCCGTCGACGGCTGCGCTGAACACGACGCGCCCACGCTCCTGCAGCCGCGCAAACGCGGCGCGCCAGCCGGGGTTGTCGGGGGAAAGGCCGGAGCCGGTGATCGCGACCAGCCGTCCGCCATCGCCGAGCCGCGCCAGCGCCGAGGCCATATGGCGGAGCGCGGCGTCGGCGACGCGACCATCGACGTGCGCGCCGGCCGAGAACGGAGGATTCATCAGCACGACCGTCGGCGTGATATCCGCGTCGAGATGGTCATGGATGTGCGCCGCGTCGTGGCGGCTGACCGGCGCGCCCGTGAACAGGCGGGCAAGCAGTTCGGCGCGGGTGTCGCCGAGCTCGTTCAGCGCCAGCGACGCGCCAGCCAGCTCCGCAAAGATGGCGAGTAGCCCCGTGCCGGCCGACGGCTCGAGCACGAGATCGCCCGCGCCAATCGCGGCGGCCTGCGCGGCGGCGAAGCTCAACCCGATCGGCGTCGAGAACTGCTGGAGCGCCTGGCTTTCCTCGGAGCGGCGCGTGTGCGACGGCAGCAACGTCGCCACCTTCTGCAACATGGCCAGCATTGCCGGCGGTGTGTCTGCACGGGCGCGCATCGCCGGGCCGAACCGGCGCAGGAACAGGAGCTGCGCCGCTTCGCAGGCGTCGTACGCGGCCTTCCAGCCCCAGGCGCCGTCGGCGTCGGTCGCCCCGAACGCGTCGGTCATGGCAGAGCGAAGGATCGGCGTGGCGACGGCGCGGCCGGCGAGAAGGTTCGGCAAAAGGGCGTCGGCGACCGCGATGAGGGCGGCAGCGCGATCGGCGGTGGAAACGGAGACTACGAGCGACGGCGTGGCGGCCAGAACGGGCGCGAGCGCGAGCGATGACGACATGGGGCTGATCCCTGATGGAGAGCGGAACGGGACAGCCGGGCGGGCGCTCTCTCTCTTTCTCTCGACCCGCCTCGGCCACCCCGTCCCGGCCGTCCTCTCCCTCTTGAGCGACCGGCATGACGAAGGGCCCGGCGCGGATGCGCCGAACCCATTCGAGGGTCGGCTCAGGAGACGCGCACGACCGAGAAGGTCAGGCGGTCCACGCCGCCGATGCGGTAAAGCGCGCCGCCGTCCGGCGGGCGGAACCGAACGCCGCGCGGCCTGCGTTCGTCGACCACGACTTTCAAGCGCCGGTGCTCCGAGCCGTCGGTGAAGCGGACTGGCTCGGCGAAGACGACGAGGTCGCCATCGCGCAGCTTGCGCGCCGCGGCCCGCTTGGCGATGGCGGCGCGGCACCACTCGCGCCATACGAGCGCGTGTTCGCTCCGGGTCGGGGTCAGCAGGTCGAGGATGGCGGCGGGGCACTCGGCCTCGCACGGCCCCATTGTCTCGTCCATGTCTTTGTAGCCGAAGACGTACCCTTCCGCGTCGCGCGGGTTGTAGCGCACGAGGCAGACGACGGCGGTGACCATGTGGGCGCCGTCGGTCGGCACGACCTCGACCGCGGCGTAGTAGGTCCGCATCTTGACCAACGACGATCGGAGCACGCGCACGCGCCGCTCCGGCCGCTCGAAAGTGAACTGCGCGTCGAGATACTGGCGCGGGCCGGAATGACCGTCCAGCGAACGCATGTAAAGCCAACCCATGGTGTAAGTCTCCTGAAACGACAAAACCCGGCGCGATGGCCGGGCTTGTCCGGGCTGATGATGACGGTGACGGTTCGGTCAGAAGACGCCGACGCCTTCACTGAGTGACGCGCCCGGCTCCCGGACAGTGTCCAGCCAGTGCGCGCAGTCTAGCCAGGCGAGGCTGCACCTCTGCCCGAGGTCGAGGAGCTGCGCGCCGCCGCCGTACCCGTCGAGGCGCGGTCTCGAGCAGGACAGCGCTCAAGCGAAGCCCCAGCGGCCCGAAAGGTCGAAGGCTTCCGCGCAGCGCAGGACGAAGGCGATGACGTGCTCGGGATCGCCGTGGCCGTCGCCGTGGATCCACAGCGCGCTAGGACCGCTGCTCGGGTCGACCTCGAGGTCGAAGCCGGGCTCCAGGCCTTCGTCGGCCTCCAGCTCGGCGGCGTAGGTCTCGATGAGGTCGAGTGCCGCGACGACGTTCTCGGCCGAGCCGACATCGAGGATGCAAGAAAAGTGGGTGAAGTAGTCGGCCATGTAGCGTCTCCTGAAACGACGAAGCCCGGCGCAGTGGCCGGGCTTCAGGTGAAGGGAATAGTCGTCGAGCGCGTCGTCAGCCGGACCAGTCGAACGTCGGCAGCGTCGCGATCTCCTCGGCGTCGCCGTCGAACAGGATGTAGTCGGCACCCCGTTTTCGCGCGTGCGCCATGATGGCGGCGGGGTCGACCGGATGGTCTCGTCGGGCTCCTCGTTGGCTTAGACGAACCAGCCGTAGGGCGTTGGCGACGCGAACGGTTCGCCGCTGTCGATGAAGGCACGAGCCGTCGGAGACCGATGCGCGGTCGAGCAGTCCAGGAAGATCCGGAGCGGATAGGCGATGCTCATGCCGCGGATCCTTCCACCAGCCGGACCGGACGGGGCTCATCGTCCGTCGTCGCCGCGTACGGATCGACCAGCTTGTGGAGCGGCTGCGCGCGGCCCATCCACGGTTCGGGCCGGATCGTGCGGACCCAGTCGGCGAAGCTCGGGACGAAGCCGAGATCCTCGACGACATGCTGTTCGCCGACCAGCCGGACGGGGACGATCCGCCCGGTGCCGATCGTGATCGTCACGCCGAACAGCCGCTCCAGCATGAACACGCCCTCGGCGTGGTGACGCAGCGCGCGGTGCCGGAAATCGGCGGTGATCGCCTTGGACTCGTCAAACCACTGGTGGAGCGGCAGATAGTCCTCCGCCGTCCCGCCCCACTTCCGCGCCGAGGAGAGCGCATGATGATAACAATGTCCCATCGTCGCCTCCTCAGAATGCGTGGCTGTAGGACTCGACCGCGGTGTAGCGGCCGTTGTAATCGAGGCTGATCGACCGCGCGGCGACGTCGAACGTGAACGCGCCGAACGCGCCGTCGTTATTCTCCCAGCCGCCGTAGGTGGCGTTCAGCCGGTCGTAGGCGACCTGCTCGATCGCCTCGCGGCAACTCATCGTGCGCTGCTCCACCTCGGCCTCGCGGGTGACCGACGCGATCGTCACCGCGTCTTCGGGCACGGCGACCTCGCCATGCGCGTCGCGACCGTCGATCGACTCGATCTGGCCGCTGTCGCCATAGCCATCGAACGTCACGACGACGGTGACGACGCCGGCTGCGGCGAGCACGTCGAACAGCGCGGTCTTGTTGGCGGGCATCAGCTCGGCGTCGAGCTGGTTGCGTCGAGCTTCTCTGGCGAACCAGTCGGAGAAGTCGGGCGCGCGCGTCACCGCCGCCTCGGTATCGGGCGATTCAGTCATGATGATCTCCTGATGAGAAAGCGCCCGGAGCGCGGACAAGCGCCCCGGGCAGGTTGGGTCACTCGGCGGCGATGGCGGCCGGCCCGATCTCGGGCTCGTCCTCGTCGGTGAGGAAGGCAGGCAATGCGGCGACGTCCGCGCTGTCCGGCTCGTCGGCCTCCACGGGATCGCTCGCCGGCTCGGGATCACCGAGGGTGCGCAGCGGCTCGGGCAGCCAGCCGCTGCCGTCGAGCAGGCGCTCGGCCTCCCTGGCCATGTCGCCCTTCTTCAGGTGGTCGATGAGCTGCGCGGCCCGCTCGCCCTTGCCCTCGCGCACCGCTTCGAGGATGCGGCCCTTGGTGACGCGGCCGAGATAGTTCTCGACCGTCGGCATCCATCCGGCGTCGACCATGTCGAGGCCCGTCGCGATCGCCAGCCGGTCGGCCTCGGCCATCCGACGATCCAGCCCGTGCTGCGAGAGGCCGGCGCCGCCGAAGCGGTCAACCTTCTCGAACAGGGCGTTGACGCCGAAGCTGACGCAGTGCGCAAGGAGCGCCGCACGGCTCGCCTCATCCAAGGCATCGAGCCAGTTCCAGAGCGCCTGGTCATCGCCGTCCGGCAGGCTCTCGCCCCACGCCTTCTGCCGCTCGTCGATGCTGGTCGCCGAGCTGCTGGTCTTGAGGTCGCCCGCCTGCGCCGAGAAGTAGACCGAGCGCACGGACGCCTCCAGACACGCGCCGTGGGACGTCCGCCGGAACTGGTCGGTCACGAGCTTGTGGAGGAGCAGCGTCATGGCGACGTGCGGGTTGGCCGCCACCGCGTCGCGGAGCGCAAGGGTGCGGTGAGCGGTCAGCTCCTTCATTAGCTGCTCGGGCAACGGCTTTATGTCCTCATCTTCGTCGGCCGGCTCGGGCGTCGGCGTCAGACCGCCGACGGTGACGGTCGGCTTTGCGGGCTCACCCGAGGTCGGCGAGACGGTTGCATCCACGTCAGCTGCGTCACCATCGTCGCCCGTCGCAACGACCGGCGCGACCGGCGCGACCGGCGCCTCGTCTTCGGGCCGGATGAACCCGCGTTCGACCCGCAGCTCGCCGGCGCTGTCGATGGTGACAAACACCCCGGCCCGCGCCACGTCGGCCGGGTCGAACTCGGCCGGGCGGTTGTGGAACGCGTCGAGCGCCGCCTCGATCTCGCCGAGCCGCCGGTCGACGTCCTCCGGCAGGTCGTCGGGCGAGTCGCCATGACTCTCCTCGATCGCCGCGAACTCGGTCTGGAGCGCGTCGTAGCGCGTCTGTTCCTCCTCGGTAAGAACGGGTCCCGTCGCCCGGATGCGACGCAGGCCCTGCGCGACGCCGTAGGGAAGATCGACCGTGGCCTCGATCCACTTCCAGCCCTCGGCGGCGATCGCCTCGGCCGCCGCCTGGAGCTTCTCGACCACCATGCGATCGAGCAGCGTCACGTCCTGCAGCCAGCCGCCGCGGTCGGCCTGGAACAGGTCGCGCAGCACGATGCCGCCGGCCCGCTCGTAGGCCTCGACACCGACGAACACCGCGCGCCGGTCGCTCGCCTCGACCGCGCTTTCGGTCAGGAGGCGCCGGATGTAGGTGGCATCCTTGTTGTAGGCGCGCTGCAGATTCTCCCAGACCTGCTCCTGGCGGGCGTGGTCGCCGGTGACGGTGAACGCCATCAGCTGTTCCAGCGTCATGCCGTCCTCGGCGTAAAGGTCAAGGAGCTTCGGGCTGACCGCCGCCAGCCGCAGGCGCTGGCGCACGACGACGGGGGCGACGAAGAAGCGCGCGGCGATCGCCTCGACTCCTTGGCCCTGCTCGACGAAGCGCTGGAAAGCGCGGAACTGGTCGAGCGGGTGGAGGTCGATGCGCTGGACGTTCTCGGCCAGGCTGTCCTCCTCGGCGGTGATGCCGTCGCTGCCGTCGCGCACGACGCAAGGCACTGGCACGGTCTTGGGTAACCGCTTGCGCTTCACGAGCAGCTCTAGGGCGCGATAACGGCGACCGCCCGCCGGCACCTCGAACATGCCGGTCTCCTGGCCCTCGCCGTCGAGCACCGGCCGCACGACGAGGTTCTGCAGGAGGCCGCGCCGCCCGATGTCCTCGGCCAGCTCCTCGATCGAGACGCCGGCCTTGACGCGCCGGACGTTCGACTGGGACAGGACGAGCTTGTTGAAGGGGATGTCGCGCGAGGACGACAGGACGAGTTTGTGAGCCGCTTGGGCCATCTTCCGTTCTCCACGACGGGCGGCCGGGAGACTCTCTCGACCCTCAAATCCGTCATGAAGCGAAGCGCAGCCCTCTTCCTCTGAAGGGCTGCACCGCGGAGCCGACGTTCCGGAATGACGGAGAAGCGGAAGGCCGCGTTTCCGAATCAGTGACGATCAGGCCGCTTGGCGGTCCGGCTCAACCGCGACGGCCTGCGCGAGCGGGGTGTCCGGCCGGAAGGCGAGCAGGTAATCCGCGGCCTTCGAGGCGGCGGAGGCCGCGCGGACAACGGCGCGGTTGTCTTCGTGCAGCACGTCGAGCCAGGCGCCGATGTAGTCGGCATGTCGGACCGTCGGGACGATGCCGAGCGTCGCGCAAGCGAAGGCGGCGGTCATCTCAGCGACGAGCTCTTCGCGCGCGTACGCCTTCGAGCCGAACGAACAGGTCATGTCGCGGGCGAGTCGGGAGGCGTGGCCGGTCCAGTGGCCGAGTTCGTGCAGCGCGGTGCGGTGCCAGTTGATCGGCTCGAAGTAGGCCTCCGGCCGCGGCACCTGCACATAGTCGAGCGCAGGCGCGTAGAAGGCGCGGTCGCCGCCGAGCCGCAGGTCGGCGCCGCTTGCCTGGATGAGTGCTTCGACCTCCGGCGCGATCAGCCCGTCCGGCACCGGCGGCGGGGCGGTGACGAGATCGTCGGGCAAGCCGTCGCACTGGTCGACCGAGAAGACGGTGAAGCGTTTCAGGAACGGGATGCCGCGGGCTTCCTCGCCGGTTGCGCGGGCGCGCTCGCGCTCGTCGCCTGGCACGAAGCGGTCGGCGTAGACGACGGTCGTGCCGCGCTCGCCCTTGCGGACGCTGCCGCCGAGGTCGAGCGCTTGGCGGAAGGTGAGCCAGCTCTGGCAGGCGAAGCCGCGCGCGACGACCGCACCCCACAGGATCAGCACGTTGATGCCACTGTAGCCGCGGCCGGTCGCGGCGTTCCTCGGCATCGAGAGCGGGGCGGCGACGCCCGACGATCCCCAGGGCTGGACCCAGGGCAGCCGCCCGGCTTCCAGGTCCGCGACGATGGTCGCGGTGATCTCGTCGTAGAGGTTGGCGCGCTCGAGCGCCGGCCGGGCAGGCCGGGACGAGGAAGAAGAGCGGGGCATCGCGGATCTCCGCGACGGGCCGGCCGGGAGCCACTCTCTCGACCACCAGACCCGTCACGGCGATAGCCGCCACCCTCTTTCCCCCGGCAGGGCTTTGCGAGGGCAGTCAGACCCGCAGAATGGGTCGGCTGGGACGCAGGGGCTAGGCACTAAGGAAGGTCGTCCCGTACCGGATTAGCGGTTCTCAAGAATGCTGATCCGTAGCTCCAGCTGTGCAGGTAGGCGTTACGCGGCGCATGGGTCGTCAACGCCATGCCAGATGCGCCGCCTATCATCACGGAGCGGCAGTATCCGCACGCCGCGAAAGGGTAGGCGCGCGTCTGGAAGCTGGTGGTTGGCGGCGGGTTGGCCCCGCGCTTCGAGCACGCGTCGGTGCGATCGGTCATCCCTAGAATGCAGCGTCGTCATTGCCTGCGCGAACTTTACAAACTTGACGAGATCAAGTTGTTGCCCCAGATTGAGAATTGGAGGTTTGTGGTGACGAACATAAAGAGAAAACCGAGCGATCGAGGTGCCAAGCGGGGTGAGAGTCAGGCGGCGACGCCGACCCCTGCCTTGATGACGGACGCAGGCGTGGCGCTGCCGAAGGGGATGGCGAGCGTCACCTTTCGCGCGCCGAGCAAGGTTGTCGGGATGTTCGCGGATGAGCCGACCAAGCTGAAAGCCTTGCTGCAGGGCTATGGCGAAGCGGTCGCGAGGAGCCAAGCCGCCGGTCGCGCCGCGAGCTTCCGAGTCGAGGTTGATCCTACCGGGGGGACGATCGTGACGCCGCTCGAGGATGGGTCGAGTTCGAACGTGGCGGAGGCATTTGAGGCCCCTGGTGCCGAGTTGGAAGCCGCGCTCGACGAAGCGCGCCGGAGGGGCACGGTTCGGGCGGCGGAAATCCTAGCCGGAGAGGACATGCTGAGCGCCGACGCGTTCGCGGCGCTCCTCGGCACGAGCCGGATGACGGTGAACACCAAGCGGCAGAACCATCAAGTGCTGGGCTTGGACGGCGCGAAGCGAGGTTTTCGCTTTCCGGCGTGGCAAGTCGACCGGGATGGCAAGCCGTTCGCCAGCCTGCCGGCGCTCTTCGAGCGGCTGGGCGGGGGGCCGTGGTCGGTCTACCGCTTCCTGGTTCAGGCCCATCCCGAACTGGACGGCCTGACGGGACGGGAGGCGCTCCGTCGCGGCAAGGGGGTTCAAGCGCTGGAAGTCGCCGAAAGCATCGCGCAGGGAACCTTCGCCTGAGTGGCGAGATCAGGTCCGCCTTCTGGCTTTTCCGCCGTCGCGCTCGATCGGACGACGATCGGCCCGGGCACTCGGTTCGGCCGTGTCTACCACAGCCGTTACCCTGACCCACTCGGCTACGGGAAGATGCCGAGCCGGTTCAGCGACCCGCGCCGGCGCCTTCCCGCCAACCGCTATGGCGTGCTGTACTTCGGCAGCACGCTCAAAGTGTGCTTCGTCGAAGCGGTGCTCCGAGATCAGGGAGACGGCCGGACGAACGATCTCATCTTGGACGAGCGGGACTTGGCCGCGCGGAGCTATGCGGAGGTCGAAGTTGCTGCACCCTTGGCGCTGGTCGATTTGCGAAACGACGGTCCGATGCGCATGGGCGTTCCAAGCGATGTCGTGCGAGGGTCGAAGCAAAGCCTTGCACGGCTTTGGTCGGTGGCGTTCCACGAACATCCCGCGCAAGCGGACGGCATCGTTTATCCGTCGCGCCTGAACGGCGAGACGAACCTCGTGATCTACGACCGAGCGATCGGAAAGCTCGTCGCGTTGTCGAGCGGTCCCCTCCTGCGACAACCAGGTCTCGCACGTGTGCTGCGCGACCTGAAGCTCGGTTTGCGATAAGGCTGAAGGCCGGCAATGACGTCGTTTCGTGCGCCGTCGGCGATTGAGGGTCCTGCGGACCGTCTCGACCACCTGCGGCCAGATGCAGGAACGATCGAACGGTCTTTCAGATCGCGGCTGCACAGGCCAGGGCCGACGCCTTCCGGTTGTTCGGCATTGGGCGGTCGCTAGCGGTCTTCAGCGAAGGACAAGGCAAACCGGCTGGACAGCCCCGATCGGATGAGAAACGTCGAGCCGACTGGGATCGTCAACGCCCACCGACTGGCGCGCCAGCTTCAGCTATCGATCGGGTATGTTCGATCCCTGCTTGGTCGGCGCCCGGCAATCTTCGAAGCCATTCCTATTTTGGTGGACACCATGTGGACACCAAAATTCGAACGAGAACGCCGCCTACCTGTCGCTTGGCGCAAATCATTGCAATGGTTGAGAAAAATGGAGCGGGCGAAGGGATTCGAACCCTCGACCCCAACCTTGGCAAGGTTGTGCTCTACCCCTGAGCTACGCCCGCCCGCTCCCGCGGCCCGAAGCCTGCGACGGCGCTTCTATGTCGCAAAGCCGCGCCGATTGCAAGCGCCTCCTCCGGTCCCCGCCGGCGGGCGCCCCGCCCTTCCCGGCTGGCAACGGAAACGACGGCGACGCATCCTGCGGACCGAGATCGATGCCCTTCCGCCGGAATGGCCGCCCAGGCTGGGCGCGACGGCGGCGCTTGCCGAACCCGCGCCGCGGCTTGTAGGACTGCGCGCGACCGCAGCCGCGACGGGAGCCACCGAGAACCGTGCCAGCCAGAACCCGGGCCGACCTCATGGCCTTTCTCGACGGTCTCGGCATCGAAACCACCACCGTCGACCATCCGCCCCTCCACACCGTGGCCGAAAGCCAAGCGCTGCGCGGCGCGATCGCCGGCGAGCACACCAAGAACCTGTTCCTGAAGGACAAAAAGAGCCGGCTGTTCCTCGTGGTCGCCGCCGAAAGCCGCGTCGTGGACCTGAAGACGCTGCACGCGCGCATCGGCGCGCAGGGGCGCCTGTCCTTCGCGGACGCCGCACGCCTGCAGGCGGTGCTCGGCGTTGCGCCCGGCTCCGTTTCCGCCTTCGGCCTCCTCAACGACGTCGACCACCTGGTGACGCTCGTGCTTGATCGCGATCTTCTCGCGCACGATATGCTGAACTGCCATCCGCTGACCAACACGGCCACGACCACCATTCGGCGCGACGACCTGCTGCGCTTCTTCGCGCGAACGGGCCACGCCCCGCAGGTGATCGCGCTGGAAGACGGCGCCGAACCAACCGCTCCGGGAGTTGAACGGGCATGAGCAACGGGCTTTTCGGGTCGGGCATCGGCCGTCCGGGCGCTGGCGCGTCCCGCGGCGCGCCGGCCGCCACTCCGGGCGCCGCACCGCCGTCCGGCACGGCGCCGGCCGACGCGATCAAGGACGTCACCACCGCCTCCTTCTCGAACGACGTCATTCAGGCGTCCCGCCGGCAGCCGGTGATCGTCGACTTCTGGGCGCCCTGGTGCGGCCCCTGCAAGCAGCTGACGCCGATCCTGGAGCGCGTCGTCGCGGTGGCCGGCGGCCGGGTGCGGCTCGCCAAGATGAACATCGACGACCACCCGTCCATTCCCGGCCAGCTCGGCGTGCGCTCCATTCCCGCCGTGTTCGCCTTCGTGGACGGCCAGCCGGTGGACGGCTTCATGGGCGCGCTGCCCGAAAGCGAGGTGAAGACCTTCGTCGACCGCCTCCTCGGCGGCGCGGGAAGCGCGGCGGCTGACGGCGACCCGATCGCCGAGGCGCTGCTCGAAGCGCGCGCCCGGCTGGAAGCCGGCGACGCGCCGAGCGCGGCGCAGGTCTTCGCGGCCGTCCTGCAGGAGGACCCGGACAGCGTACCCGCGCTCGCCGGCCTCGCCGAGTGCTACCTGGCGCTCGGCGACGCGGGCCGCGCCGAAAACCTTCTCGCCCGCGTTCCGGCCGACAAGCAGGCGGACCCAGCACTCGCCGGCGTTTCGGCCAAGCTGAAGCTCGCCCGCGAGATCGCCAAGCTCGGCGATCCGGCGACGCTCGCCCGGCGCCTTGCCGCCGATCCCGCCGACCATCAGGCGCGCTTCGACCTCGCGCTGCTCGCGAACGCGCGCAACCGCCGCGCCGAGGCCGCCGAGGGGCTCATCGAGATCGTGCGCCGCGACCGCGGCTGGAGCGACGACGGCGCCCGCCGCAAGCTGCTCGAACTCTTCGAGGTCTGGGGCGCGGCGGATCCTGCGACAAAGGATGCGCGGCGGCGCTTGTCGGCCCTGCTTTTCTCTTGACCTGCGGGCGCTTGCGGGCCGAGCGCCCTTCCGGATCGTGCCGGTCCGGTCGGCGTTCGCGCGCGTCTCGCGCCTTGAGTTCCGCCGCCCAAGCGCCAGATCGCGTGGGTAGAACGGAGACGCAGCGCGTGGTGGTGGCCGGCAACGTCAACTATCGGACCGACACCGACCTGCCGGATCGGGTCGCGATCTTCCCGCTGGAAGGCGCGCTGCTGCTTCCCGGCGGCCAGATGCCACTCAACATCTTCGAGCCGCGCTACTTGGCGATGATCGATGACGCGATGAAGAGCACGCGCGTCGTCGGCATGATCCAGCCGAGCTTCGACGGCGCTTTGAACCCGGCCGGCGAGCCCATGCTCTGCCGCGTCGGCTGCCTCGGCCGCATCATCTCGTTGTCGGAAACGGGCGACGGCCGCTACATCGTCAACCTCCAGGGCATCGCCCGCTTCCGCGTCCTAGAGGAACTCGCACCGGAGCGGGGCGCGCCCTACCGCTCCTGCCGCGTCGGCCCCTTCGTCGGCGACCTCGATCTCGAGGCGGAAGCCGAACAGGTGGACCGGGCGGCGCTCCTGAAGGCCTTCAAGCTCTACCTCGAGGTGAACCAGCTCGAGGCCGACTGGGACAGCGTCGCCAAGGCGTCGAACGAGACGCTGGTCAACGCGCTGTGCATGATGTCGCCCTACGGCGCGGCCGAGAAGCAGGCGCTGCTGGAAGCGCCGGACCTTAAGACGCGAGCCGACACGCTGATCGCGATCACGGAAATCTCGATCGCCCGCGCAGGGCAGGACGAGGACGGCCCGTCGACGCTGCAATGAACGGCGTCGCGCCGGCGCGCCCGCGACGGGCCCTCAGCCGACGCGGGCGAGATGGGCCACGACGTCCGTATGCGAGAAGGGTTTCGGCACGAAGCCGATCGGCCGGTACTGTGCCGCGACCGCTCGCGTTCCGGCGTCGAGGTTGCCGCTGACGAACAGCGCGGGCACGTCGAACCGCTCCCGCAGTTGCCGGGCGGTCTCGATGCCGTTCGTGCCGCGCGCGAGGTTGACGTCCATCAGCGCCAGATCCGGCTTGGTTCGCGCCGCGAGCGCCAGCGCCTGGTGCATGTCGGCCGCGACGCCCACCACCTCGTGACCGGCGTCGAGAAGGACGTCCTCCAGCTCCATCGCGAGGATGAGTTCGTCTTCGACGATCAGGACGCGCACCGGCATCAGCGCCGCGGAGCGGCGGACGAGGGCGCCACGCCGGGCGAGCGGCGCCGGATCTCGACCTCCGCGTGCCCCATCGGACGATAAGCGGGCGCGTGTTCGACCATCGTACTCGTGACCCACTCGTTGTCGTCGCTTGACCGCTGCCCTTGGCCGGTCCGGCGACGAACGACCCCTGAACGACATCATGCCCACACGGGGGGCTTCGATCGAACGCCGACCGCCGCGCCGGCACCCTGTCGAGCGACGCAATACTTTCCGGTGCGCGGTGTTCCATGGGATGGCCGCGGCGCGCGCGGCGTTGTGCCGTTTCGGTCACACCTCGCCGGTCCGCCTGACGGCTCCGGCTAGAGGTCCGTCGACGCGCACGGATTGGCTTCGCCGCCGCGCTCGGTTAGTTTGCTGCAGCGCAACAAACGCGGGAGTTCGCCGTGCCGGCCGAGCCGATCCGACCCGGTAGCGACGACGGCGACATTCCAAGCGCATCGGGCGCCGATGCGGCCTACCGTGCGGAATACAGCGAATGGCGCGACGATCCGGTCGGCTTCTGGGCGACGCGCGCGCAGGCGGTGGACTGGTTCGTTCCGCCGCGCACGACGTTCGATCCGGCGGCGGGCGTCTACGGGCGCTGGTTTCCCGACGGCGTCTGCAACACCTGCCACAACGCCCTCGACCGGCACGTCGCGGGCGGCCGCGGCGGGCAGGTGGCGCTGATCCACGACTCGCCGATGACCGGCACGGTGCGCCGCCTCACCTACGCGGCGCTCCTGCGGGAGGTGAAGGCCTTCAGTTGCGTCCTGCAGGACTTCGGGGTCGGCCGAGGCGACGCGGTCGTGATCACCATGCCGATGGTGCCGGAGGCGGCGGTCGCCATGCTGGCCTGCGCCCGGCTCGGTGTCGTGCATTCGGTGGTGTTCGGCGGCTTCGCCGCGCGCGAACTCGGCGCCCGCATCGACGACGTGTGCCCGAAGCTGGTGCTCACCGCCTCGTGCGGGCTGGAGCCGAACAAGACCGTCGCCCTGAAGCCGCTCGCCGATCGCGCGATCGAACTCAGCCGTCACAAGCCGGCGGCCACGATCGTGCTGCAGCGTCCGATGCTGCGGGCCGACCTGACGCCGAACCGCGACCACGACTGGCGAACGCTGCAGGACGCGGCTCTGGCCGAAGTGGACGCCGGACGCGACGCGCCCTGCGCGCCGCTTCGCGCCACCGACCCGCTCTACGTCCTTTACACGTCCGGCACCACGGGCCGGCCGAAGGGCGTGGTGCGCGACACCGGCGGCCACATGGTGGCGCTCCTCTACGCCATCGAGGCGGTCTACGGCGTCCGGGCCGGCGAGGCGTTCTTCGCGGCCTCCGACCTTGGCTGGGTGGTCGGCCATTCGTTCATCGTCTACGGGCCGCTCCTCAAGGGCGGCACCGGCATCCTCTACGAGGGCAAGCCGACGGGAACGCCGGACGCCGGTGCCTTCTGGCGCCTGATCGCCGAGCACGAGGCGGTGTCGGCCTTCGCCGCCCCGTCGGCGATCCGCGCGATCCGCCGCGGGGACCCGGACGGAATCCTGCCGGCCCGGCACGACCTGTCGCGGTTCCGGGCGCTGTTCGTGTCCGGCGAGCACGCCGACGCCGCGACGGTGGAGTGGGCGCGGCGCGCGCTGGGCAAGCCCGTGCTCGACCAATGGTGGCAAACGGAGATCGGCTGGCCGATCGCCGCCAACCCGCTCGGCCTCGGCGGGCCGCTCGACGTGCCCCTCGGGGCGCCCGGCGTCGCGATGCCCGGGCACCGGGTGGAGGTTCTGGGACCGGACGGCCGTTCCGTGCCGGCCGGCGAGACCGGCACGGTCGCCCTGCGGCTGCCGCTGGCGCCGGGCGCCCTGCCGACGCTGTGGAACGCCGACGCGCGCTTCCGCGACAGCTACCTGGCCGAGTTCCCCGGCTGGTACACGACGGCCGACGCCGGCCGGATCGACGCGAACGGCGTCGTCTCGATCCTCGGGCGCACCGACGACGTCATCAACGTCGCCGGCCATCGCCTGTCGACCGCGGAGATGGAGGACGTGCTGGCCGGCCATCCGGCGGTCGCCGAGTGCGCCGTGGTCGGCGCGCGCGACCCGATGAAGGGCGCGGTGCCGGTCGGCGTCGTGGTGTTGAAGAGCGGGCCGGCCGTGGATCGGGACGCGGTCGCCGCCGCGCTGATCGCGCTCGTGCGCGAGGCGATCGGCCCGGTGGCGGCCTTCCGGCGCGTCGTGTTCGTGCAGCGACTGCCGAAGACGCGCTCCGGCAAGGTGCTGCGGGCGACAATCAAGCACATCCTCGACGGCGAGCCGTTCGAGGTTCCCGCGACGATCGAGGACCCGGACGTCCTCGGCGAGGTCGCGGACGCCGTTTCCCGTACCGCTTCTTCGGAGCGCGCCGGATAATCTCGCACACCTATCTCGGCACGAACGACCTCGACCGGGCGCTCCGCTTCTACACGCCGGTGATGGCGGCGCTCGGGAACGAGTTGCGCTTCCACGATCCGGAACGCGGCTGGTTCGGCTGGCATCGACCTGGCGGAGCGCGGCCGATCTTTCTGGTCGGACGCCCATTCGACGGCGAACCGGCGAGCACCGGCAACGGGCAGATGGTGGCGTTGCTCGCGCCGAGCCGCGCGGCGGTGGATGCGGCCTTCCGCGCCGGGCTCGAAGCCGGTGGCACGTCCGGGGGCGAACCGAGCCTTCGGCGGCACTACCATCCCGACTACTATGGCGCGTATCTGCGCGACCCGGACAACAACAAGCTCGCGCTCGCCTGCCACGATCCAGCCTGATCCGCCCGGCGTCGTCGGCCGGATGGTTGCCGCGCGCGCGCCGCCAAGCTACACGCGGCCGGCTTGCCCGCCAACGTTTTCGAGGACCGCCCAAGCATGGATGCCGAGCCCACCGACGGCGTGCGGCAGGCGAGCCTTCTCGCCGAGGCCCTGCCCTTCATGCAGGCCTACGAGAACAAGACGGTGGTGGTGAAATATGGCGGCCACGCCATGGGAAACCCGGCGCTCGGCCAAGCCTTCGCGCGCGACGTCGCGCTTCTCAAGCAGAGCGGCATCAATCCGATCGTGGTGCACGGCGGCGGCCCGCAGATCGGCGCGATGCTGGCCAAGCTCGGCATCGAGTCGCGCTTCGAGCACGGCTTGCGCGTCACCGACCGGCGCACCGTCGAGGTGGTGGAGATGGTTCTCGCCGGCTCGATCAACAAGGAGATCGTCGCCCTCATCAACGCCGAGGGCGAGTGGGCGATCGGCCTGTGCGGCAAGGACGGCAACATGGTGTTCGCCGAAAAGGCCAAGAAGATCGTGCGCGACCCGGACTCCAACATCGAGCGGGCGCTCGACCTCGGCTTCGTCGGCGAGCCGGTGGAGGTCGACCGCACCCTCCTCGACCTCCTGGCCCGCTCGGAGATGATCCCGGTGATCGCCCCGGTCGCGCCGGGGCGCGACGGCGAAACCTACAACATCAACGCCGACACCTTCGCCGGCGCCATCGCCGGGGCGCTCCACGCGACCCGCCTCCTGTTCCTCACCGACGTGCCGGGCGTGCTCGACCGCGACGGGACGCTGATCGAGAAGCTGACGGTCGCAGAGGCCCGCGCGCTGATCGCCGACGGCACGGTCTCGGGCGGCATGATCCCGAAGGTCGAGACCTGCGTCGAGGCGCTGGAGCGCGGCGTCGAAGGCGTGGTGATCCTGGACGGCAAGGTGCCGCACGCGGTGCTGCTGGAACTCCTGACCCGGCACGGCGCCGGCACGCTGATCGTGCCATGAGCGACGCGCCCCGCCCCGCCCACCACGAGATCGGCCGCACGCGCGAGGCGACGCGCGCCGACTTCGCCGGGGTCGAGACCTGGATCTTCGATCTCGACAACACGCTCTACCCGCGCCGCCTCGACCTGTTCGGGCAGATCGACCAGCGGATGACCGCCTTCGTGGCGGACTTCCTGAAGCTGCCGGCCGAAGAAGCGCGGCTCCTGCAGAAGGGCTTCTACCGCGACCACGGCACCACCTTGCGCGGGCTGATGACGCTGCACGACGTCGACCCGGACGCGTTCCTGCGCTTCGTCCACGACATCGACTATTCGGGCATCGCCGCCGACCCGGCGCTCGGGGCGGAGATCGTGCGCCTGCCCGGCCGGCGCTTCATCTTCACCAACGGCGACCGCGGCCACGCGGAGCGCACCGCCGCCGCGCTCGGCATCCTCGACCATTTCGAGGACATCTTCGACATCGTCGCCGCCGAGCTGAACCCGAAGCCGGCGGCCGAGACCTACGACGCGTTTCTCGCCCGCTTCGGCGTCGACCCGACCCGCGCGGCGATGTTCGAGGACCTGGCGCGCAACCTCGAAGCGCCGAAGCGGCTCGGCATGCGCACCGTGCTGATCGTGCCAGAGCCCCTGGAGGAGGATCTGGCGGAGGCGTGGGAGCGCGACAATCGCGTCGGTTCCCACATCGACTTCGTCACCGACGACCTGGCGCGCTTCCTCAGCCAAGTCCGCGCGGCGCTAGGCTCCGGACTCATTTGCACCAATAGGTCAGGCTGGCGGCGATGAGGGCTCC
>CAXUCL010000027.1:0-23227 GCA_964249395.1 uncultured Rhizobiaceae bacterium
GCCTTCGACCAGCGCCACCACCCGGCGCACCGCGCGATGCGCGAGGCGCTGCGCGACGGCCGGATCGGCACCGCGACGGCCGTGCGGATCGTCTACAGCTGCTGGCTCGGTCCGGACTGGACCACGGGGCACGGCGGCGAGAACTGGCGCGCGGAGGCGGCGAAGGCCGGCGGCGGCGCGCTGATGGACCTGGCGCCGCACGGCCTGGATCTGACCGAGTTCCTGTTCGGCGAGCCGCTCGTCGACGTCGCCAGCCTGCAGCAGCGCCGCGTGCACGGCTACGCCGTCGACGACGGCGCCATGCTGATCGGACGAACGGCGTCCGGCGTCCTCGCCAGCTTCCACGTCGCCTACAACTGCCCCGACGCCCTGCCGCGCCGACGGCTGGAAATCACGGGGAGCGCTGGGATGCTCGCCGCGGAGAACACGATGGGCCAGGACCCGGGCGGCACGCTGACCTTCATCGAGGGAACGAGCGGCCGCGCTGTCCCCCTTCCGATTCCCGATGCGGACCGCTCGCCCTTCCTTCTTCAGGTTGAAGCCTTCGGGCGGGCGCTGCGCTCCGGCGGAACGGATTCGTTCTCCGGCGAGCGCGACCTTCACACCATGCGCCTTCTCGAACGCGCTTATCGCGGCGCCGCCGCCGGCGAGGCGTCTTAACGGTTGAATTTGTCGCAGCGCGCGGGCGGACCCGTTCCCGGCGCTATGTTCACCCGCGATTTGCTGGAGGTTCCGCATGCCGACGCCGCCGGCCAACGAAAGGCAATGAGGAAACCGATGTCCCTGCGCTACGCCTACAACACGAACGGACTGGCCTGGCACCGTCTCGACGACGCCCTCGTCATCGTGGCGGAGGCCGGCTACGACGGGATCGCACTGACGCTCGATCACCACCACCTCGACCCGTTCGCCGCCGACTGGGAGCGCGACGCGAAGGCGCTCCGGCGGCGGGTGGACGAGCTCGGGCTCGGCGTCGTGATCGAAACCGGCGCGCACTTCCTGCTCGATCACCGCCAGAAGCACGAGCCGACCTTCGTGTCGGCCGCGGCCGAGGGCCGGCGGCGGCGCCTCGACTTCCTGAAGCGCGCCGCCGACATCGGCGTGATCCTCGGCGCCGAGGTCCTGTCCTTCTGGGCCGGCCGCATCAAGCCCGGCGTCGATCCGGCGGCGGCGACGGCCTGGCTGCACGAGGGCACCGCCGCGATCGTCGACTACGCGCAGAAACAGGGCATCGTCCCGGCACTGGAGCCCGAGCCCGAGATGTTCGTGTCCACCGTCGACGACTTCGCGGCGCTGCAGCGGGCGGTGCCGGGCGTGAAGCTGGCTCTCGATCTCGGCCACGTGCTCGTCACGGGCGAGCGCGAGCCCGACGCCGCCATCCGCGAGTTCGGTGCCCACATCGCCGACGTGCATCTGGAGGACATGAAACGCGGCGACCACGTCCATCTCGCCTTCGGCGACGGCGACATGGACGTGCCCGCCGCGCTCACCGCGCTGCAGGACATCTCCTTCCGCGGCCTCGTCTGCATCGAGCTGTCGCGCGACAGCTACCGCGCCGACACCATGGTCTCGCAGGCGCGCCAGGCGGTCGCCTCCTACGAGCGGAAGTGCGCCGTCGCGGCATGAGGGTCGGCTTCGTCAGCCGGCGCTTCTTCCCGGCGATCTCCGGCATGAGCGTCTACGCGGCGAACCTGTTGCGCGAGCTGGTGCGGGCCGGCCACGACGTCACCATGGTCAGCCAGTACCGCGGCGACGCGTTCGGCACCCGCGTCTACGGCGGCGGGCCGCCACCCGACGTTCCCGGCGTCGAGGTCGTCGGCCTGGAGCAGCGCGGCGAGCAGCTGAACGGCGACTTCGAGCGCGACATCGCGGCCATGATCGACACGATCGAGGCGGTTCACGCGCGGCGGCCCTTCGACCTCCTGCACGCGCAATATGGCTACCCGACCGGCTGGGCGACGCTGCTGGCGGGCCGCGCGCTCGGTTTGCCGGTGGTGGTGTCGATCCAGGGCGGCGACGGGCACTGGGTGGGCTCGTGCTGCGAAACCCACAAGCTCGCCATGCAGCGGGTGCTGAACGGGGCGGACGCGCTGCTGATCGGCGGGGACAGCTTCGTCGCGGAGGTGAGCGAGCGGCTCGGGACGCCGCCTGAACGCTTCACGATCGTGCCGGGGGCGGTGGACACCGAGCGCTTCCGTCCGGCCGACGAGGGGCGCGTCGGCGCTGCCGGGTCGCCGGTGCGGCTCCTCTATCACGGCCGTGTCGACCGCCGAAAAGGCGCGCTCGACTTCCTCGACGCCCTGGCGATCCTGCGGACCCGAAACGTGCCGTTCCGCGCCATCGTGTCCGGCATCGGCCCTGACCTCGACGCCTCGAAGGCGCGCGCCGCCGAGCTTGGCTTCAGCGCGGACGCCGTCCGCTTCACCGGCTACGCCGACTACGACGCCGTGCCGGCGATCTACCGCGAGGCCGACGTGTTCGTGTCGCCGACCTACGCGGAGGGCTTCTCCAACACGATCCTCGAGGCCATGGCGTCGGGTCTCGCCAACCTGTCCTGCTTCGCCGTCGGCGTCGAGGACTGCCTGCGCGACAACGAGAACGGCCTCCTGGTGCGACCCGGCGACGTGACGGCGCAGGCCGACCGGCTGGAGCGGCTGATCGTGGACGACGCGCTGCGCCGCCGCATCGCGCGAGCCGGGCTGGAGGAATGCCGCCGGGTGTATTCCTGGAACGCCGTCGGGCGGCGCATCATGCGCGTCTACGCCGACGTGATCGGCAAGCCTTTCGGCGGCCCGGTCGATCCGGTGCTGCCGATGACGCCCTGCCGCTTCCGCGCCGAGCCGCACCTGTTATGACGCGCGCCGCATGACGCGCACCGCGCTGGCGCTGTCGCCGCACCTCGACGACGCCGCCTTCTCCTGCGGCGGCACGCTGTTCCTGTTGTCGCGAGCCGGCTGGCGCGTCGTGGTGGCGACGCTGTTCACGCGCTCGGTGCCGGACCCGACCGGCTTCGCTCTCGCCTGCCAGCTCGACAAGGGGCTGGAGCCGCACGTCGACTACATGGCGCTGCGCCGGAACGAGGACGCGGCGGCGATGCGCTCGCTCGGCGCGGAGGCCGTCCACGTCGCGCTGCCGGAAGCGCCGCACCGCGGCTACGAGAGCGCCGCGGCGCTGTGCGGACGGATCGTGCCGGACGACGGCGTCGCGCCGGCGCGCGCGGCCGCTGTCGGCGACCTGATTCGCGACCACGCGCCCGACCTCGTGCTCGCGCCGCAGGCGGTGGGCGGCCACGTGGACCACGTGCAGGTGGTGAACGCGCTCGACGCGGCCGCGCCACGGGTCCCGGTCGCCTGGTGGACGGACTTCCCGTATTCGCTGCGGCTCGACACGCCGGCGCGGCCGTTCGCGGCGCGCTTCGACGCGCTCGCACCCGTCGACGTCGCTCTGACGGACGCGGCGCACGACGCCCGCCTCGCCGCCTGCTGCGCCTACGCCACCCAGCTCGGCTACCAGTTCGGCGGCGCCGCCGGGCTCGACGCGCGCTTTGCCGAACGCGGCCGCACCGAACGCTTCCGCGGCGCGGCGATCGAGCGTTAGACCGAAAGCTCGTCGAGCGGCACCGGGTAGGCGTGCGGCCGGCTCGCCAGCATCGCGTCGATCAGCGCCAGCGCCTCGCGCCGGCCGCTGTTGCCCGCCTGCTCGAACGGCGTCCAGGTCTGCGCGAAGTCGAGCGGCGCGAACACGTCGCGGTAGGTGCGCAACTCCCGCACCGTCAGCGGAATGCCGCGCACGAAGGCCTTGTGCGCCGAGATCGTCGTCGCGCGGCGCGGGTCGGCCGGGTCGAGCTCGAACTTCAGGCAGTCGCCGCAGAACAGGATGCGCCGCGCGCGGTCGAACAGAACGGTGTGCCCATCGAAGTGCCCGGCCGTGAGGTGCAGTTCCAGGCCCGGCAGCGGCTCCAGCCTGTCGTCGAACGGCCAGCTCACCTGCAGCGCCCCCGACCAGGCGAGATCGCCCGGATGCAGCGCGAGCTCGGGGTCGTAGCGGTCCTGCAGCTGCCAGATCGCGCCGTAGGAATGGGGGTGCGAGGCGGCCAGCACCTGCACGCCGCCGAGCCCGTCGATCGCCTCCAGCGCGGCGCGGCTGTAGACGGCGCAGCCCTCGAAGGCGAGGTTGCCGTTCGGCGTGGTGACGAGGTAGCCGGACGAGCCGATGCCGTCGACCGGATCGTTCCAGAAGCGCCACACGCCGGGTTCGGTTTCCGCCCAATGGCAGGGATAGATCGCCTCGGCAGCCGCCCGGTCGTGGAAGCGCCAGCCCTTCTGCGGCAGGACGTGGCGCGAGTCGATGCACAGCGGACACGTGTCCGGCTCGGCGAAGTGCCGCTGCCAGAAGCCGCAGTTCTCGCAGAAGAAGGCCGGCAGATCGAGCGCGTCCTTGAACGGCAGGTATCCTGGACTCAAAGCACCGTCTCCCCTGCGATCGCCCGGCATGGCACGATCGGACCGGACGCGTCGATCGCCCAAAGCGCACGGTCGGTGCCCGTTTCCTTCGGGCGCCGACCGTCGAGATGTCCAGCGCGACGTCGTCGCGTCCCGGACCGCTTCCATCGCCGGATCGGTTACCGCAGGATATGGAGCGCGACGCTCACGCGCCGCCCCAGTTCATCGTCAGGCCGCCGTCCATGGTCCAGGTCTGGCCGGTGACGTAATCGCCGTCGTCGGACGCGAGGAACAGCGCGACGCGGGCGATCTCCTCCGGCTGGCCGACGCGGCCCCAGGGGATCGATTGGAGCGATTTTTCCAGCGCCTCGGGATCGTCGACACGGTCCTGCGTCATCGGGGTCTCGATCAGGCCCGGCGCGATGTTGTTGACGTTGATCCTGTCCTTCGCCAGCTCGCGCGACAGCGAGCGCGCGAGCGAGCCGAGGCCGGCCTTCGCCATGCCGTAGGACGCGCTTTCCGGCGTCGGCAGGTGCTGGGCGACCGACGAGATGTTGACGATGCGCCCCGTTCCGCCGTTCAGGCGCCGAAGCCTGACGAAGGCGCGCGCGCAGAACAGCGGTCCCATGAGGTTGACCCGCAGCACCTTTTCCAGGTCCTCGTCCCGTATGTCGGCGACCTCGTCGCCGTCGGCGGACGTGCCGGCGTTGTTGACGAGGACGTCGAGCGGGCCGAGTTCGCCCGCCTTGTCGAACATGTCGTTCACCGACGACGGGTCGCCGACGTCGCTTTGCAGCACCAGCGCGCGGCGGCCCGCCGCTTCGACGCGCCGCCCGGTCTCGGCGGCGCCCTCCGCGTCGGTGTTGTAGGTCACGACGACGTCGGCGCCTTCCCGCGCGAACAGCTCGGCGATCGCCCGGCCGATGCCCGAATCGGCGCCTGTCACCAGTGCGCGCTTGTTGCGAAGCTTCATGGCTGTCTTCCCTGCAAGAACGTTCGCCGCCAGCCGGCCCCGGCCGAACAGCCGAGCCGCGCGAGCGTTCCGTTGGACGCCAGCCGACCAGGCGTTTCGGTTGCAGGCGGCGGGACGAGCGCGGCGGTGCGTGCGGCGCGGGAGACGGCGGCCGGTGGTGAGGCGCGTCAGTCGCTGCCGAACAGGTCGCGCGTGTAGACCTTGTGCGCGACGTCCTCCAGCTCGGTTGTCAGCCGGTTGGCGACGATGACGTCCGCCTTGGCCTTGAACTCGGCGAGATCGTGGATCACCGGCGAGCGGAAATAGTCGCTCTGCGCCAGCGCCGGCTCGTAGACCACCACCGGCACGCCCTTGGCCTTGATGCGCTTCATGATGCCGCCGATGGAGGACTGGCGGAAGTTGTCCGAGCCGGCCTTCATCGCCAGCCGGAAGATGCCGACCGTGCGCGGCCGAGCCCGCAGGACGTCGTCGGCGATGAAGTCCTTGCGCGTGGCGTTGGCATCGACGATCGCGCGCACCAGGTTTTGCGGCACGTCCCGGTAGTTGGCGAGCAGCTGCTTGGTGTCCTTCGGCAGGCAATAGCCGCCGTAGCCGAAGGACGGGTTGTTGTAATGGCGGCCGATGCGCGGATCGAGCCCGACGCCGTCGATGATCTCGCGCGTCGAGAGCCCGTGCGTCACGGCGTAGGTGTCGAGCTCGTTGAAGAAGGCGACGCGCATGGCCAGGAACGTGTTGGAGAACAGCTTGATCGCCTCGGCCTCGCCCGAGCTGGTGAACAGGACCGGCACGTCCTTGGCGACCGCGCCGCCCTGCATCAGGTCCGCGAAGCGCCGGGCGCGGTCCGAATGCTCGCCGACGACGATGCGGGACGGGTAGAGGTTGTCGTGGAGCGCCCGGCCCTCGCGCAGGAACTCGGGCGAGAAGAACACCGCCTCGTGCCCGAGCCTGTCGCGCAGGGCGGCGGTGAAGCCGACCGGGATCGTCGACTTGATGACGACCGTCGCCGACGGGGCGATCGCCATCACGTCGCGGATCACTGCCTCCACAGCACGCGTGTCGAAGGTGTCGGTGTCGGGGTCGTAGTCCGTCGGCGTCGCGACGATAACGAAGTCCGCGCCCCGGTAGGCGTCCGCCGGGTCGAGCGTCGCGCGAAGGTTCAGCGCGCGGGCCGCCAGGAACGCCTCGATCTCGGGATCGACGATGGGCGAGCGGCGCGCGTTCACGAGGTCGACCTTCGCCGCCGCCACGTCCAGCGCCACCACCTCGTTCGCTTGGGCCAACAGGATCGCGTTGGCGAGCCCGACATAGCCGAGACCGGCGACGGCGATCTTCATCATCTCACTCCAAACGAACGCCACGGTGGGCGGGTGTGCCGGGCGTAGAACGTCTCGCCCGATCGTTCAACGGTTGTCCGCGGTTAGCAGGGTTGCTTTTGCGCCGATGCAGCGCACCGCGGTCAGCCGTCCGCTGGCGTAGGCACCGGTGTCGATGCACAACCTGTTGTTATGGAAGATGGGCTTGAGCGTCGGCGTGTGCCCGTGCACCACGACGAGCGGCAGGCCGGGCCCTTCCGTTAGGAAGGGCTCGCGGATCCACAACAGGTCCGTGTCGGTCTGCCTATCCAGCGGCACGCCCGGACGGATGCCGGCGTGGACGAACACCCGGCGGCCGGACGCGGCGAGCACGGGCAGGCCGCGCAGGAACTCGATGTGCTCGGCCGTCACCGCGTCGCGCAGGACGCGGACGAGCTGGTCCGGCCGCCGGCGGTAGGTTCGCAGCAACCAGCGAACGTCGAAGCCGTAGGACGTCAGCGTCGCGGCGCCGCCGGCCTCCACCCAGGCCACATTGGCCAGCGGGTCGGCGAGGAACCGCAGCATCATCTCCTCGTGGTTGCCGCAAAGGCACACGCGGCGGAAGCCCGGCGGCATGTCGTCGAGGAGGTGCCGCAGGACCTGCGCGGACTCCGGACCCCGGTCCACGTAGTCGCCGAGCATCACGACGATCTTCTCCTGCGGCCGGTCGCGGCCGTCGGCGACGATCCGCTCTTCCAGCCGCACCAGCTGGTCGAAGCAGCCGTGAACGTCGCCGATGGCGTAGATGACGGCGTCGTTGGGCGAGTCGGGCAGGACGACCCGTCGACGCCGCGCCGGCGGCGAAGGCGCCTCGCGCCGCATCCTGTTGAACAGCGGAAGGGGCAGGCTCGATGCTCCTCGTCCGACCGGCGTCGCCGCGACGTTTGAACCGGCGTCGCCGTTGATGGCTCCCTCTTGCGCCGCTGGGGTATCGCCGGCCGCGCCTAAGGCTCGCGCGCCATCCTACTTCTCGCGGAAGGCGCGCGCGAACTGGTCCGTCAAAGGCTGGGTCAGGTAGGCGAGCGCCGTCCGGTCCTGCGTCTTGACGAAGGCCTCCACCGGCATGCCCGGAACGGGCCGCACGCCTTCCATCCGATCGAGCTCCTTCACCGCGACCGCGATGCGCACCTTGTAGTAGCTGGCGCCGGACTGCGGGTCCTGCGTCACGTCGGCGGCGATCTGGTTCACCTCGCCGTCGATCTCGGGCGTGGTGCGCGAGTTGAGGCCGGAAAAGCGCAACGCCGCCACCTGCCCGACATGGATGTCGTTGATGTCCTGCGGGGACACGCGGGTCTCGACCACCAGCTGGTCGTTGAACGGCACGATCTCCATCACGACGTCGCCGGGGCGCACGACGCCGCCGACGGTTCTGACGTCGAGCTGGTGGACGATGCCGTCCTGCGGGGCGCGCAGGTCGAGGCGGGCCAGCTCGTCCTCGGCGGCGACGCGGCGCTCGGCGAGTTCCGACAGGCGGGCGCGGATCTCCGCCAGCTCGCGCGAAACCTCCGAGCGCATGTCGTGGTCGACTTGGATGATCTTCAGCTCGGCCTCGGCGATCCGTCCCTTGACGCTCGCGACGGAAGCGACGTGCTGCCCGCGTTCGCCCTTCAGCGCCGCCTTGTCGCGCTCCAGCGCCGCGACGCGCGTGAACCCGACCAGCTTCTGGTCGAAGAGCTGGCGCATGCCGCCCAGCTCCCGCTCGATCAGCGCGAGCTGCTCGTCCTTGGCGACGATCTGATCGTGCAGCCCGCCGATCTCCTGCCGGAGTTCGGCGATGTTCTCGCGCAGCTGCGCCTTCTCGCCGTCGCGGGCGACGATGCGGATCATGAACAGGCGGTCTTCGCCGTCCAGGATGGCCGCCACGTCCGGTTCGGCGCGACGGGACTCGATCTCGGCTGGGAAGGCGAGCTCCTTCGCGTCGGCCTGCTCGGCCTGATGGCGGGCCTGACGCGCCAGCAGCTCGTCGATCTGCTTGGCGATGATCTGCCGCTCCGTGCGCGCGGCCGTCGAGTCCAGCCGTATCAGCACGTCGCCGGCCATGACCCAGTCGCCCTCGCGGACCCGCATCTCGCCGACCACGCCGCCGGTCGGATGCTGCACCTTCTTGACGCTCGAGGCGACGACGAGCGTGCCCTGGGCGATCACCGCGCCCGACAACCGCGCGGTGGCCGCCCAGGTACCGACGGCGCCCGCGAGCAACACGGACAGGGTCACCCCCACCCGCAGGTGCCGGCGGATCGACAGGAGCGACGGCGAAGCGACCGGAACACCCATCAGGCGGCTCCCGCGAGCGCGGGGCTCGACAGCGGCTCGGCCGGGGCATCGGCCTCGACCGAGCGCACCGGACGCAGCACCTGCCCGAGGATCTCCTCCTTCGGACCGAACGCCAGCATGCGTCCGTCGCGCATCGTCAGCACGGTGTTGAGCGCGGTGAGGACGCTTGGCCGGTGGGCGACGACGACGACGATGCCGCCGCGCAGGCGCACGGAAGCGATGGCCCGGGTCAACGCGTCCTCGCCTTCGCCGTCGAGGTTCGAGTTCGGCTCGTCGAGAACCACGAGGAACGGGTTGCCGAAGAGGGCGCGCGCCAGGCCGATACGCTGCCGCTGGCCGGACGACAGGCATTGTCCGCCCTCGCCGACCTGGGTCTCGTAGCCGGCGCCGAGCCGCAGCACGAGATCGTGGACGCCGGCGACCTGTGCCGCGGTGACCACCGCCTCGGACGTCGCCTCGGGATCGAAGCGGGCGATGTTCTGCGCGATCGTGCCGGAAAAGAGCTGAACGTCCTGCGGGAGATAACCGATGTGCGCGCCCAAGCGTTCGGGATTCCATTGTTGCAGCGAAGCGCCGTCCAGCCGCACCGCGCCGCGCACGGGCGTCCAGGCGCCGACCAGCGCCCGCACCAGCGAAGACTTGCCCGAAGCGCTCGGACCGATCACGCCGAGCCCCTGCCCCGCCGACAGCCGCAGGGACACGTCCTGGACCGAGAAGGCGCGGCCGCCCGGCGGCACGAGGCCGAGCCCTTCCACCAGAAGTTCGCGCTCGGGTTTCGGCAGTTCCAGCGACGGCGTTTCCTCCGGCAGCGATCGCAGCACGGAGTCCAGCCGCCGATAGCTTTGACGGGCCCCGACGAAGCTCTTCCACTGGGCGATCACGAGCTCCACGGGCGCCAGCGCGCGCGACGTCAGGATCGAGCTTGCGATGATGACGCCGGCGCTGGCCTGCCCGTTCACGACGAGATAGGCGCCGACCGCCAGCACGGCGGACTGCAGCACCATGCGCAGCGTCTTCGACACGGACCCCAAGGTGTTGGTGATGTCGGCGGCGCGCAGCTGCATGTGCTTGGCCCGCGCGTTGATCTCCTCCCAGGCCAGGCCCATCCGCGCTTCCATCCCCATGCCGCGCAGCACCTCGGCGTTGCGGCGGAACGTTTCGGACAGGCCGTAGCGCTGCCCCAACAGCAGCGACGACTGCTTCACCGGCTGCTCGGTGAGGCGCTCCGTCAGGAGGGTGAGGACGATCAGGATCACGCCTCCGACCACCGCCGTCCAGCCGATGGCCGGGTGGAACGCGAAGCAGACGGCGAAGTAGAGCGGCATCCAGGGCAGGTCGAACAGCGCCGTCGGGCCGAGCGAGGAGGCGAAGTTGCGCACCACGTCGAGATCGCGCGACGGTTGGACGCTGTCCATGCCGCCGTTGATCAGCGGCAGTCGCGTGATGGCGCCGAGCGCACGCTTGCTCAGCGCCTCGTCCAGCGCGCCGCCGATCCGGGACAGGATGCGCCCGCGCAGCACGTCGACGAAACCCTGAAACGCGTAGAGGAGGCCGGTGATCGCCGCGAGCCCGATCAGCGTCGGCACGCTGCGGCTCGGCAGGACGCGGTCGTAGACCTGCAGCATGAAGAAGGAGCCGGTCAGGAACAGGACGTTCAGCATGCCGCTCAGCACGGCCACGCCGGCGAACGCCGTGCGGCAGCGTCGCAGCGCGGCTTGCAACTCGGACACCGGCTGGATCGTCGAAGAAACTGGTCCGTTCAGCATGGGTCCCGATGTCCGCGCGGCTGAACCGAGAACCGTCGGCCCGCGAACACACTCGTAGCCGAAAAGACTGAACAATCGCTCAAAGGCGGGCCGGCGGGGGCCGTCCGAGCGCTTGGCCGCCGGGTGCCGGCACGCGGGGCCCGCTTCGATCGACGGCGACCTTCGCGGCAGGGTCCGGCGCTTCGCGCGTCAGCGAACCGTCGGCGGGCCGCCTTCCGTCATCGCGCGGCGGCCGGCGCCGCTTTCGGACAGCACCTCCGGGCGGTCGGCGTCCGGCGAGGTTTGCGCCGGCGGATCGAGCGAAACGTCGACGACGTCGCCGGGCTTGAGCACCACGTCCTCGCTGGCGCTCATCCGCAGCGTCTCGTCGCCCTCCTGCCGCACGATGCGGATCGACGGTTCGGCGCCGCCCGGCCTGCTTCCGGACACGGACAGGCCGGCCATTCCCATCTTGCTTTCCAGCGCGTCGAGTTCGGCACGCGACTCGGACGCCAGCAGCGCCGTCGCATCCCGCTCGGCGAGGTTCTCGAGACGCGCGTCGGCGTCGATCTTGTCGAGCGAAGCGCGAAGATCCAGGAGCTCGCGCTCGACGCGCGCGACCTCGGCCGACGTTTCCAGCGAGCGCGTGGCCACGACGAACACCGCGCGTTGAGCGTTGGTCAGGCGGTCGACCTGGGTCAGGCCCTTCTTCAGGAGCTGCGCGACCCGCGCCGCCTCGGCTTCGTATGTCGCCGTTTCCTTCTCCAGGTTGACCCTCGACTGATCGAGCAGCCGGTAGCGCAGTTCCGCGCCCTTGACCGCCTCGCGCAGGCTGACGCGTTGGCGATCCCGCTCGCGCTGTCGCGCGTCGAACTGGTTGCGTTCCATCGCCTGCAGGTCGCGCAGCGACGCCTCGTCCAGCCCGGTCACGAGGTCGGGCGCGAACGCGAGGTCGGGCGCGTCGTCGAGCTCGGCCTGCAGGCGCGCCAGCTTCAGCTTGCTCCTGGCCCATTTTTCCAGGAGGTTGCGGCGCTGGTCGGCCGCTCCGGACAGCTCCAGCGTCATATCCTGCTTGGCCCGGTAGCGGCTGTAGCCGCCCGCGACCGCGGCCGCCTGACGGGCGGTGAGGCCGAAGCGGAACGGTTGCGAGCCCGGCGTCAGAACGTCGCCCATCAGGTAGACCGGACGATATTCCACGATCCGCACGATCACGCCTTCGTCGTAGACCGAATTCCAGACCACGTTGCCCGACACGTCCGTTCCCGCCGGGTAGGCGGTCTTCTTCAAGGCTTCGGCGACCTCAGCGCGCACCTCGCCCAACGTCCGGCCCGCCGCCTGGAACTCGCCGCCGAGCGGCACCCGGACCTTGCCGTCGGCTTCGATCGCCGCGTCCAGCTTCAGGGGCTCGGTTCCGAGGATCGTGACTTCCAGCCGGTCGCCCGCCTGCAGCTTGTAGTCCTCGGCGGCGGCGGCGCCGAACGCGAACCACGGGACCGTTGCGACGAACGCCGCCAGCGTTTTCGATGCGAACCGCGCCATAGCTCTTCAATCCTTTCTCGGCCTCGTGCCGGCAAGACCGCCGAGTCTGGGCAGGACGACGACCCCGTTCGAGCATGCCCGGACCGAGCCGCAGGCTCGATCCCCGCCGCGCCCGGCCGCCGCCACCTTTCGCCGAATCGGGGTTGCAACGCAACGATCCTGTCGAACCTCGACCCGCAAGCCCGCCGCGAAACGTCCGGTTCCCGCGGCCGCGACGGGAACGGCGAAACGGAAAACGCGTCGCGGCAGCGCCGTCGCGACCGGCGCCGACATCGCCCTCAAGGGCCTTTCGCGAACACCACAGTGAGGTTGAAGCGCGGCACGCTGCCGTATTCCTTCGCGAACTCGATCGTCATGTTCTCGCGCTGCAACCGGATCGGCGTCAGGGCGTCCACCGCCGTCTCGATCTCCCGCGGCAGGGTGCGTCCCACCGTCCCGAAGCCGGCGCGCGCCGCCGCGAGCAGCTGGGTCCGGCCGCGACGAGCGCCGTCGCCGTCGGCCGACGACAACTTGAACCTCACCTGGCTCAACGCGGCCTTCTCGCTGCCGCGCGCGATCGCGAACAACGTGTAGGCGTCGCCAGCCGCGGCGGTGGCGCGAGGCTCGGAAACGCATTCCCACGCCGTTTCGAACAACGGACTGGCCGACCAGGGCCCCATGGGCAACACCGCGCCGACGGCTTCGCACAGCTTTTCCGGCGCGGGCGCAGCCGGCGGAGGCTCGGCCCACCGGGCCGTCGCTCCGTTCACGGGAGCCGCGGGGTTCGAGGCCATGGGCGCGCGGAGTCGGGGCAGGCGCGACGTCGCCTCCCGAGCGGCGGTCGCGTTTGCGGGACTTTCGGCGGCCGGCTTGTCGCTCCCGGCCGGTTCCCTGCCGACGAGAACGACGAGCAGGATGGCGGCAGCTGCGAGAACGAAACCGAAGCGAACCGCGAGCGCCAGCGCGTCGGCAACCTCGGACCCTGCCGTCGGCCAGCGGCTTGGGGACGTTCGGGCCGCGTTCGCGGGCTTCGCGCCGTCCGCGACCCGGGACGAACGGTCAGCCATCGCGGCGCGCCGTTCGGGCGTCCCGCTGACGGAAACGGGAGGCGGCCTCGGCGCGCCAGCCGTCAGGGCCGCCGATGTTTGGAGCGCGGCGCCGACGCCCGGCGGCGGCGGCGGAAGACGTCGAACGGATCATCGCGCTCCCCGCATTCCCGGCCGACGCCGAACGCGACCCGGCGTCGACGACGGAGCGCTTCCCGTGGCGCACGGCCCGATCGAACCACTTCGAACGGTCGATCGCGTCGGCTTCGACCCGCTCACGAAGTCTTAATCCCGCCGGTGACATTCGTCGACTATGGTTCGCCCGGGCGATCGAGCGAACCGCTCGCGTCCCGACGACCGTTTCGCAACGCCCCGGCGGAGGCCGAAGGCGGCCGGCCCTGGCGGAACGGCTGCGGGTGCGACGAACGGTCGAGCCGCGCGGCCGTCTCCGAGGACAGTGCCCGACGGCGTCGCCGGATCGACGCGACGGGGTCGTGCAACGGTGTCCGAAGTCGCATGACAGGAATGGAGACGTCGCCATGCCCACGCCCGACGGTCTCGTTCGTCCGGAACGGCTCGATCGCCCGACGAGCATCGACGCGAACGACAACGAGCGCGAACCGGCCGACCGGTCGGGGAGCGACTTGAGCGCGGCGCGCGCCATCGCGGCCGGGTGCGTCGTCGGCAGCGTGTTTTGGGGGATCGTTCTGGCGCTGGCCGTTCGGTGAGCGACGCCGACGCGCGGAGCCCGCGAGCGACGTCGGCTGACGAGAGCGAGCCGGGCGGGCAAGAAAAGTCGAACGGGCCGCCGTTGTCCGCGCCCGCCGCACGGCGTCACTCGGCCGAAGCGGCGACCGATCCGACAGCCGACCAAACCCGCGGATTCGTGCCCGACTGCAGCTTCACAAGCGACAGGCCGCTGTCGCGCCACGACCGCAGCCGGTCGATCCGATTGTCAAGGATGAGGTCGCCCGACGTCGTGCGCACCACCAGAACGGCGTGACCCTCGCCCGCGGCCGTCTTCGTGACTGCCAGCCGCAGCGCGGCGGCCGGCACGCCCGCGGCAACGAGGCGCCGTCGCTTGGTCACCGCGTAGTCGTCGCAGTCGCCCTTCGACGGCGACAGCGTCCAAACGTCCCCGAGCGGACCCGCGGCGTCGCTTGCCGGTTTGATCGCCGCGTTGACGGAAACGTTGACCCGCTGCAGCAGGCCGATCGCTCGGACGTTCGCGTCGAGTTCGGTCCGGCCAATCGACGGGTTGTCGCATTCCGCCGGATGCTTCCGGCAGAAGACCACGTGCGCGAACGGGGCGAGCGTCGGCACGCGGGCCTCGATCGTCGGTCGCGTTGTCGACGATCGGCGGGGCGCCGCGGCTTCGGTCGGCGAAGCGAGAGTCGGCGCGCCGAAAACCATCGTCGACACGACGATCGAAGCAATTCGGAAGGCGCGCATGCGGGCAGATCCACGGTCCGGTGGCGTGGTGATACCGAAGCGAGTCTAACGAAGCGGTCGCGGAAAACGATGCAGTTTAGCGATCGTGCGTCCGGCGATCCCATGTCGGCGCGTCGGGGAACCAACGCGGAACGTCAGGTTCCGGCGCCACGGTCGCCCGGATGACAGGCACAATGGAGCGCCGTCGGCCGGGCAGGATGGGTCAGACGTTAGACGGGGAAATGCGCGGTTTTCGATCTCCTCGGACCCGACGATCGACGGAGCCTGCGATTTCGGTCCGACGCGGCACCGTTCACCTGTGCGGAACCCGGCGTTCCCTTGTTTCGGTTTCAGACGGACCGGAGGGAGGATCGTATGAAGCCCGGACGCTTCCACGAGACTGTGCGTCGGAGTTCCTTCCGCATCTTGATCCCGACCGCGTCTTTGACGCAGCGTCGGCGATCTCGTCGGCAAACGCCGACCGGCGTCTCAAGCCGCAACGAGCAGGCGCATTCTTGCGGGACGTCTGTCTGTCGATGCCCCGTGCCGGGCGCGGCGGTCCGCGCCGGCCCGGGCGTCAACGAATCAATAAACGTTCTTGTTGTCGAGCAGCTTGAGCGCCGTCGTCACGATGATCCGGAGATCGGTCGCCAACGACGCCGTCCGGATGTATTCGAGATCGAATCCGATGCGGCGCTCCATGTCGGCGTGCTCTGCGGTCTCGCCCCGGGAACCCGAGACCTGCGCGAGCCCGGTGATGCCCGGCCGGCAGCCGTAGCGCCGCATGTAGTCGCGCACGTGCCGGCCGTAGTACTCGTCGTGGGACAGCGCGTGCGGACGGGGCCCGACCAGGGACATCTTGCCCTGCAGGACGTTCAGCAGCTGAGGGAGCTCGTCCAGGCTGAGACGGCGCAGCCAGTAGCCGACCGGAGTGACGCGACTGTCGCCGCGTGACGCCTGCGCCACGAAGCCGAGGGACTGCTCCGCGACGTGGTGCATCGTCCGGAACTTGTAGATGTTGAACTGCACCCCGCCGATGCCGTTGCGCTTCTGCTTGAAGATCACCGGCCCGGGGCCGGACATCTTCACCAGAAGCGCCAGGATCAGCATCACCGGCGCCAGGAGGAACAAGGCGACGACCGCCAGGCCGACGTCCAGAACCCGCTTGCTCGCCGCGTGGATGTAAGGGTTCGTCGCGACGAACGTCTGCGGAAGGCGAAGGGTCCGACCCCCGGTCTCGCTGACGGTTCGCGCGCCCCCCGACCGTGCGCCGCGCCGCGACGAGAGTTCGGCGGGAACGCCGACGGCCACACCCGTCATAGCCTCGACTGCTTGTTGATCCAGGCTCACGTTTGCCCCTCGTACGATGACTATGCTGCACCTGCTAACTAACAATTAAACATCGGTCAACCTTGTTCCGGATCGCTTTCGCTAGTCATAAAAGTTTATTATTGAGTCAAATTGCATCAAAAATCGGCAGTTATGTGGCTAAACTGTTATATGACTGGACATTTCACGTGCCGCTAAGGAGTCTACTATTAATACCCCAAGAACTTCTTGGTTATGATTGCGGCCCTAATGAATACGTTACTGTTGTTTTCAAGTGTCAGGGTCGTCGTTTTGATAGAGCTCCTTGTCGACAGCGGTGACGACGGTCCTCGATCGGCGTGCGAGACGGCTTCTATTCCTTGCCGAAGGAGCCATGCTTTTGCGCGGGGCAGCTATGCACGGCCACAGTCTTGCCGGCTCGCACCGCCACTTTAGCAGCTACTGCGCTCTGCCGCCTCCGCTGCAGCCGCGATCTACGACGATCGGGGTTCGGCTTCGCGGTCTCGCCACGCCTGATTCGTTGCGTCCGTCACGGCGGGACCATCGTTCCGGGTGCGGGACTCGGCGCGTCGGACCCGGCAAACCGGCGCGCTCGCCAAGACTTCCGCACCGACCCCGCTCCCGGCGATGCGCGACGACCGCCGCCGCGACCGTCAGGTCGCTGCGGGCTCGCGCTCGGACGCGAGGGCCGCATCGATGGCGTCGGTTGCGGCTGAGCCGGGCGCGAACTTGCGCGCGAAGAAGGCGTCGGAGGCGAAGGCTTCCGGCAAATCCGCCGTCGTCAGCGGCGTCGGGTGCGCGCCGCCGCCGCGCCATTCGACGTAGCGCCGGTTGTTCCTGCACAGAACGAGGCCGGACGTGTTGGCCAGGACGGTCTGGTAGTAGCATTCGTCCGGCCCGAACCGCCGCCGCAGGTGACGCTGCAGCCGCTCGTGATCGTCCGTGGGGTTCAGGAACACGTCGGCGCAACGACGGTTGGCCGCGAACCAGTGCTCGCCGTAGAACAACCGGAAGCCCTCGCGGAACGGCGTGCGTCCTTCGAACGGCAGATAGACCGTATGGCGTCCGAGACGCAGTTTCGGCTTGCGTCGCGGGATCGGCAGCCAGACCTGGGCGTCGAGATAGAAACGCCGTTTTTCCCGGCGGGAGAAGGCGTTCTCAAGGAAGTCCAGCTTCGGGTTCGGCTCGCCGACGAGCTTGGCCGCCGCGGGCTCGTCGTGGAGCTGATGGACGTCGATGAAGGCGTCGCAATCCGTGGCGTCGAGCGCGCGCCGCACCTCGGCGGCCGGCTTCAACGGATAGTCCGAAGCGCTCAACAGGAAGAACCAGTCGGGTCCGCCGTCGGAATACAGCAGCCGCAACGCCGCCAGAAAGGAATGCACCACGCTGATCTTGCCCCACCCCGTCGGGATGAAGGGCTCGACGAACCGCACGTTGGCCGGGAACAGTCCGCGATCCAGCCGGCACTGGCTGAAGTCGTGGTGGCAGGCGATCGGCGGATCGCCGTACAGCCGACTGACCGTTCGGACGAGCCGCAGCACCTGTTCGGGATGCGCGTGCGAAACGATCACGAAGCCGATCGCGTTTCGGGCGGAGTTTCGAATGCCGTCCATCACCTGTTTTCCGACTTCGCGCGCTGGAACCGTTGCCGAGCCGACGCCGTCAGCGGACACGCGCCGGATCCGCCGCAACGGGGAACACGGCGCTCGGCCGCGTCGGGCGCGTCCTCGAGCCGCGCGCCGCCGCCGCCGCCGCCGCGAACAGCCTCGGCGCCGTCAAGCCGACCGCGGTGAGGAAGGCCATCCACATCAGCTGGAAGCCGCGGAAGAAGCTGCTTTCGAGGCAGTTGTGCAGGGCGGCGGTCAGGACGAGCGTCATGGCGAGCCAGACCAGGAGGGGATCCCGGCGCAACCCCGCCCTGCTGCTCTGCACGACCGCCGCCACGATGACCACGAACAACAGCGCGAAGCCGACGTAGCCCGTTTCCAGCCGCACATCGAGATAGCCGTTGTGCGCCTGCAGCAACGACACGACGAAGCCCGGGGCGCTCTGGAAGCTCGGCGAGTCGAAGCCGACGGCCCAGAAGCTGTTGAAGCCGTAGCCGAGCGTCGGTCGCAGCTCGGCCTGGCTGCGGACGAAGTCCCAGATGTAGGTCCGGCCGGTGAAGGTCGTGTCGTCGAACAGGACGAGGGACACCATGTCCATCGTCAGTCCGGCCACCTGTCCCGCCAGAAGCGCCAGGAGGGAGAGGACGAACAGGCCGAACAGCAGCAGCCAGGACGCGGGCACGCGGATCGTTCGGGCGGCGACCAGCGCCCCGACGACGGTCGTCGGGACGACGAGGGCGATGCCGAGCGACGTCTTGGATTGCGAAACGACGAGGAGCAGCAAAGCCGCGAAAACGCAGGCGGCACAGATCACCCGACGCCGCGCGCGGCTCGTGAGCGCCTCGAAGATCAGGATGGGAAGGCACACCAGCATGGCCGCCCCGAGCAGGTTCTTCTGCGGATAGATGCCTTCGACGCCGATCGGGCTGGGCGGCTTGACGCCGAGCCAGACGACGTTGATCCCGACCACGACGATCATGAGGTTGGCGAGCATCCTGACGATGCGACGCGGATCGGGCTCGGCGATGCCCGCGAACAGCGCGGTGAAGACGATCAGGTCCTGCTGGATCAGCCGCCGGAAGGAGATGGCGGGCTCCAGCGCCCAGCCGACGCTGAGCAGCGCCAGCAGGAGATAGGCGGCGATGGCCGCCGTGGCCGAGGTCCAGGGAATGCGCCGGCCGAAGTCCAGGCGCGGCAACGCCGCCGCGACCGCCAGCCCCCCGAACGCGAGGAAGTAGATGACGTTCACGAGGTTGCTTTCGGATGCCTCGACGTTGGCGAGTCCAGTCGAAACACCCGTCGGCGGGGCGAAGGCGCTCGACATCATCGGATAAACGAGCATCGGATACGCGAGCATGATCGCCGGGCACATCACGACGTATCGGCTCGCCAGCGCCGACCAGGAAGAGGATCGAGTCGTCGAAATTCGCACGCGAGCGCGCCTCGCTGAAACGTTTCCGTTCTTCTAACCCGATCAACCCGCGCAAAGCGAGCGACCTGTCGGTCGTTCTAGGGAGGGCAGCCATGCTTCCCGGTCTCGCCGGCACCGTTCCCGATCGGGTTTGAGCCCGTTCGGGGAGGCTTGAAGCCTCTCAGGCCGTCGCCGGCCGGACGGCCGCCCGATCGGCACGCGGAACGGCCGTCCGTTTGCGCAGGGCGATCGAGCAGCAGGCGGCCAGCACGAACGCGGCGTGGAACGCCAGGCCCGGGATCTGGACGGAGAAATCGACGAGGTCGTGCAGCACCAGAAGCAGAACGACGGCGAGGCCGGCGACCGGAACGGCGCGCAGCCGGTTGCGCGCGCGGGCTCCCTCCGCGAGAACCACGGTCAGCAGCGTCAGGGCGACGAGGAGCGCGATCCAGAACGCCGCTCCCAGGGCGATCGAGCCTTCGAGATAGAAGTTGTGCGCGTGCCGCCAGCTCCCGTACAACCCGCACGCGGGGTCCCGGTAGGCGCGGAACACCAGCTCGAACGTGCCGGCTCCCGTTCCGAACGGCCAACCGTCGCGCGCGGCCCGCCAGATCCCGGGCAAGACGCAGAAGCGCGCGTCGTCCGCGATGCCCTGCTGCGCGCGGAGCATGACGCGTCCGCCGAAGACGAGGAGCGCGGCGATGGTCGCGGCGATCGCCGAAGCGGCTGCGGCGAGGCTCGCGCGCTTGCGGCTGGGCGAAAGCGCCGCGGTGGCGAGGGCGTAGAAGGCGAGCGCCAGCGCGCCGCAGGCGATCCCCGCCCGCGATCTGGTTAGAAGGATCGCGACGACGCAGACCGCCGTCATGAGCAGGTACGCGACGATCCGCTTGCCGCGCGGCACCCGGACGTCCGGGTCCAGCAGAGCGGCGAGGGTCGCCCGAACGCCGCGCCGGCCGGCTTCCACCTGGAGAAGCGCCAGAAGAACGAGGATCGCCGATCCCAGATAGGTCGCCGCCGTGTTCCGGTTCACGAACACGAGGGTGAGGCTGTCCCGGTAGGCGAGCTTCTCCGTCAGCAGCAGGCTCGCGGGCGATAGGACGAACTGCAGCAGGCCGAGAACGGCGAGGCAACCGGCCACGAGCGCCGCGATCCGCAGAAGGCCGATCGCCGCCGCGTCGTCCGACGCGACGCGCAGTCCGGCGACGAACAGGAGGAACGGCGCGACGATGGCCGGGATCGCCGCCAGCGACGCCGACGGCGCGACGGACGCGACCCCGCGCAACGGCGTCTGCAGGAGGTCGGAGGCCGAGGCCCACACCGGATGCGGCGGCAGCCACGACCCCCAGGCCGTGGACTGCGCGATGATGTACAGGGCCAATCCGAGCGCGAGCGCCAGCGCCGACCGCTCCAGCCACCGCCGTCCCGGTTCGGCGGACGGAAGCGCGCAGGCGAGGACGCCCGCGACGCATACCGCGAGGCTCGCCAAGGGCATGGCGAAGGGGCCGGTCGCGCCGAACGGCAGGAGTCCGAACAGGAGGGCGCCGACGAGCGCGCTCCGCGCGACGTGCCAGCGGACGCCGCGACCGATGGGGGCGGACGTCACAGGCGCGAAACCGGCCCGCGATCGTCCGACGCGAAAGACGCGGGTTTTCGAGCGGATCGCGCGGCAGTTCCGAGGATGAGGAATTGCGACAGCAACGGACACCCTTCCGCAGCCCCGTTCCGGCGGCCCGACGACGATGGATGGATCGTGACCTTGCGAGCGCGGCACGACCTGCCGGCAAAGCGATCGCCGACGCCGCTTACCTGAAGATGACCTTCGTGCCGGGCTCGCAAAGGTCGACGCTCTCCAAGAGCCGCAGGATGGGCTTGATCTTCGGGCGACGGGTCGGCCTGCGACCCTTCAACGGCGCCGTGACGTCGGCTTGGAAGGTGAAAAGGCAGTCGCCGTAGACGTTCTCGATGGCGACCGCGCGGCTGTCGTTGGGCTTCAGCGGCAGGGCCAGGATGTTGTAGGTTCTCGGCACGAGCTCGGTGGGCCAAGCGAAGAGCTTGTAGATCGTGTTTCGGCTGTCGTTGTCGATGACGACGTCGCGCGTCTGCGAGGCCGCGGCGCAAGTCGAGGCGACCAGGATTGCCGCCATCAGGAGCAGCGAGGGGCGGCTTCGGATGCTCATGACCTGTTTCTCAGTACTTGCAGGCCACGGAGACCGTTTGGGACTTCGTGCGGGTCGGTCCCGCTTTCGTGGCGTGGCCGAGAGATCGCCCATGACGGTCCGCTCTAGCAAAACCGTAGACGATCCGTTAACCACCGTCCATGTTTCCGTCGATGTTGCCTCGCGCGGTCGCCAAGTTCGCAGCGGTTGGACTTCTGGCCGCGATCCTCGCCGACGCCGGCGCGACGCTCGGCTTCCCGCAGTCCAGGCCGCTGCCGGCGGAGATGACCTGGAAGGCCTTCTTCCTGTTCGGCGCCTCGCTCGGCCTCGGCTGGCCGCGAACGATGCTGTGGGCCCTCGCGGGCCTCGGGCTCGGGGCGGTTGCGATCGATGGGGCGGGAAGCGGTTCGGGTGCGGCGAACGCCGCCTGGGGCTTGCTCGGCTTCAGCGTGGCGGTTTTCCTGAACCGCTGGCTCGACGGCTTTCCGCTCCCCATGCGCGCGCTCGGGCGACCATGGCTTCCATCGATTTCGCCCCGAAGCGCCGAGGGCGACGATCGGCGGTCCGGCTCGTGACGGTTCGCCGGATCTCGGTCGGCGAACGCGGCGGAAGCGCGGGTTCGGTCGCGCTCCGCCTGTGCATCGTGATGGCGTTGTGCGTCCCGTGTTTGGACTGGCCCGCCGCCGCGCAAGCGGTCCCGCCCGGGTCGACCGGCGTGACGGTCCCGGGCGAGGTCGCGATCGACGTCGAGAGGCCGCGCGCCGAGACCGATGCGGAGCGCGTGCTTCGCATCAAGGGGCTGAAGCAGCAGCGCGCCCGCAACGAGCCGGAGCGAAACAACGGGGCCGCGTACGGCGCGGCGCGGCTCTACAACACCGATCCGCAAACCCTCTCGACCGGCGTCGTCGTGGAAGGGCGGAGCCAGTCGGCCTCCGACGACCGTTCGACGCCCGTGACCGGTCAGGTTCGTCAAGGCCGGTAACCGGGCGCCCGGATCGAGTCCGGCGCCGCTCGGCGTACACGCGCGTTGCGCGGCATTTGAACGATCGCGAACGAACTCCGTTCAGGCCCGTCGTCATACGCTTGCCGCGCCAAGAACGCGGAGGTGTATCATGCCTAGGAACGATGCCTGGAATGCCCGCTCGGCCGGAGAGGTCGTCGCGGTGTTGATCGGTCTTCCATTCGCGCTTCTTCTCGAAGCGTTGTTTCTTGTCGGCGCCCTCGTCTCGTGGCGATCCGAACGAGCGAACCGCGCCTCGCCGCGGGCCCGAGCGTTCGCGCCCCGCGGCGCTCGCATGGCGCAACCGTCGACCCCCTGAACGAGACCCCGGTCGCGTCGAAGGGGATCGACGACGACGTCGGGTTTGAGCTCGACGTTCGGCGACGCGTCGCTTCGGGAGCGCTCGATCGTTCCCGAAGCGGGGCGCTGGACATGTCGCGATCGGTCCGGCGTCGCGCGGTCAGAACACGAACACGTCGCTTCGCAGGTCCGCCAGGCGGAGGCCGACGAGGTCGATGCTGACGACGCCCTCGACGGTCAAGGTCACGCCGTTGGCGTATTCCGCGAGGCTCGCTTCCACCTGACTCAGGTCGAGGCCGGTCGCGCTCAGGTCGATCCGGTCGACGGCGACGTCCAGATCGGCGATCGTCGCCGTCGCGACGTCGACCGCGAACGCGAACGTGTCGGCGCCCGCGCCGCCGCGCAAAATGTCGGCGCCGCCGTTGCCGAAAAGCACGTTGGCGCCGGCATCGCCCGTCAGCGTGTCGTCGAAGCTGGAGCCCGCGAGGTGCTCGATCCCGCTCAGCCGGTCGCCTTCCGCGTCGCCGCCAAAGCCGAGACCGGTCGACAGTTCCACCCGCACCCCGACGAGCGAGCGCGCGTAGCTCGCGGTGTCTGAGCCCGCCCCGCCGGTGAGCGTGTCGGCCGCGCCGCCGCCGTCCAG
>CAXUCL010000028.1:0-9691 GCA_964249395.1 uncultured Rhizobiaceae bacterium
TGCTCGCGCACGGCATCTACGCCGTGCGCCTGCGCCGGCCGAACGGGTCGCTCCACGACGGCGTCGCGAGCTACGGCCGCCGGCCGACCTTCGACAACGGCGCGGCGCTGTTCGAGACGTTCCTGTTCGATTTCGCCGGCGACCTCTACGGCGAGACCTGCGACGTCTCGTTGTTCGCGCGGTTGCGCGGCGAGGAGCGCTTCGACGGGGTGGACGCCCTCGTCACGCAGATGCACCGCGACGCGGCCGCCGCGCGCGCCCTGCTCGGCGCCGCCACGCCGCTGTCGCCGCTCGACGCGCGCATCGCCTTCTGAAGGGGCGTCCGCATCCAATACGCCGCCGCGGGCGTTGCGTCCGGCAGGTCCGCCACCCCTTCCCAGCGGACGCACGGATGGAGAAACGCATGCACCTCGCCCATGACGCGACCGTCGCCGTCGTCGACGGCCAGAAGCTCAGCCTGTTCCGCAACGCCGGCCAGGACGCCCAGCCGAACCTGACCGCCCTGCCGACCGGGCCGATCCAAAGCGCGAACCGGAGCAGCGGCGCCGGACGCTCCGGCGACTCCGACGATCCGACGCAGGACGAGGCCGGCTTCGCGGCGGACGCGACGGCGTTCCTGAACGCCCAGGCCGTCGCCGGCAAGCTCGACGCCGTCCTGGTGATCGCCGCCCCGAAGACGCTCGGCGAGATGCGCAAGCACTACCACGTCAAGCTGAAGCAGGCGCTGGTCGGCGAGATCCCGAAGGACCTGACCGGGCAAACGAGCGAGGACATCGCCAACGCCATCATGGCTGCCGCCTGAGGGTTCGGCGGGGTTGGTCGCGGCGCCGGCGGCACGCGCCGGCGCCCTGACCGCTACGAGGAACGCCGCGAAGGTTAAGGTCGGCAAAAGACGATCCTTCGGATTCGGAGTATCAAAGTAACGATCGACTATCCATATGTCTCCGATGGTCGATCCGACGCCGCATCGCTAAAGTTCGAACGACTTTTCTCCGGCTTTGTTGGATGGATCGACATTACGAATGTCCCTGCAAGCAACGAACTTGCTACGGGGAAAGACAATGGTCAGCATCAACTACAGCGCTTCCGGCTCCTCCGCCCTCCGCTCGCTCCAGGCGACGTCGCGGGCGATGGAAACCTCGCAGACGCGCATCGCCACCGGCCTCAAGATCAACGGCGCCAAGGACGACGCGATGCTCTGGCAGGCGTCGCAGGCCATCCGCTCGGACATCAAGTTCGGCGAGGGCGTGCAGAACTCCCTCAAGATCGCGCAGGTGCAGGCCGACAAGACCGCCACTGCGGCGCAGTCCATCCGCGAAGTGCTGGGCGAGATGAAGAACATCGTCGATGCTGCCGGGGTTTCCGGTGCGGACCGGACTGGCCTGCAGGCCGACATGGCCGCCTATATCTCGCAGCTGAAGTCGCTCGTCGCATCGGCTGCGGTCAACGGCGCGAACCTGCTCACTGGCACCGCGCCCGCCGCGGTCACCATCGGCAAGGACATAAACGGTGCGGCTGTCACCATGACGCTCGCATCGACCGATCTGACGCTTCTCAGCGCAGCCGGGACCACCGGCGCGTTCGAAGTCGCCGGCACGGCTTGGGATACCGACACGACGTCCGCTGCCACGTTCACCTCGCTGCTCACCTTCAACGTCGCGACCGCCGGCACCGGCAACGTCAGCGCGCTTTCCACGATGATGACCGACCTCAACGCGGTGATTGCGAAGGTGGACGGCGTCGTCGCCCGGGTCGCCTCCTACTCGAAGCGTCTCGAGATGCAAGCCGACTACATGACGAAGATCGCCGACATCCAGGAGAGCGCGCTCTCGTCGATGGTGGACGCCGACCTCGACGCGGAGTCGGCCCGCTTGTCGGCCCTGCAGGTGCAGCAGCAGCTGGCGACCACGGCGCTGCAGATCGCCAACCAGTCGCGCACCAACATCCTGCAGCTCTTCCAGTAGGCCGCTCGAACGATCGCGGTCCCCGTCGCGGATCGCTCCCGGCCTGCCAGCCCCCGGCGCCCCGTGCGCCGGGGGCTTTCGCGTCCGCGCCGGCGCGGGTCTCGGGCCGTCGGCCCGGTCATTCCAAGTTTACCGTTCGCGCTAGGACCTTCGACGGCATGGTGACGGAAACCCGGAATCCGTCGAATTTGAATCGACGGTTTTACTGCTCCACAGCCGCCCCCTGATAGTCTCGCCCAATCGAACCGAAGTTGAACGCAGGTCAGGTGTCCGTCCGATGGTGTCGCTTTCCAACCAGTTGATCGCGCTTCGCCGCCTGAGCAATACCAGCCAGACCCTGCAGCTGCTCGACAAGCGGCTGAGCACCGGCGTCAAGGTCGCCGACACGCGCGACAGCACGGCGGCGACGTCCGGCGCACGCGCCTCCGCTTCCCGGACCACGTCGTTCTCCGCGGTTCAGAACAGCCTCGACCGGGGCATCGCCACCGTGTCGACCGCCGCGACGGCCGCCGCGACGGCCGGCGGCATCCTCGGCAACATCCGCGATCTCTTGACGGCCGCCAAGGATGGCAACGCCGACCTCAAGACCCTGCAGACCATGCTGGTGGAGCAGCAGATGAAGCTGCGCTCGACCGTCACCGGCGCGGCGTTCAAGAACGTCAACCTCTTGGCCAGCAGCACCGCGACGTCGAGCTATCTCGGCGCGCCGACGGACGCGGCGGGCGCGGCCTATTCGATCGCCGTCGACCGCAGCCGCACGCGCCTCCTCGACACGGTCGGCACGAGCGGCATCCTGCAGCGAACCTTCGGCCTCGCCGGCGCGGCGTCCGCCGCGCCGAGCACGCTGGGCTTGGCCGGCGCCGGCGCGAGCGTCGCGGGTGTCGGCGCTACGCCCACGACGAACGGCTTGTCGGGAACGGCGTCCTCCGTTGCCGGCCTGGCCGCCAATCCGCCGGCCGCGACCGGCTTGTCGGGAACGGCCAACGCGGTCGACGGCGCGGCGGGCATCACTCCGGCGCGGACGGGCCTCCATGGAACTCCGACGAGCGTCGTAACGGGTGCCGCTGGCACAGCCAGCACGGCGGCCAAGGCAATTATCGGCACCTTCAACCCGTCCAGCACCGGCCTCAGATCGGGCGACACCATTCAGCTCACGATGACCGTCAACGGCATCGCGAACGGCGCCGATGTCTACATGCGGACGGTTGAGAACGCCGCGACGCTCAAAACGGAACTGCAGCGCGCCGTCGACGCGGCCTACGGCGTGGGCGTCCTCGTTGCCGACGTAGCGGCCGACAACACGATCAGCCTGCAGACCGTGACGACAGGGTCGGGCGCGAGCGTCAACGTCACGGGCGTCACCGTCGTCGATGGCGATGCCGTGACGACCTCGAAGCTCGATCTTGTGGCGCAATCGACCTACAGCACGACGACGAAGACGATCAACGGCGCGACCCACGTCTACGATAGCCTGGCCGGACTCAATCTGTCCGGCCTCGACAAGACGGACCGCCTTCGCTTCAAATACGACGTGCGGGACAACACCGGTTACGCCTACAGTCATACGATCACGGTCAAGCTCGCGACCGTGACGGACGGAGCCAGCCTCGCCGCCGCCATCAACCAAGCGATCGTTGACGACACCAGCGCAGCCTACAGCTACTACGCCGGCGTGACCTTCGACGGCGCGAACATCCTCTTCTACCAGAAGGCCGACGACTCCGGCATCAGGGTCACGCAGATCACCGCGATCAACGGCAACGGCACGATCGCCGCCAACTTCGGCCTGACGACCGGCTCGGCCTCGGGAACCTCCGGCGCCACCGGAACTGCCGCGAGCTTCGTCACCGGCACGGATTTTTCCGAACCCGTCACGCTCGGAACTGGCGCGTATCTCGACTTCAGTTTCTCCGTCAACGGCGCTGCGACCCCCGTGCGGATCACCAAGTCGACGGTCGAGACGGCGCTCGCCGGCCAAGCCGGCTACGCGGCCGGCAGCGGCACGATCGCCGACATCGGCAAGTTCGCGCTTGTCGTGCAGCAGGCTGTTGGCGACGCGGGCATCGCCAACGTTTCGGTCGCTGCCGCCGGCTCCCGACTGAAGTTCACCAAGACCGGCACGCCCGCGGGCGGCGACACGTTGAGCATGTCGAGCGTCAACACCCGCGCCAGCACCGCGACCGCCGCGACGTTGACGACGGGTTCCGATTTCGTCGGCCCGCGCACGATCGCGTCCAACGCCAGCCTCGACTTCACCCTCACCGTGGACGGCGCGGCGACGAACGTCTCGATCACCAAGAACGACGTCGAGCAGGCGCTGAACGGCCGCGGCGGATACACGAGCGGCAGCGGCACGATCTCGAGCGCCACCGAGCTCGCGCTGGCGGCCCGGGCGGCGATGACGCGCCAGAACATCTCCAACGTCACGGTCGCGGCGTCCGGCAACCGGCTGGTCTTCACAAAGACCCCGGCCGGCACGGGCACGCTCGCCATCTCCAACGTCGCCGGCAACTCCGCCGCCACCAACGCCGTGGCCACCGCCGGCTCGGCCTTCACCTCCGCCATCACGGTGGCGGACGGCGCGGCGATCACGTTCGATGTCGCCCTCGACGGGGGCGCGGTCCGCACGGTCCGCATCGAGAAGTCGACCGTGGAGACCGCGCTCGGCGGCGTCGCCGGGCGCACCGCCGGCACCGGCACCATCAACAGCGCCGCCGAGTTCGCCCTGGTGGCGCAGCGCGCTCTTGCCGACGCTGGCGTGTCGGGCATCACGGTCGGCACGTCGGGCGGTGCCTTGACCTTCACCCGCACGGCCGCGGGCGTCGGCAGCGTCGCGATCAACAACGTGCTGGGTGTCGCCGCCGGCGCCCCGGCGACGGGTGGCCTATCCGGCACGGCCAGCCTCGTTTCCGGCAGCACGGCCGCCGCACGCGGCGCCGTGGCGACGCTGAACATCCCGGCGCAGCCCGAAAAGTACACGCCGGGTGATACGTTCGAGCTCGTCACCACCGTCAACGGCGCGACGAGAACCGCCAAGATCTCGAGCGAACTGATGCGAGACACGGTTTCGGTCGCGACCCGCGAGGCCGCGCTGCAAAGCGCTCTCGACGCGCAGTACGGCGCGAATGTCGTGCGGTTGCGGTTCTCCAACGCCCAGAACGCCACGCTCGAAACTGTCGCCACCGGTGTCAACCAGAGCGTCGCCGTCAACGCCGTCCGCATCGTCGACGGCGACATGCGGACGACGTCGACCCTCGGCCTGGAAACGGACTGGGCCTTCCACTGGGTGAACAACAGCTCGGTTGCCGGTCAGGCGCGGTCAAGCTCGATCCAGCGCAACGCCAACGTTTCCGGCATCGACACCAACGACCGGATCAGGCTGCGGATCGAGTCGCGGAACGCCGGAACCTACTCGTCGCCCGACGGCCGCTACGCGGCGAACGGCGCGATCCAAAGCTACGAGGTCACGGTGTCGCTCGCCGGCGTGACGGACAAGGCGAGCCTCGCCGCCGCGATCGACGCGGCGTTCGCCAACGACGCCGCCGCCCGCGACGTCTTCGGTGCGGCCATGGGCTTCGACGACGGCAACAACCCGCAGATGCTGATCTACCACAAGGTCTACGGATCGAGCATCCGCGTCGCCGAGGTCGCGGCGGTGAACTACGGGGACGGCGTCGCCGGCGGCGCCTACGCCTTCACCACGACATCGACGGCCGGCGCGGCCGCCGGGGCGGCGGCGAGCGCCACCACGGGCTCGGACTTCGCGGGCCCGGTGACGTTGGACGCCGGCGAGACGCTGAAGTTCGACCTGACCGTCAACGGCGCGGTGAAGACCGTGACGATCGACAAGGCCACGGTCGACAACGCCCTTGCCGGCCAGGCGGGCTACGTGGCCGGCAGCGGCACGATCGCCAACATCAACCAACTCGCCCTGGTCGCGCAGCGCGCGCTTGCCGACGGGAGCGTCTCCGGCGTGGCGGTCGCGGCCGCCGGCAACCGCCTGCAGTTCACGATGACGACGCCGCGGGCGAACGGCGACAGCATCAACGTGTCGAACGTGCAGGCCGCCGTCGGCCCGGCAACGGCCGCCTCGCTCATCACAGGCTCGGATTTCTCCGGCCCCCTCACGATCGACGCCGGCGCGACGATCGGCTTCGACGTTGCGCTGGACGGGGGCGCCGCGCGGCGCGTCACCATTGGGCAGTCGACGGTGGAGGCAGCGCTCTCCGGCGTTGCCGGGCGCACCTCCGGCAGCGGCGTGATCGCGAACGTTTCCGAGTTCGCGCTCGTCGTGCAGCGAGCCCTGACGGAAGCGGGCGTTTCCAACGTCGCGGTGTCCGTGGAAGGCAACCGCCTGAAGCTCGCGAAAACCGCGACGGGCGCCGGTCAGGTCGCCATCGGCAACGTCACGTCCACGGGCGCGAGCGCGCTGGGATCGTCGTCGGCGACGACGATCGACAGCATCAACCTCAACGGCGCCGCGGTCGCCGACCTCGGCCTCGCGCAACGCCAACGGCTGCTGGACGACTACCGGCTGAACGTCGAGGCCATCGCCCAGCGCGTCGCGCGGGCCGCGAGCTACCTCGACTTCGTCGGCCGGCAGATGGAGATCCAGAGCAAGCACACGACCAAGCTGCAGGGCGTCGAGGCGAGCCGGGTGAGCAAGCTGGTCAACGCCGACCTCGACAGCGACGGCGCCCGCCGGGCGGCGCTGGAAACCCGGCTCGCGCTGGTCCGTCAGTCGATGGAGATCGTCAACCAGTCCCGGAAGAACGTCCTGAACATCTTCTGAGGCGAGGCGAGGCGAGGCGGCCACCCATCGGCCCGCTAGGGCCGATGGGACGCGTCCGTCAGCGGGTTCGGCGGTCGGAGGGCTCTCCGTCCGCCGTTCCGTTTGAAGGGTGTCGAAGTTGCGGGGGGTGGACCAGTCGCGCCGCGCACCGCGTTCGCGACGGCTGAGGAAGGGGTGGTTCGGATGGTGGGCGTGACAGGGATCGAACCTGTGACCCCTACGATGTCAACGTAGTGCTCTCCCGCTGAGCTACACGCCCATCCGACGGGCCGGCATAGACCATAACCGCTCGCCGCCCGTCAAGCGTTCCCATGAGGGATCGGACAGGGCCGCGCTCGTTTCGCGCGGCGGGCGGAACGCTCAGGCGGCGTCCTCCAGCATCTTGCCGACCTCGTCCACCAGCTCGCGCAGGTGGAAGGGCTTCGATAGGATCTTGGCGTCCTTCGGGGCCTTCGAGTCCGGGTTCAGCGCCACCGCGGCGAAGCCCGTGATGAACATCACCTTCAGGTCCGGGTCGAGCTCGGTGGCGCGCCGGGCGAGCTCGATGCCATCCATCTCCGGCATCACGATGTCGGTCAGGAGCAGCGAGAAGGGCTCCTCGCGCAGCCGCTCGTAGGCGCTGCCGCCGTTGTCGAAGGACACGACCTCGTAGCCGGCCTTTTCCAGCGCCTTCGCCAGGAAGCGGCGCATATCGTTGTCGTCTTCGGCCAGAAGAATCTTTGACATTCGTCCTGCATCCGGTTCGTCGCGGCCGCGTTCCGCGGCGCGGGATCGCGCCCGCGCTTGTATCCCACTAACAGATTGCGCGAAGGTTGCCCAACTGGAATGCGCGAACCCGCGAACTAGTTTTCGCCATGCTCGGCTCGCGCCGCTCATCGGGACTTCGGAACGCTTGCAGGACCCCTTCACCCTGGAGACCGCGTCGGGACTTTGTCCGGCCTTCGAGGTGCGGCTGCCCGCGGTGCAGAGCCTGCCCTTCGTGTTCTCCTCGCCGCATTCGGGCCGCGCCTACCCGGCCGCGTTCCTTGCCGCTTCGCGCCTGTCGACGGAGGCGGTGCGCCGTTCGGAGGACCTGTTCGTCGACCTCCTGTTCGACTTCGTGCCGGAGGTCGGCGCGCCGCTGCAACTCGCCCGCTTCCCGCGCGCCTTCCTCGACGTGAACCGCGAGCCCTACGAACTCGACCCGCGAATGTTCGCCGAGCCGCTGCCGGACTTCGCCAACGCGGCGTCCGTGCGCGTCGCGGGCGGTCTCGGCACGATCCCGCGCATCGTCGCCGAGCGCGAGGAGATCTACCGCGGCAAGCTGGCGCTCGGCGAGGGGCTGGAGCGCGTCGAGCGCATCTACAAGCCGTTCCACCGCAGCCTCGACGCGCTGGTGCGCGAAACCCGCAAGCGCTTCGGCGTCGCGATCCTCGTCGACTGCCATTCGATGCCCTCCACCGTGCGCACTATGCCGGGCGGCCGCAGGCCGGACATCGTGGTCGGCGACCGGTTCGGCACGAGCGCGGCGGGGGTCGTCGTCGCGCGGGCGGTCGAGGCCCTGTCGTCTCTCGGCTACGACGTGACCCGCAACAAGCCCTATGCCGGCGGCTTCATCACCGAGCGCTACGGCCACCCGCCCTCGGGCGTCCACGCCATCCAGATCGAGATCAACCGCCACCTCTACGCCGACGAGCGGCGTTTGGTGCCTGGACGCGGCTTCGGCGCGGTGAAGAGCGACATGATGCGCTTCGTTGCGGGCTTCGCGGCGGCGATGGACGCCGAGTTCAACCAGCGCATGGCCGCGGAATGACCGCCGGCCCGGCTTCAAGCCGCGACGTCGCGACGGCTGATCCGCTGCTGCCGCCGGCCGAGTTCCTGTTCCGTCTCGCCGACGCCGCCGACCGCGAGACCCTGCCGCGCTTCCGGGCGACGGGCGCGGGGGTCCACAACAAGCTCGCCGGCCCCGACGGCTTCGATCCGGTGACGGAAGCCGACCGCGCGGCCGAGCGCGCGGTCCGCGCCGCGATCGCGGCACGATATCCGGACCACGCGATCCTCGGCGAGGAGGACGGCGCGACGGGCGCCGGATCGACGCGCTGGGTGATCGACCCGATCGACGGCACCCGATCCTTCATTTCCGGCATTCCGCTCTGGGGCACGCTGATCGGCCTCACCGTCGGGAGCCGGGCTCGGATCGGCATCATGAGCCAACCGTTCACGGGCGAGCGCTTCTGGGCGGACGGCACGGGCTCCTTCCGCTCCGACCGCTCGGGCTCGCAACGCAATCGCGTGCGGCAGACGACCGAGCTCGAGCAGGCGACGCTGTTCACCACGACGCCGCGGCTGTTCGCAGGCGCGCTCGCCGAGCCCTTCGCGGTGCTGGAGCGCTCGGTGCGGCTGTCGCGCTACGGCGCCGACTGCTACGCCTTCGCCATGCTGGCCGCCGGCCAGGCCGACCTCGTGGTGGAGGCCGGCCTGCAGCCCTACGACGTCGTCGCGCTGATCCCGATCGTCGAACAAGCGGGCGGCGTCGTCTCGACCTTCGACGGCGAACGCGCCGAAAGCGGCGGTAACGTCGTCGCGGCGGCGACGCCGGCTTTGCTCGAGCGGGCGCTGCGAACCTTGCGCGGCTGACGGCGGCTGTCGCTCAGGCGGCCGGCATCGCCGCGCCGGCGAACGCGTCGAAGGCGGCGATGAAGGGCTCGCGGAAGCGGTCGGCTTCCTGCAGGAGCTCGTGCCGCGCGCCCGGCAGCGTCAGCCAATGGCCGGACCGCATGCGCCAGGCGAGCCGCTCGGCCGCCGGGCTCGACACCACGGTGTCGTTGCCGGCCGTCACGATCAGCGTCGGCACGCGGAACGCGGCGATCACGTCCGACTCGTCGAGCCGCCGCCTGGCCCCCCGCGCCGCCGGCACCCCCCCCGCCCGCGGCCCCCCCCCCCAGCGCGGCGGGCG
>CAXUCL010000028.1:9701-23089 GCA_964249395.1 uncultured Rhizobiaceae bacterium
CTGGTGAGCGGGTTGTTCTCCAGAGAGTAGCGGGTGGTGGCGCGAGTGCCGTCGCGCACGTTGATGCGCCCGAAGCCGGTCCACTTCAGCAGCGAGGAGGCGAGGAACAACCGGTTCGTCGCGGGGCGCGCGCCGCGGCCGAGCGAAACGAGCGGGGCGCTGGCGACGATCCGCTCGACGCGGTTGACGAGCCGCGGGGCGGCGAGCAGCGCGACCGTCGCGCCCATCGAATGCGCCAGAACGGCGTAGGGTCCGCGACAGTCCGGCAGGACGACGTCGCGGAACACCGCCTCGAAGTCGGCCTCGTAGGCCTCGAAGCGGGCGACGTGTCCCTTGGCGGGGTTGCGCAGGGTTCGCTGCGAGCCGCCCTGACCGCGCCAGTCGAAGGTCGCAACGGCGTAGCCGCGCGCGGTGAGGTCGTCGATCGTCTCGAAATACTTCTCGATCGCCTCGTTGCGGCCCTGCAGCAGGATCACCGTGCCGCGCGTCGCGAGGTGACGGGCGCGCGCCACCGCGTAGCGGATCTGCACCTTATCGGCGGTGCGGACCACGCCGACGCTGATGCCCGCGGGCTTCGGGTTGCCCGAGATCTCGAAAAGCCGGTCGAAGGCGGCGGAGGGCTTGGCGAGCAAAGAAGGATCCGGCGCGGCGATCAGGCGCCTAGTGGTCGCGGGGCGCGGCGGAAGTCAATCGCGGCGACTTGGGAAAAAAGGTGGACCGGAAGCCTCGACGAGAGGCTCCCGGCCCGGCGACCGCAACGGAAGGGACGGGACGTTGCAGTCGTTTGGGAAAAGGGTCGGATTGGACGGCTGGGCCGCTCAGCGCGAGTAAAGGCCGATCGTGCCGTCGCCGAGATCGAACTCGACGACGCCGTCCGGGCCGCGATGGTCGCGACGATAGTCGCCGCGCGACAGCCAGCCGATGCGCTCGCGGGACAGGATGGTGCCGTCATAGGCGTCGATCGCCAAGCGAACCAGCGCTCCGTTCGCGCGGACGGCCCGGACGACGTATCGGCCGCGCCGGCGGTCGATGTCCTCGATCCGCACGAAGCCGGCCCGAATGACGCGCCGCGCGACCTGGCGCTCGGACAAACGGTCGTTGCGCTCGCGCTCCCAGCGGCGCTCGCGGCGGCCGTCCCAGTCGCCGCGGCGCTCGCGATGCTCACGCCAGTCGCGGCGCGGGCCGTCCCAGTCGCGATCGTCTCGATCGTAGTCGTCGTCGCGATACTGGACGTCGATCAGGACCGCGGTGCGGCTGTCGGCGAAACCGTGCCGCTCGGCGGCAATGGCGGGGGCGGCGAGCGAACCGCCGAGAACGAGGGCGGCAAGCGAGGCGAGGGCGAACTTCATCGAGGCAAAGCTCCAACAGCTCCGGCTGGTGCGGATCGTGGGAACAGCATTAGCCCCGCCCATGTGAACGAAAACGGAAGGCGCCATTCATTCGCCGTTCAGGTCGCGCGACACCCACCGCCCGATCGTCCGTCGAAAATATCTTGAAGGGAACGAGAGCGCTTCCCACCTTTTCTTCGCGGCCGCTGAAAGGGGCCGCGGAACATCGAGCCGGCTCGCCGCAACGGGAGCTTTTGGCCGGTTCCTACCGCATCAAACTGTTGCTTCTTGAAGGAGAACGATCCATGCGTGCCATCGATTTCGCACCGCTCTACCGCTCCACCGTCGGCTTCGACCGCTTGTTCTCGCGTCTCGACACGCTGGCGCAGGGCGAGGCGCCGGCCTACCCGCCCTACAACATCGAGCGCACCGCCGAGAACAGCTATCGCGTCACCATGGCGGTGGCCGGCTTCGGCGAGGCCGACCTCGCCATCGAGTCGCGCGAGAACGTCCTGACCGTGAAGGGCGAGAAGGCCGAGGAGAAGGCCGAAGGCGTCGAGGTGCTCCACCGCGGCATCGCGTCCCGCGCCTTCGAGCGCCGCTTCCAGCTCGCCGACCATGTCGAAGTGAAGGGCGCCTCGCTGAAGCACGGCCTCCTGCACATCGATCTCGTGCGCGTCATCCCGGAGGCGATGAAGCCCCGCCGGATCGACATCGCGACGACGGCCGGCAACGAGAACGCCAAGCAGCTCGAGGCGAACGCCGCCTGATCGGCGGTTCGGCTGGATTGGTGAAGTGCGACGGCGCCCGAGAGGGCGCCGTTTTCGTTTCATGAGTTGCGTGACGAGAGCATGATGAGACCGTTAGCGGCCGTGAACTTTGCTTCGACGGCGCGCGACCGGGCGCCACTCAACGGGGACTGCGGTCGGCGATGACGTAAATGGTGCCGGCCGCCAGTAGCAGGCCGCCGAGCGGAATAGCCACGTAGAAGAGAAAGTCCATCATAGGACGAGTCCTCGCAAGAGCCGCCGACCGGCGAAATGTAGTCCGACGCCGGTGAAAAGACAAAACCCAGCCAGCGAACCAACCAGCCAGCCCGGTGCGACAACGACGCCAAGCAGGAATGCGATGAGCGGTGCCAGGCCGCCGGTGATCATCAAGCCGCCCGCCAGCGTGTTCAGAAGGTTCGCCGACAGCTTGCGCTGCTCATTTTGCGCCGCCGACACCGCCGCTCCGAGCCTGCTGTTTCATGCCGCCGGCACGATCGTTCCGCGGGGAGGCGTTGCGGGCTTGCATCCAGCCGCGCATCCAGTCGTCGCGGAACGCCGAGCCGGACGGATATTGGCAAGACGACATCGGATGGTTGTTCTGGAACGCGAGCTTGCCTTGCGCGAAGGCGTCGGTGCCTGTGGTCATGGGATCGGCCCCCTGTTCTCGGAGTCGAACCCGTCGCCCGGCAGCCGGGTTCCCTGATCCAGCTTCAAGCCAGAAGGGCTGCGAAAGCATCGACGTCGCGCTCGGTGGTCGACCAACTCGCGACGAGACGCGCCAGCGTTTCGCCGTCCTGCAGGAGGTCGTGCGAAGAATGCGGCGGGTTCCAATCGTAGAACACGGCGCCGGCTCCCCGCAGCCGCTCGGCAGTCGCCTGCTCGATGATCGCGAACACCTCGTTGGTGCGCGTCGGCCAGGCCTGGCGGGCGTGGGTGCTGGCGTCCAGGCCGGCGCGCAGCCGGTCGGCCATGGCGTTGGCGTGTCGCGCGAGGTCGAGCCACAGGTCGTCCTCCAGGTGGGCCATGAACTGCGCCGCGATGAAGCGCGTCTTGGAGAAGAGCTGCGCGCCGCGCTTGCGGATGTAGGGGAACTGCCGCGCCTTTTCGGGATCGAAGAACACCACCGCCTCGGCGCACCAGCAGCCGTTCTTCGTGGCGCCGAAGGACAGGATGTCGACGCCGCGCTTCCAGGTCATCTCGGCAGGCGACAGGTTGGAGGCGGCCAGCGCGTTGGCGAAGCGCGCCCCGTCCATGTGCAGTGACAGCTGATGCTCGTGCGCGACGCAGGCGATCGCTTCCAGCGCCTCGGCGGGATAGATCGTGCCGGCCTCGCTCGGCTGGCTGATCGACACCGCCATCGGCTGGCCGGCGTGCACGAAGTCCGGCCGGAACCGCTTCAGCTCGCGCCGCAGGTTGAAGGGGTCGAGCAGGCCGAGCGCGCCGTCCACCGGCGCCATGCGGGCGCCGTGCGTGAAGAACTCCGGCGCGCCGCACTCGTCCTCGATGACGTGCGCCTCGCGGTGGCAGAGCACGACGCCGCCGGGGCGGTTCAGCGCCGCGAAGGCGAGCGAGTTCGCCGCCGTGCCCGTGCCGACGAAGAACACGGCGACCTCGCGCTCGAAGATCTCGTCGAAGCGCCGCTCCACCGCGCGGTCGAGCTCGCTCGTGCCGTAGGCGGCGGCCATGCCCTCGCCGTGGCGGGCGAGCGCGGCGTTGACGGCCGGATGCGGGCCGGACCAGTTGTCGGACGCGAAGATCATGGGCGCTGCCTATCGCCTGATCCGCCGCGGGACAAGCGCCGTCGCTCCCGTCGCCCACCCCTTGACCCACCTTGCGCCCCCGGTCCCGTTCTGCGATAAGCACAAAGATAGGTCAGCATCACTGTCGTATTTTCGCGCCCTACGAGTTGGAAGGCGCGGCATCGCGGCGGGCTGACCGTTCGTTGCGACCGGGCTAGTTTCGGGCGCGACAAACGAAGGGGAGGACGCGATGACGATCGAGACGCCATCCAGCACGACGGTCGGGCCCGTCGCGTCCATCGCCGCGCGCCGCGCCAAGGCCGCCAAACATGGTCTCTACGACCCCAGCCGCGAGCACGATGCCTGCGGCGTCGGCTTCATCGCGCACATGCGGAACGAGAGGTCCCACTCGATCGTTGAGAAGGGGTTGCAGATCCTGCTCAACCTCACGCATCGCGGCGCGGTGGGCGCCGATCCGCTGATGGGCGACGGGGCGGGGATGCTCGTGCAGATCCCGCACGCGTTCTTCGCGGCCGAAATGGACGCGCAGGGCGTTTCGCTGCCCGAACCCGGCGCCTACGGCGTCGGCTTCGTCTTCATGCCGTCCGACCCGGAGCGGCGCGAGCATTTCGAGAAGCTGTTCGAGGCGGTGGTCATTGAGGAAGGGCAGACCGTGCTCGGCTGGCGCGACGTGCCGGTCCACAACGGCTCGCTGTCGCAAGCGCCCGAGATCGTCGCGACCGAGCCGACGCACCGCCAGATCTTCGTCGGCCGCTCGGCCGCGATCGGCTCGCAGGAGGAGTTCGAGCGCAAGCTCTTCATCATCCGCAAGGTCGTATCGAACCGCGTCTTCGCGGAAGGGCAGGGCGAGGACCTCGGCTTCTACGTCGTGTCGCTGTCCTCGCGCACTGTGGTCTACAAGGGGATGTTCCTCGCCTACCAGCTCGGCGACTACTACGGCGACCTGAAGGACCCGCGCTTCGCCTCGGCGCTGGCCCTCGTGCACCAGCGCTTCTCCACGAACACCTTCCCGTCGTGGCGGCTCGCCCACCCCTATCGGATGGTCGCCCACAACGGCGAGATCAACACGTTGCGCGGCAACGTCAACTGGATGGCGGCGCGACAGGCGTCGGTGGACTCCGAGCTGTTCGGCAACGACATCGCCAAGCTTTGGCCGATCTCCTACGAGGGCCAGTCCGACACGGCGTGCTTCGACAACGCGCTCGAGTTCCTGACGCAGGGCGGCTATCCGCTCGCCCACGCGATGATGATGCTCATCCCCGAAGCCTGGTCCGGCAACAAGCAGATGCCGAAGGCCATGAGGAGCTTCTACGAGTACCACGCCGCCCTGATGGAGCCGTGGGACGGGCCGGCGGCGGTCGCCTTCACCGACGGCCGGCAGATCGGCGCGACGCTGGACCGCAACGGGCTGCGGCCGGCGCGCTACGTCGTCACCAGCGACGACTTGGTGGTGCTCGCTTCCGAAGCGGGCACGCTCGACATCCCGGAAGAGCGGATCGTCAAGAAGTGGCGGCTGCAGCCCGGCCGCATGCTGTTGATCGACCTGGAGAAGGGCCGCATCGTTTCCGACGAGGAGGTGAAGCGCGAGCTCGCCGCCGAGCATCCGTATCAGGATTGGCTCAAGGCGACGCAACTCGTGCTGGAGGACCTGAAGCCCGTCGCGCCGCGGGCGTCGCGCGCCGACGTGTCGCTGCTCGACCGGCAGCAGGCCTTCGGCTACACGATCGAGGACACCCGCCAGCTGATGGCGCCGATGGCCACCACCGGTCAGGAGGCGATCGGCTCGATGGGCACCGACACGCCGATCTCGGCGATGTCGGCGAAGGCGAAGCTGCTCTACACCTACTTCAAGCAGAACTTCGCGCAGGTCACCAACCCGCCGATCGATCCGATCCGCGAAGAGCTGGTGATGAGCCTCGTCTCGTTCATCGGGCCGCGGCCGAACATCTTCGACCTCGAAGGCTCTTCGCGCCGCAAGCGTTTGGAAGTGCGCCAGCCGATCCTGACCAACGGCGACCTCGAAAAGATCCGCACCATCGGCCATACCGAGGACCGCTTCGACACCAAGACGCTCGACACGACCTACCCGACGGAACAGGGCGCGTCGGGCATGCGCGGCGCGCTGGATCGTCTTTGCGAGCGGGCCGAGGCGGCCGTCGTCGGCGGCTACAACATCATCGTCCTGTCGGACCGGCAGATGGGGCCGGACCGCATCCCCATCCCGGCGCTGCTCTCATGCGCCGCCGTCCACCACCACCTGATCCGCAAGGGGCTGCGGACCGCTTCCGGCCTCGTGATCGAGTCCGGCGAGCCGCGCGAGGTGCATCACTTCGCCTGCCTGGCCGGCTACGGCGCGGAGGCGATCAACCCCTACCTCGCCTTCGACACGCTGCTCGACATGCATCGGCGCCGCGAGTTCCCGCCGGAGGTCGAGCAGGACGAACTCGTTTCCCGCTACATCAAGTCGGTCGGCAAGGGGCTGCTGAAGGTCATGTCTAAGATGGGCATCTCGACCTACCAGTCCTATTGCGGCGCGCAGATCTTCGACGCGGTGGGCCTGCGCTCCGACTTCGTCGCGCGGTACTTCACCGGCACGGCGACCACCATCGAGGGCGTCGGGCTGGAAGAGGTGGCACGCGAGGCCGCTGAGCGACATCGCCTCGCCTTCTCGGACGACCCGGTGCTCCTGCGCTCGCTGGAGGTCGGCGGCGAATACGTCTACCGCATGCGCGGTGAGGCGCATCTCTGGTCGCCGGACGCGGTGGCGACGCTGCAGCACGCCGTGCGCGGCAACTCCTGGGACCGCTTCAAGGAATATTCGGCGATCGTCGACGAGAGCGCCGTCCACGCCTCGACGATCCGCGGCCTCTTTCGAATCAAGCTGGCCGCCGATGTCGGCCTCCCGCCCGTGCCGCTCGACGAGGTGGAGCCGGCCAAGGACATCGTCGGGCGCTTCTGCACCGGCGCCATGTCGTTCGGCTCGATCTCGCGCGAAGCGCACGCGACGCTCGCCGTCGCGATGAACCGTATCGGCGGCAAGTCGAACACGGGCGAGGGGGGCGAGGAGTCCGACCGCTACCTCGCGCTGCCGGACGGCTCGCCGAACCCGGAGCGCTCGGCGATCAAGCAGGTGGCCTCGGGCCGCTTCGGCGTGACGACCGAATACCTCGTCAACGCCGACATGCTGCAGATCAAGGTGGCGCAGGGAGCCAAGCCCGGCGAGGGCGGGCAGCTGCCCGGCCACAAGGTCGACGCGACCATCGCCAAGACGCGGCACTCGACGCCGGGCGTCGGCCTGATCTCGCCGCCGCCGCACCACGACATCTACTCGATCGAGGACCTCGCGCAGCTCATCTTCGACCTGAAGAACGTCAACCCGGCGGCCGACATCTCGGTCAAGCTCGTTTCCGAGGTCGGCGTCGGCACGGTCGCGGCGGGCGTCGCCAAGGCGCGCGCCGACCACATCATCGTCGCGGGCTACGACGGCGGCACCGGCGCCTCGCCGCTGACCTCGATCAAGCACGCGGGCTCCCCGTGGGAGATGGGGCTGGCCGAAACGCAGCAGACGCTGGTGCTGAACGGTCTGCGCTCCCGCGTCTGCCTGCAGGTCGACGGCGGCCTGCGCACGGGCCGCGACGTGATCGTCGGCGCGCTGCTCGGGGCCGACGAGTTCGGCTTCTCGACCGCGCCGCTGATCGCGGCCGGCTGCATCATGATGCGCAAGTGCCACCTCAACACGTGTCCCGTCGGCGTCGCGACGCAGGACCCGGTGCTGCGCAAGCGTTTCAAGGGCATGCCCGAGCACGTCATCAACTTCTTCTTCTACGTCGCCGAGGAGGTGCGCGAGTTGATGGCAGCGATGGGCGTGCGCCACCTGTCGGAGCTGATCGGCCAGTCGGACCGCCTCGACCGGCAGGAACTGATCGACCACTGGAAGGCGCAGGGTCTCGACTTTTCCCGCGTGTTCTTCAAGCCGGACGGCGCGGCGCAGCAGTTGCGCTGGACCGAGCGGCAGCGGCATCCGATCGCCGACGTCCTCGACCGCCGGCTGATCGCCGAGGCCGACGCCGCGCTGACGACCCGCCAGCCGGTGGTGATCGAGACCGCGATCGGTTCGGTCGACCGCTCGGCCGGCGCGATGCTGTCCGGCGAGGTCGCCAAGCGTTTCGGCTTGAAGGGCCTGCGCGACGGCACGATCGCCGTGAAGCTGACCGGCACCGCCGGCCAGAGCTTCGGGGCGTTCCTGGCGCGCGGGATCTCGTTCGAGCTGACCGGCGACGGCAACGACTACGTCGGCAAGGGGCTGTCGGGCGGTCGCATCGTCGTGCGCCCGCGCGAGACCGCGCGCATCCCGGCGGAGGAGTCGATCATCGTTGGCAACACCGTGCTCTACGGCGCGATCTCCGGCGAGTGCTACTTCCGGGGCGTCGCCGGCGAGCGCTTCGCGGTGCGCAACTCCGGCGCGATCGCGGTGGTGGAGGGTGTCGGCGACCACGGCTGCGAATACATGACGGGCGGCGTCGTGGTTATTCTCGGGCAGACGGGGCGCAACTTCGCGGCCGGCATGTCGGGCGGCGTCGCCTACGTCTACGACGAGACGGGCGATTTCGCCGAGCGCTGCAACATGGCGATGGTGGAGCTGGAGCCGGTGCCGGAAGAGGACGACCTCCTGGAGAAGCTGCACCACCACGGCGGCGACCTGCAGCACAAGGGCCGGGTGGACGTTTCCTCGAACATGACCGGGCACGACGACGAGCGGCTCTACCAGCTCATCCTCAACCACCATCACTACACGGGCTCGACCCGCGCCAAGGCGATGCTCGACGACTGGGAGACCTATCGCCCGCGCTTCGTGAAGGTGATGCCGGTGGAATACCGCCGGGCGCTGCAGGAGATGGAGCGGATGCGGATGGGTGTCGCGGCGGAGTAGCTGCGATGCCAGCATACGAGAAGCTGCATCTGCCGCTTTCGGTCGTGATCGGGCTCGCGGTTCCGGCGGCCGTATATTTCGTGAACGGGTCCGCGCCGTTCGCGGCATTCGTCCTCGGCGCGGTTGTCGGTTTTTGCTACTGGTATTTCGGTCCTGACTTCCCGATTTGGTGGTAGGTCAGATATGCGCGCAGAGCGTATGATACTGCGATCGCCAGCAAGCAGGTGAAATCGATGAGCGCTGCAAGGATCGTATCCGACCCGGAAATCATGATGGGCAAGCCGACGATTCGGGGGACGCGGATAACCGTCGAGTTCCTCTTGAGGATGACTGCGGCAGGACACACGATCGAGGCGATGCTCGAAGAGTTCCCCCATCTCACGCGCGACGACATCCTGGCGGCGCACGAGTTCGCCGCCGAGCATCTCCGCCACGCGTTCGTGCAAGCTGCGGAGTAACGGTTGCAGTTTCTCGCCGACGAGAACGTTTTCGGCTCGTTGATTCGTCGCCTGCGGGAATGCGGTCACGTCGTCGTTCGGGTGCGTGACCTCGCACCGGGCACTCCGGACGAAGGCGTCGTGCGGCTTTCGGCAAGAAACGAACAGATCCTTCTCACCGAAGACAACGACTTCGGCCAACTGGTCTTCCGCAGCGGTTTGACGGCATACGGCATCGTCATGATCCGCTTTGCGAAGTTCGAAGGCGAGTTCGCATCTTTCGCGCCCGGCGTCGCAACCAGGATCAGCGAAATCGGCAGTGAACTGGTCGGGCATTTGACCATCATCGAACCGAAACGGACGAGGCGGCGCTCCCTTCCGGAAGTAAGTGTCGGTCGAAACCAGAGCGAATAACCGCGAGCCACTTCAAAGTCGGCTCGCCGACCACCGGCATATCGACCGGCCTCCGCTTGCTGGGCCCGCTTCGTTAGACCTTGTCGCCAACGGCGATCGCTCTGGCTTGCCGAAGCGTCAGACCAGCGGTGCCGTCGCGTCGTCTGCATCGGCCTTCGCAGCCCGGCCGTGCGGCGTCTTCTCCCACAAGTGCGGCGCCGTGAAGAGCTGCCAAACGGCGCGGCCGGTGGCGAGGCTGACGAGGGCCCAGTAGGCGGACAGCGTCGCGACGTAACGGCCCGTCTTCACGGGACCGAAGCGGGCGCTGCACCGGACGGCCAGGGTGGCGTGGATGGTATGTCCCGCGACGAACAGCGCCAAGTCGACGAGAAGTAATGCGCCCGCAATGCCCCCGGGCCAGCCGTTCAAGGCGACATCGCCCGCGCTGGCGAGCAGGAGCGCGGCGACGATGATCGCGGCGAGGCTGGACGTCAGCATGCCGAGGAACAGGAGCTGCACGACGACGAAGTCGCGCATGCCCATCTCTCGCAGAAGCCCCCACGGATCGCGCATCAACACGAGCCAGCTCTGGCACCAGCCCTTCATCCAGCGGGTGCGCTGGTTGCGCCACACGCGCCAGTGTTCCGGAGCTTCTTCCAGCGTCGGGCAGTCGATCACGCCGCAGCGGTAGCCGAGCCGCGCGAAGCGCATGCCGAGGTCGGCGTCTTCCGTCACGTTGTGGCTGTCCCAGGCCCCGACGGCCTCGAGATGCGCGCGGCGGAAATGGTTCGACGTGCCGCCGAGCGGCAGCGGCATTCCGTGACGGGCCAACCACGGCAGGAAGCCGCCGAACAGCGCGGCGTATTCCATCCCGAAATGCATGGAGAGCCAGCTCGCGTCTCCGTTGCGGACGACGAGCGGCGCCTGCACGCAGGCGAGCGTCGCGCCGCCGGCGCGGAACGCGGCCCAGGCGGCTTCGAGCTGGCCGGGATGCGGCTGGTCCTCGGCGTCGAACAGCGCGACGAGTTCGCCGGTCGCGAGCGGCAGGGCGAAGTTCAGCGCTTTGGGCTTGGTGCGCGGGAAGGCCGGCGGCACCTCGACGAGCCGGAAGCGGGCGTCGCCGGCGATGGCCGCCGCTACGATCCCGATCGTCGCCTCGTCGTCGGCTTCGCAGACCATGAGGATCTGCAGCTTCGAGCGCGGCCAGCGCAAGGCCGACAACGCGGCGACGAGCGTCGCGATCGTGTCCGCCCGCTCGTCCCGCAGCGCGACGAGGACGGTGTAGGCGGGAGGCGGGCCGGGATCGGCCGCGACGACCGATGCGGCCCGTTCACGATGCGTCGTCCGTTTCACCATGTCGAGCGCCGCGGCGGCGCGTAGGCCGATGCACGCCGCGTAGAAAGGGATCGCCAAGGCGTGCAGGGCTGCGAGGCTCGCCGACAGCGCGTAGAGAACTAGGGCGACCAGAACGAAAAGCGCGCAGGCGGCGAGGAAGCCTTGGCTGCCGGTGAGCGTGTGCCGAGCCGACAGCGCCGGCGCTTCGCTCGCGAGGCTGAGCCGCGCCGTTTCGAGCCGCGAGCGGCAGCTGCGCCGGGCGCGGGCCTCCTCGATGTCGCGCAAGGTCGTAACGCTTAAGGCGCTGCGGGTCTCGGGGTGATCCGCGAGGAACGCACGGGTCGCGGGGATGTCTTCGAGGCGCGGCGCGACGAAGGCGGCAGCGACGAGCCCGGGATGCAGAACGCGCGCCATGCGCCGCGGCGCCGCTTCGAACGGCTCGGCGAGGATGTCGCCGCCGCGGATCGCGCCGCGACGAAGACCGAGCGCGGCGGCGATGGCATCCGCGATCGCCTCGTCCGAACGCCAGCTGTTGGCGACGAGCTCGGCAGCCGCATCGGTGCCGTTGGTAAGGCCCCGCCAACGCAGTTCGGCGAAGTCGTCTTCGTCGAGATCGAGATGCCGGAGCGCGTCGTCGAGCGCGGAACAGCGAACGTCCGCGGCCTTTACCGATCCGTCCGCCAGCTCGTATGGAAGGGCGACCGCGGAACAACCGGACGCATCGTCTTGCTCGCGCATCGCACCCGGCGCCTTCGACCCATACGACGCCCGCTTGGGGCGTTCCTCGCGCGGCGACTGCGGCGCGGCCGCCGTCGCGCGGTGGAAACCATACCGGGAAGGCGGGGAATGCGAGCGCTCTTTCTGATTGTGCTCGCCCTTTACCTCCCGTTAACCTTAACCGCGGCGGCCGACGAGGTCGCGACGCCGAACTTCACCGACCAGCGCCAGCGTCTGGCCCGGCCGGAGTTGGGCGCGCGCCAGCGCTTCCTTTTCCTGACGAGCGTCGATTACCCCCCGTTCAACTTCCTCGACGCGAACGGCCGCCTGACCGGCTTCAACGTCGATCTCGTGCGGCTGATCTGCGAGGAACTCGGTGTCCTCGACCGGTGCCAGATCGAAGCGCGCCCGTTCGACCGACTGGTGCCCGCCCTGCTCGCGAACGAAGCGGAGGCGGTGGTGGCCGGCGTGGCCGCGCCGCCGGCCAACCGAACCGCGCTCGCCTTCACCGAGAGCTACTTCCGCTATCCGGCGCGCTTCGCGGTGCGTCGCGACGCGCCGCTCGCCGAGGCCTCGGGCCGTTTGGCCGTCGCGAACCGCCGCGTCGGCGTCGTGCGGGGCGGCGCGCATGCGGCGATGCTGACCGCCTTCTTCCCGAATGCCGAGCGCGTCGAGTTCGACAGCCGCGAAGCCGCCTTGGCGGCGTTGAAGGAGAAGACGATCGCCGCCGTCTTCGGCGAGGGCGTGACGCTCGCCTTCTGGCTCGACAGCCCGGCCAGCGCCGACTGCTGCGCCTTCGCGGGCGGCCCATACCTGTCGGAACGCTTTCTCGGCGAAGGCCTGGCGATCGCGGTCCCGCGCGACGACGAGGCGCTGGCGCGCGCCTTCGACTACGCCATCAGCCAGATCGTCGCGAAGAAGGGCTTCTCGGAACTGATGCTGCGTTATTTCCCGACGAGCGCCTTCTGAAGGCCGCCCGTCCGTGCCGATCGCCGAGGGAGAATGAAGCAAATGGTGCGGGCGGTCGGAATCGAACCGACACTCTGTCACCAGAACCGGATTTTGAGTCCGGCGCGTCTACCAGTTCCACCACGCCCGCAAGGCCACGAACCGCGTTGCTTCTCGCCGCACGGCTCGCCGACGGCCGCCCGAGCGGGCCGTCGCGGTGAGATGCCATGGCGGCGGGCCGCGTGTCCAGTGCCGCTTGTTCGCGCGCGTCGACCCGATCGCCCGACTTGTCTCGCCGCCGTCACGTGCGATCTTTGCCGCAACCGCCGGGGGTTTCCGCATGACCAGTCTTCGATCCACTTCCTATCCGGCGCCGGGCCGGGACGCGAAGCGGTTGGCCGTTCTCAACGGTGCGCTCGGCCTTGCCTGCGCCCTCGTTGTCGGCACGGCGCTCGTGTTCGAGCACGGCTTCGGCTTCATGCCCTGCGCGCTCTGCCTGGAGCAGCGCGTGCCCTACTACGTGGCGGTGGCGATCGGCGCGACGGGCGCGGCGCTTGGCTTCGCGGGGGCGCCGGCGGTCTTGGTCCGGGTGCTGCTGGCGCTGCTCGGGCTCGTCATGCTGTGGAGCCTCACCCTTGCCGTCCACCACGCCGGCGTGGAGTGGAAATGGTGGGCGGGCCCGGCGGACTGCGCCGCAGCGGGCGGAGGCGCCGCTTTGTCCGGCGACCTCCTCGCGACGATCGACGCGGTGCGGCCGCCGGCCTGCGACC
>CAXUCL010000029.1:0-1540 GCA_964249395.1 uncultured Rhizobiaceae bacterium
GTCCCCACCGGCGCCACACCCCGATCGCCATCAGCAGCGCCCCGCCGGAGGCGATCGCGCTCGTGGAAGGCATCGGCCGAATCCTCGCCGAACGGCAGGGCACCGTCGCCATCCGCGGCCACACCGACGCGCGGCCCTATCGCGGCGCGGAGTACGACAACTGGCGCCTGTCCGCCGCCCGCGCGCAGTTCGTGTTCTACATGCTGGTGCGCGGCGGCTTCGACCAGGCGCGGGTCAGCGGCATCGAAGGCGTCGCCGACCGCGACCCGAAGCTGCCGGCCGAGCCGGACGCCGCCGCGAACCGGCGCATCGAGATCATCCTGAAGGAGCCCGCAGCGTGAAGCGGATCGTCGCCTCCTGCCTCGGCGGCCTCGTCGCCGCGACGGGCCCCGCGGCGTTCGCCGCGCCGACGATGCGCGCAACCGATCCGGCGACCGTCGTCGGTTTCGCCGCATCGCCAACCCTCGAAGGCATCGACCCGATCGTCACCGGCGCCTCGTCGAAGCCCGCCGATCCGGTGTACCCTCCCGTCGCGGCGGCGCGCGCGGACACCTCCGCCTCGTCCATGGCCGCGCCGCCGCACGGCTCCGCCGCGCCGGACGACCCGTTCCTGCAGGACCAGGTTGCGCGCGGCAACGGCCGGGCGATCCGCGTCCAGGCGATGTTGCTTCGCCGTTTCGCGCCGATGTTCGCCGCCGCCGCGCCGACCGTTTGGGACGACGCGCGCAACCGGCGCGCGGCGATCCTCTTCACGCTGTCGGGCGGCCCGCCCGACGTCCTCGCGCGGCTCCTGGCCGCCAAGGTCTTCGACGACGAGCTTCGACCCGTCGCCGAGGGCGCGCTCGCCTATGTCCGTAACGACCTCGCAAAGGCCGAAACGCTTCTCGCCGACGTCGACCTCGCCCGGGTCGAGCCGGGCCTCGCCGCTCATCTCAGCCTGGTTCTCGGACAGATCAAGCAGACCGACCGTCCGGCCGAAGCGGTGCCGCACCTCGACCGCGCCCGGCTGCTGGCGCCGGGCGGCTTGATCGAGGAGGCGGCGCTTCGCCTCGAAACCGTTCTCCTGGACGGTCTCGGACAGCACGCCCGGGCCGACGCGCTGGCGCGCCAGTATTTCGACCGCTTCTCGCGCTCGTCCTATGTCGGCAACTTCCTCGCGCGCTTCGCGACCGTCTATGCCGGGCGCCCGAAGCCCGACGCCGCCGCCGCGCTCGCCGCGCTCGGCGACATCACGCGCCGCTTGAGCGACGCCGAGCGGCGCGGGCTGCTGCTGGCCGTCGCCCGTCGCTCGCTCGTCGCCGGCCAGCTCGAGTTCGCGCGCCTCGCCAGCGGGCAGGCCATCGCCATGCGGGACATTCCCGTCGCGGACCTGCAGCGCGGCACGCTCTACGCGGCCGCCGCGGGCCTTGCCGCGCCAAACGAAGCCGCCGCCGCGAAAGCGTTCGGCACGATCGACCGCGCGCGTTTGCATCCGGCCGACGCCGAGCTGTTCGACGCCGCCGCCAGCGTCCTGTCCGGCATCGAGGCGCCGACGCTGGTG
>CAXUCL010000029.1:1550-23066 GCA_964249395.1 uncultured Rhizobiaceae bacterium
ATGTTCGGGGCCGCCGTCCGGTCGGCCGAAGAAGGTCGCCAGGACGAGAAGAACGGCAAGGCTTCCGCCGGCAAGACGACGGCGCACGAAACCGAAGAGCCGGACCGCGACGACGCGGCGAGCGGCGAGAGGACCGCCGTCGCGCCACCAGAAGCGAAAGTGCTGGAGCTCCTCGGCCGGCTCCTCGGCGCCGCCCGCTTGCAACCGGCGAGCGCGCCGCCGGCGGCTGGCGCCGACGAAACGGCTCCCGAGAGCGCGTCGAACGGTGACGACGAGGACGGCGTGCGCGAGCGCATCGTCATTTCCACGGTCGCGGACCTCGCCAACGGCGGCAACGACGCTTCGCAGCCGAAATCCGTCGCGCTGCGCGTCAAGCGCATGGAAACCCATTTCGAGCCAGCCGGCGGCGGCGCCCGGCTGGTGGAAGCCGATCTCGATCCGGCCGGGGCAGGGTCCATCGAGCCAGCCTCGCTCGCGGACGCCATGCCGGTCGACGACCGAGGGAATGGACCGCGTCCCGCCTTCGGCGAGATCCTGCAACGTCTCGGTCGCACCGTTTCAAGCGCCGGGAACGGAACTCCGGCCGGCGCCGAGAGCAACCTGCGGCTGGACGCCGACGCTGCGTCCGAGGCGGATGCCGTCTCGGCCGCCGACGAAGGCTCCACGGCGACACCCGAAACGGATTCGTCGCCGCGCTCCGGCAACAGGCAGGCCGCGTTCGTCGAAGCGAAGCCCATCGCCGTTTCGGCGCCGAGCGGGGTCCCCGTCCAGCACGACGCGCCGGGCCCGGCGATCAACCTGCAGATCGCCGAGCGGATCGTGGCGGCGTTCGCGCCGGACGGCACGAGCGTCACGCCGGCCGACACCGCGACCGCCAACGCGGCGAACGGCCGCCTGCGAATGAACGCCGGCGGGGCGGCCTTGAAGACGCTGTCGATCCAGCTCGAGCCCGAGGCTCTCGGGCGCCTCGACGTGTCGATGCGGCTGGTGAACGGCCGGCTCGCCGTCGAGCTCGCCGCGAGCGAGGCGTCCACCGCTCGCGCGATCGCCGAGGATCGGCAAGGGCTACGCAAGATCCTCGAACACGCGGGCTTCGCGCTCGACGACGCGGCCATCACCGTCGTCGCGCGCGACGTCGCGCCGCTCGGCTCGACGGTTGCCGACGGTGCCACGGGGAGCGATCGACGGGACACGTCGGGCGACCGGGCCGGCGACGGCCGCCCCGGCCAGCAATCGCAACCGGACGCGCGCGAGCGTCGGGATGCCCGCGACCGACAGGCTGCGGACGCCGGCTCCGTCTACCTTTGAGTTCGCGCTTCTTTCGAAACGATCCGGCTCGCTCCTTTCGTCACGAGAGGAACGGAGCCCGAAAGGGTGCCTGAAAGCTGCAACGGCATCGCGGTTTCTCAGCCGGATGCACGGTGAACGGGCGATCGACACGCCAGGCTCGGCATGGCGTTTCCGCCACACTCGCGGGCCCCGGCGCCACTAGCCGTTGACAACCCGCGAAAGGCACCGCGTCGAGCTTGTCCGAACGTGCCGCCAAACTATTCCGAACCTGAAGAAGCAGGCGTAAACGATTGCGAACGATCGACTTCCGGCCTCACCGATGAAGGCCTCGTTAACCCTATCATGAGTTTTGGGGATAGCTCGCGCGGGCCTTAACTCGGTATCAATATCCCTACGGAAACCGAGCAGAATGCAGGGTGGGGCAGATGATCATCGTCGTTGACGACCGCGAGCTGGTGACGGGCGGCTACCAGTCGCTGTTCGGCCAGGAGGGCGTTTCCTCCGCCGGTTTCGGCGTCGCCGAGTTCCGCGACTGGGTCGAGACCGCGCCGGAAACCGACATCTCGGCGGTGGAAGCCTTCCTGCTCGGCGACTTCCCGGAGCGCGGCGCCTTCACCCGCCTGGTGCGCAACCGCTCCACCGCGCCGATGATCGCGCTCGCCGAAACCCGGGCCCTGTCCTCCACCCTCGACCTCTTCGCCGCCGGCATCGACGACGTCGTCGCCAAGCCGGTCCACGTCAAGGAGATCCTCGCCCGGGTCGGCGCCATTCGCCGCCGCGAGGCCGCCTCCGACCGCGGCCGCACCGTGGTCGACGAGATCTGCGTCTACTCCGACGGCCGCGACCCGGAGGTCGGCGGCAAGGCGATGATGCTGCCGCGCCGCGAGCGCCGCATCCTCGAATACCTGATCAGCAACCGCGGCCGCCGCGTGTCGAAGCAGCAGCTGTTCTCGGCGATCTACGGCGTGTTCGACGAGAACGTCGAGGAGAACGTCATCGAGAGCCACATCTCGAAGCTGCGCAAGAAGCTGAAGATGCGCCTCGGCTACGACCCGGTCTCGTCCATGCGCTACCTCGGCTACGGCATCGGCGTGTGATCCGCGCCGCACCTCGAGCGTCCTCTTCCAAAGGCCCGGCCCGCACCTCGCGAGCCGGGCCTTCGCGCGTCGGGCGAACGGCTAAGCCGTTCCGGCCGTTCACCATTCGGCAACCTTTCCGGCAGGCCCGCGCAAGCTGTTCCGGGTAGTTCTGCTGCGGAAAACACCCCTCAGGAAAGGCGAAGCGGAATGAGCATCAACGGCACCATGCGCACCAGCGTGTCGGGGATGACCGCGCAGGCGTCCCGTCTCAGCGTCGTTTCCGAGAACATCGCGAACTCCGACACGAACGGCTACAAGCGTTCGGACACCGAGTTCTCCTCCTACGTGCTGCCGCAGAACGCCGGCGGCTACAATTCCGGCACCGTGGTGGCGCAGACGCGCCGCTTCATCAGCGAGCAGGGCGGCATCGCCTATACCGGCAACGCGACCAACTCGAAGAAGCTGGATCTGGCGGTCCAGGGCAACGGCTTCATGGTGGTCGGCGACCGCAGCGGCGGCAACTACCTGACGCGCGCCGGCGCCTTCACGCAGCAGCCGGACGGCACGCTGGTCAACGCCGCCGGCTACACGCTGCGCGGCTACCCGATCACCACCACCGGCACGGGCTTCACGCTGAACGGCTTCAACGGCCTGGAGGACGTCAACCTGTCCGCCGCGCTGCTCAACGCCAACCCGACGACCACAGGCACGCTGACGTCGAACCTGCCGCGCGACGAGCCCGCCACGGCGGCGGCCAACCTGCCGAGCGCCAACACCGCCACGTCGACGTCGACGGTGGCGAGCTCGATCACCGCCTACGACAACGGCGGCAAGGCCCTCAAGCTCGACATCTACTACACCAAGACCGGCCCCGACACCTGGGAGGTCGCCGTGTTCGACAGCGCGGGCGCCGCCACCACCGGCACGACGAAGTTCCCCTACGCTTCGCCGGCGCTGGCCACTGCGAACCTCACCTTCGACGGCGCCACGACGCCGACCTACAAGCTGCAAACGATCCAGCAAGGCGGCGTCACGACCAACGTCGACCCGAGGGCGAACGACAACACGGGCAACGGCTTCCTGAACATCGACCTGTCCAGCCTCAACGGCTCGCCGTTCAGCCTGAACATCACGAACTTCACGCAGTTCAGCAACGGCTTCGAGACGCTCGCCGCCAGCGTGAACGGCAATCCGGCCGAGGTCATCGACACGATCTCCACCGGCCTCGACGGGACGATCACCGCGACCTTCACGTCGGGCACGACGCGCGAACTGTTCAGGGTGCCGCTGGCGCTCGTCGCCAGCCCCGACAACCTCGTCCCGGTTTCCGGAAACGCCTACAGCGCCGGCGTCGAGTCGGGCACGATCCTGATGGGCTCCGGCGGGTCGAGCGGCTTTGGCGACCTGATCGCCGGCGCGCTGGAGAACTCCAACGTCGACCTCGCCTCCGAGCTCACCACGATGATCGCCTCGCAGCGCTCCTACACGGCGAACTCGAAGGTGTTCCAGACCGGCTCGGAAATCCTCGACGTGCTGGTCAACCTGAAACGCTGATCCGGCGGACCCTCAGACCTGACGACGGGCGGGGCGCCGACGCCCCGTCCGCACCTTCCTCGCCGCGGTGTTCCGGACCATGTCGCTTTCCTCCGCCCTCAACACCGCCAAGTCGTCGCTGTCGGCGACGCAGCTGCAGACCGCGCTGGTGTCGCGCAACATCGCCAACGCCAACGTGGAAGGCGCGACGCGCAAATACGCCAACGTCGTCACCGGCGGCGGCGGTCGGGTCGAGGTGCGCTCGGTCGCGCAGTCCGCGAACTCGACGCTCTACCGCAACATGCTGGACTCCACCGCGTCGCTCGAGCAGTCGAACGTCGTGAAGGCGGGCCTGACCCGCATCGACGAGCTCGTCGGCGACATCGAGACCGGCAACACGCCGGCCGCGCTCGTCGCGAACTTGTCCGACAAGCTCCTCGCCTATGCCGCGTCGTCCCAGAGCTTCGACTTCGCCCGCTCGGCGGTGGACGCCGCGCGCGACGTCGCCACCGCGTTGAACGAAGGCTCGCGCACGGTGGACGTCATCCGCCGCGACGCCGACGACGAGCTGGTGGTCGCCGCCGCCGACATGAACGACATCCTCGCCGAGATCGAGCGGCTGAACCGCGAGATCGTCGCCGGCACCCACGGCAACCGCGACGTCACCGACGCGGTGGACGAGCGCGACCGGAAGATCGCCGAACTCTCCGGCTTCGTCGGGCTCAACGTCCAGACGCGCGGCGCCAACGACGTCGTCATCTACACCGACTCCGGCGTCACCCTGTTCGACAAGGTTCCCCGCGCGGTTTCCTTCACGGCGCAGCCGCTCAATCCCGGCGCGCCCGGCAACGGCCTGCGCATCGACGGGACGCTCGTCACCGGCCCGGACGCTGCCATGCCGGTGCGCAGCGGCCGGATCGTCGGCCTGGTGACGCTGCGCGACGAGATCGCCGTCACCTACCAGGCGCAGCTCGACGAGATCGCCCGCGGCCTCGTCGCGGCGACGGTGGAAACCGACGCGTCCGGCAGCCGGCTCGGCATGTTCACCGCCACCGGCGCCGTTCCGACGGTCGCCGAGGTCGAAGGCGCCGCCGCGATCCCTGGGCTCGCCGGCCGCTTGCTCGTCGATCCGGCGGTGGTCGCCTCGCCGACGAAGCTGCGCGATGGCGTCAACACCGTCTTCAACCCGACCGGCGCCCAAGGCTAGGCGGACCGGCTCAACGCCTTCGTCGGCGCGCTGGGCGCGCCCCGGACCTTCGACGCCGGCGCGACCAACGCGCTGGCGAGCGGCTCGCTCAAGGATTTCGCCGCGTCCTCGGTGAGCTGGCTGCAGGACAAGCGCTCCGGTGCCATCGGCGACGTCGAATACAAGCAGACGCTGCTCGACCGGACGAAGGAAGCCTTGTCGAACGAGACCGGGGTCAACCTCGACCAGGAAACCCTGCGCCTCCTCGACCTCGAGCGCTCCTTCCAGGCCTCGTCGAAGATCCTGCAGGCCGTCGACGAGATGCTGCGCACGCTGCTGAACGCCTTCTGATCCGTTTCGAGCGAACCTTCCATGAGCATCTCGACACTCTCGTTGAACAACGCGTCCCGCGCCTCGCTGATGCGTCTGCAAAGCGAGCTGAAGGACGCCAACAAGGAGCTGGTGACGGAGCGCCACGCCGACGTCGGCGCGACGCTCGGGCGGCTGACCGGCAGCGCGGTGAGCTACCGGGCGCAGGAAACCTCGATCGACGCGCAGCTCGAGACCAACAAGGTCGTCACCGGCCGGCTGGACATCGTCGAGAACCTGATGGCCTCGGTCGCCGCGACCGGCGACGAGATGATCGGCTCGATGCTGAACGCCGACCTGGTGGAAGACTACGACGGCCTCGCCCGCGCGGCGCTGCAGCAGATGGCGGGGGCGCTGAACACGTCGGTGAACGGCCTCTACGTGTTCGGCGGCGAAAACAGCGGCGTCGCGCCGATCGCGGACATCGCCCCTGCGATCCAGGCCGCAAAGGACGCCTACGGATCGTTCCTGACCGCCATCAACAAGACCGCCGCGACGGTGACGGCCGACGAGATGACGAAGTTCCTCAGCGCCGCCGGCTACACGGACCCGCCCGCTTCCGCCGCCGCGCCCTTGCGCTTCATGGATACCGTTGCCGATGCGGCCTGGGTCGGTCCGGCCACGCCGCCCGCGACCGTCTGGTCGAACGCGTCCAGCCGGGAAACCACGGCCTCGATCTCTCGAACCGAGACGGTCCAGACCTCCGTCAGCGCCAACGAGAGCGCCTTCCGCTCGGTGGCGGCGGCTTATTCGATGCTGGCCGCGATCGCATCGCCCGAGCTCAACGACGCCGCACGGACCGCGCTGGCGCGCAGTGCCGCCACGACCCTGAAGGCGGGCCTCGACGGCGTCACGGCGCTGCGCGCCTCCGTCGGCACGCGCGAAGCGCGCGTCGACGCCGCCAACGAGGCGCTCAAGCGCCAGAAGGACGTCGTGAACGCCGCCTTCACGCGGCTCGAAGGCGTCGACCAGACGGAAGCCGGCCTGCGCATCACGCAGCTGGAAACGCTGTTGCAGGCTTCCTACACGGTCACCGGCCGGCTGCAGAAGCTGTCGATCCTCGACTACCTCTGAGCCGTCGCTTCCGGTTCGGCCGACCGACCTCGATCACGGCCGCTTTCGCGGCGTCCGAAGGACCTGGCATGTATCAATTCTCGTATTCCGAGATCCAAGAAGAAAGCGGCGGGCAGGCGCGCGACCGCGAGCGCGCCGCGCTCGGGCACGCGATCGAGCTGATGGAGCGGGCGGAAGCGGCCGGCGCCCAGTCGACGCTCGCGGTGGAGGCGATCTACGCGACGCGCACGCTCTGGAGCCTTCTGGTCGAGGACCTCGCCAACCCCGAGAACGCGCTGCCGGAGGAGCTGCGCGCCTCGTTGATCTCCATCGGGCTGTGGGTGATGCGCGAGGCCGATGCGATCCGCCTCGGCAAAACGCAGAGCTTCCGCGGCATCATCGACGTGACCGCGATGATCCGCGACGGGCTGGAGTGAGGCGCATGGCCACCTTGAAGCTCTCGCTGCGCCCCGGTGAGCGCATCTTCGTCAACGGCGCGGTGATGCGCGTCGACCGGAAGGTGTCGCTGGAACTCCTGAACGACGCGACGTTCCTACTCGAAAGCCACGTCATGCAGGCGGTGGAGGCGACCTCGCCGCTGCGTCAGCTCTACTTCCTCGTGCAGACCATGCTGATCGCGCCGGAAAGCGGCGAGGCGGCGGCGGACGTGTTCCGCAAGACCTATCCCTTGATGATGGCGACGTTCTCCGATCCGGTCGTCCGCGACGGCCTGATGGACGCCGCCGACCACGTCGAGCGCGGCCGTCCCTTCGAGGCGCTGCGCGCGTTGCGGGCGCTGATCCCGATCGAGGCGGGGCCACGCTCGCGAGCCGACGAACGCCGGCACGGCGCGATCCACCACCACGACGAAGGGGCGCGGGCATGACCTCGGTATCCACCGTTTCCGGCGCGACGAACGCCGTCTCCGCCGCGCTCTCGGCGCCCAAGACCGACGCGGACAAGGCGGCCGTCGACTACAACGCGTTCCTGCAGCTGCTCGTCGCGCAGATCAAGAACCAGGACCCGTTGAACCCGGCCGACCCGACGGAGCAGCTCAGCCAGCTCGCCTCGTTCTCCAACGTCGAGCAGTCGATCAAGCTGAACGAGAAGCTGTCGTCGCTCCTGACCGCCTCCTCGCTGAGCCAGGCGGACGGCGTCATCGGCCGCACGGTGACCTCGGCGGACGGCACGGTATCGGGCGTGGTCAAGTCCGTGACGATCACCGACACCGGCGCCGTCGCGACGCTGGAAGGCGGCAAGACGATCGACCTCGGTGCCGGCATCAAGGTGGAGTAGGGCGCGTGAACGAAGCGGACGCCATCGACATCGTCCAGTCGGCGATCTGGACCGTGGTGATCGCCGCCGGACCGGCGGTGGTCGGCGCCATGCTGGTCGGCATCGTCATCGCGCTGTTCCAGGCGCTGACGCAGATCCAGGAGGTGACGCTCACCTTCGTGCCGAAGATCATCGCCATCTTCGTGATCGTCGCCTTCACCGCCTCCTTCACCGGCGCTCAGGTCTACGCCTTCACCCAGGAGAGCTTCTCGCGCATCGAGCACGGGTTCTAGGTCGAACCCGAATAGCTGCAGCCCGCCGCCGGCGACGATCGTCAAGTGGCGAAATTGTGTTTACCTTAAAGCAACACTAAGGCCGCAATTTGCCGCCGTGGTGGTAGCCGGCTCTCGTCAGGTCCGCGAAAACGTTGCAACCAGCGTTAGCGGTTTCTGAACGCGGGGGCGGGGAAATGACGGACACCATCATCGGCACGGCCGCGGACGACGTGATCGCCGTCCTAGGCGGCGACAATCTCGTGTTCGCGTCCGCGGGGGCGGACCAAGTCACCACGGGTTCGGGCGCCGACGAGATCTACGGGGCCGACGGCGACGACGTCGTGAAGGCCGGCGACGGCGAGAACTTCGTCGACGGCGGGGCCGGCAACGACCGCATCGAGGCGGGAGCCGGGGAGGACTCCCTTCACGGTGGGACGGGCGACGACGTCATCGAAGCGGGCGCCGGGGACGATTCCCTCATCGGCGGGTCCGGTAACGACGTCCTCTTCGGCGGCGACGGCGACGACTCCCTGTCGGGCGGCGAGGGCGCGGACGAACTTCACGGCGGCGACGGCGACGACCGGTTCGACGGCCGCGACGGCGACGACCGCATCGAGGCCGGGTCTGGTGACGACCTCGTCACCGCCGGCACGGGCGACGACGTCGTTTACGGCGGCGACGGCAGCGACAGCCTGGTCGGGAACGAGGGGAACGACACGCTGTCGGGGGGCGCGGACCGGGACTTCCTGAGAGGCTACGAAGGCGACGACGTCGTAGACGGCGGCGAGGGCGACGACAGCCTGTCCGGCGACGAAGGCGATGACCGCATCGTCGGCGGAAACGGGCAGGACACGGTGTTTGCCGGAAACGGCGACGACGTTGCGTCCGGCGACGCGGGCGACGACCAGATCTACGCCGAAGCGGGCGACGACACGCTCGACGGCGGCGAGGGAGCCGATCAGATCTTCGGTGGCGAAGGCGCTGACAGCCTCGCGGGCGGCGCCGGCGACGACGAACTCTTCGGCGACGGCGGCGTCGACGTCGTCGACGGCGGCGACGGGGCCGACGTGATCGACTCCGGGAACGGAGCCGACGTCGTCGCGGGGGGCGCCGGTCGTGACGCCTTTGTCGTCCGCTTCGAGCGAGAAAACGCGTCCGGATTCATGACCGGCGACGGACCCGTCGTCGCGGACACGATCGCCGACTTCGAGGCGGGAGACGGCGGCGACGTCCTCGACCTCGCGCCGCTGCTCGGCGCCGGCCTTTCGCTTCCCGTCGGATACCTGGAATTCGATCGATACGGTTGGTATCGAGGCAGCAACAGCGAGGCCGACTTCGGCCGAGTCTATGGCGGCGACCTGTTCACGCCGGGGGGCGCGCGCCTGCGGCAGGACGGCGCCGACACGGTCCTCGAGTTCGATACGGGATTCACCGCCAAGCCCGAGGGCTGGCAGACCGTGGTGCGCCTCCTGAACGTCGACGTCTCGACGATGACGGACGCGAACTTCCTCCAGGCTTCGGACGTCGATGCAAGCGACGGGCGGCGGGGATCGGAGGCCGCCGACGCGCTGACCGCCGCGGCAACGGGCGAGACGCTGCGCGGCGAAGGGGGCGACGACGTGCTGACCGGGTCCGGCGGAGCGGACGTTCTCGTCGGCGGCACGGGGAACGACGTGCTCGCGGGCGGGGCGGGCGTCGACACGCTGCGCGGCGACGCCGGCGCCGACGTTCTTGCCGGCGGCGCGGGCAAGGACCTGCTCATGGGCGGCGCAGGCGACGACCTCTACCGCTACGGGCGGGGCGACGGGGTCGACATGATCGTCGACGTGGAAGGGGCGAACGACACGCTCGCCTTCGGCGCCGGCATCACGACCCGAGACGTCCAGGCTCTGAAGGGCAATACGACCGACGGCATCGTGCTCATGGTCTCCGACCGGTTCGACGGCACCGACCGCGTGCTCCTCGAAGCCGGCGGGGGCATCGACCGCATCACCTTCGACGACGGAACGGTTTGGACGGCCGCCGAACTGCGCGCGAGGTTCGAAGCCAGCTACGGATCGAGCCGCGTCGAGGGAACGTCCGGCGCCGACACGCTGCGCGGAGGCGACGGCGACACCGTCTACGGCGGGACGGGCGGCGACACCTATCGCTACGAGCGCGGCGACGGCGCCGTCGAGATCTTCGACGAAGGTCCGTCCACCGACGTCGACACGCTCAGCTTCGGGCCGGGCATCGACCCGGACGCGCTCACGGTGCGCCAGGGGGGCGGCGACCTGGTGCTGGGTGCCGGGGCGTTCGGCGACGTCGTGACGCTGCGCGGGCGCGAAGGCGACGTCTGGGGCGGCGTCGAGCGCTTCGTCTTCGACGACGGCACGACCTGGGACCGAGGGCGCATCGTCGACGCCTCGCTCGTGCAGACCGACGCCGTCGATCAAGCCGCCGGCGACGGGCGGGCGAACGTCTTCGCCGGCTCGACCGGGAACGACTCGCTGTCGGGCGGCGGCGGCGACGACCTCTTCCATTACCGCCTGGGCGACGGCAACGACTCGATCAGCGGCGGCGAGGGCGCCGACACGCTGACGCTGGGCGCCGGGATCGCCGCGTCGGACGTCGGCGCGGCTCGGGACTACCGCAATACGTTTCTCCTGATCGACGGACCGGACGGCGTCGCGCGGGTGACGCTCGACGGGGTGGAGACGATCCGCTTCGCGGATGGCACGTTTTTGACGGCCGCCGACGTGGCGCGTCTCGCCAACCGTCCCACGCCGGCCGCCGACCGTTTCTATGGCGGTGACGGCGGCGACGTCGTCTCGCTCCTGGACGGCGACGACGTCGCCTTCGGAGACGATGGCGACGACCGGCTGTCGGGCGACGGCGGGAACGATTGGTTGTACGGCGAAGCGGGGGCCGACGTCCTCGACGGCGGCGCGGGCGACGACGCACTCTCCGGCGGAGCGGGCGACGACGCGATCGACGGCGGCGCGGGCGACGACGTCCTGGCAATCCGTGGAAGCCAACGTCACTTCGCCGTCGAGCGCATCCGCGACACGGTCACGGTCCGCGACCTGCGCGACGAGGAGGGGACGGACACCGCCCGGGGCGTCGAGACCCTGTCGTTCCAGGACGCCGATCTCTTGGTCCGCTCGATCAACGACGGCCCGGTGCTCGCCGCCGACGCCTTCGTGACCGCCGAGCAGACGGAAGTCCGGCTCAACGTCCGCGACCTCCTCGCCAACGACCGCGATCGCAACCAGGACGACCTGACGGTGACGGAGATCGTCGCCGTCGCAGGCGGGACTGTGACGTTCTTCGACCGCGCCACGGGCGACTTCGGGTTCCGGCCGGCCGACGGCGATCCGGCGTCGCGCACGCCGGCCTTCAACGGCGAGGCCGTGATCGCCTACGCCGTGGACGACGGCTACGGCGGCGTCGCGCGCTCGACCGCGACGATCACCGTGACGCCGGTGAACGACGCGCCGATCCTCGCCGAGGTGCGCACCCTCGCAACTGGAACGGAGGACCAAACGGCGACGGGCGTCCTGCCGCCCGCTTGGGACGAGGACGACACGGTTCTCGCGTATCGGCTGGTACCCGGCTCGGTTGTCGGCGGCGCCGTCACGCTGGATGCCGACACCGGCGCCTGGACGTTCGTGCCGGCCAAGGACTTCTCGGGGCCAGCCTCGTTCCGATACGTCGTCGGCGACGGCGAGGCATCGAGCGGGGAAGGCGAAGTCCGCGTCGACTTCGCGTCCGTCAACGACGCCCCGGTGGCGACCGCCGACGCGGGCTACTCCGCGACCGCCGGCACGTCGATCGTGATCGCCGCGAGCGCCCTTCTCGTCAACGACCGGGACGTCGACGGCGACGCGCTCGCGATCTCCGCGGTGTCGGCAGGCACCGGCGGCAGCGCGACGCTGCTCGCCGACGGGTCGGTCCAGTTCACCGCCGCGCCCGGCCACACCGGCCCCGCCCGCTTCTCCTACACCGTCTCCGACGGTCGCGGGGGCGAGGCGAGCGCGCAGGTGACGGTCGAGGTCAAGCCCGCCGCACCGACGATGCGCACGATCGAGGGAACGGAGCGGGCCGACCGCCTCGTCGGCACGGACGCGGCCGAGCTCGTGCGCGCCCGCGGCGGCAACGACGTCGTTCAGGCGACGCACGGCCACGACGGGGGCGAGGCAGGGGCCGGCGCCGACGGCGGCGACGCGGGCGGCGGACACGATCAGGTTCGCGGCGGCGACGGCTGCGACGCGCTCGCGGGCGGTGCCGGCAACGACGTCCTCCTCGGCGAAGCGGGCGTCGACGCGCTCGTGGGCGGCGACGGCGACGACCGGCTGTCCGGCGGGTCGGGCGTCGACCACCAGACCGGCGGGGCCGGGGCCGACGCGTTCGTCTTCGAGGGCCGGTTCGGCCTCGACACGGTGGTGGACTTCCAGGCCGGCGCCGCCGGGCGCGACGTCGTCGACCTGGCGACGTTCGGCTACGCGGGCTTCACCGCGGTCATGGCCGACGCGCGCCAGACCACCGTCGCCGGCGTCGCCTGCACCGTGATCGACGTCGGGGCGGACGCGGACATCGTCCTGGCGGGGGTCCGGCTCAGCCAGCTGACGTCGGGCGACTTCCTCTACGGCTAAGGGTTCGCAGCCCCCGACGGTCCAGCCCGGCTCAAGCGAGCCGATTGAAAAGGGAGCGTGCGCGAGGACCGTGAGGTTCGCTCGCGCCAACGCCTGTCTCGAGGGGGCACCACGCCTCCGGGGAGCGCTCCATGGCCGCCGTCGACTCGATCAAGCTGCAACCCCCCGTCGCGGCCAGCCGCCGGGACATCGGCTTCGCGCTCGGCATCGTCTTCATCATGGCGGTGCTGTTCGTTCCGATCCCGCCGATCGTGATCGATTTCGGCCTGGTGGTCTCGATCGCGCTGTCGATCCTGATCCTGATGGTGGCGCTGTGGATCGAGAAGCCGCTCGACTTCTCGTCCTTCCCGACCATCCTCCTGATCGCCACCATGCTTCGCCTGTCGTTGAACATCGCGACGACGCGCGTGATCCTGTCCCACGGCAACGAGGGTCACAACGCCGCCGGCCACGTCATCGGCGGCTTCTCGCAGTTCGTGATGGGTGGCGACTTCGTGATCGGCCTCGTGGTGTTCGCGATCCTGATCACCGTCAACTTTCTCGTCATCACGAAGGGCGCGACCCGCATCGCCGAGGTCGGCGCGCGCTTCACCCTCGACGCCATCCCCGGCAAGCAGATGGCGATCGACGCCGACCTCTCCGCCGGCCTCATCGACGAGCGCCAGGCGCAGGCGCGCCGCGCCGAGCTGGAGGAGGAGTCGTCGTTCTTCGGCTCCATGGACGGCGCCTCGAAGTTCGTGCGCGGCGACGCGATCGCCGGCCTCATCATCACCGCCGTCAACATCTTCGGCGGCATCGTCATCGGCATCACGCGGCACGGCATGGACGCGGCCACCGCGGCGGACGTGTTCGTGAAGCTGTCGGTCGGCGACGGCCTCGTCACCCAGATCCCCGCCCTGATCGTCTCGCTCGCCGCCGGCCTCCTCGTGTCGAAGGGCGGCACGCGCGGCGCGGCCCAACTGGCGATCGTCTCGCAGCTCGGCCATTACCCGCGCGCCATGATGGTCGCGGCCTCACTGATGGGGCTTCTCGCCCTCCTGCCGGGCCTGCCGTTCCTGCCCTTCGCCGCCGCCGCCGCCGGCCTCGGCTTCGTCGCTTACACCGTGCCGAAGCAGCGCGCCGCCGCGGCGCGGGCGATCGCCGACGAGACGCTGATGATCGAGGCGGAGAAGGCCGAAACCGAGCGCCAGTCGGTGAAGGAATCCTTACGTATCGTCGAGGTCGAGCTGGTGCTCGGCAAGCAGATGGCCGCCCACCTCGCCTTCGCGCGCGACGAGCTCGGCAACCGCGTCGGCAAGATGCGCCGCCGCTTCGCCTCGCGCTACGGCTTCGTGGTGCCGGAGATCAAGCTGTCGGACGACCTAGCCGTCGAGCCCAAATCCTACGAGATCAAGGTCCACGGCACGACGGTCGCCAGCCAGCCGCTGCGGCTCGGCGAGCTCCTGATCGTGCTCGGCGACAGCCCCGTGCCCGACATCCCGCACGACCTTACCAAGGAGCCGGCCTTCGGCCTGCGCGCCGCCTGGATTTCCGAGACCTTCGGCACCGCCGCCCGGCGCGCCGGCTTCGAGCCGGTCGACACGTTGTCCATCATGCTGACGCACCTGTCCGAGGTGATCCGCAACAACCTGGCGCACCTCCTGTCCTATAAGGACATGCGCTCGCTGATCGACCGCCTGGAGCCCGAATACAAGCGGCTGATGGAGGAGATCGTGCCCGCGCACATGAGCTATTCGGGGCTGCAGGCGGTCTTGAAGCTGTTGCTGGCCGAGCGCGTCTCGATCCGCAACCTGACGCTGATCCTGGAGGCCATCGCCGAGATCGCGCCGCACGTCCGCCGCTCGGAGAAGATCGTCGAGCACGTGCGGATGCGCATGGCGCAGCAGATCTGCGGCGACCTTCTGCACAAGGGCCAGCTTGCCGTCCTCCGGCTCGGGAACCGCTGGGACCTTGCCTTCCACCAGGCCTTGAAGCGCGACGCCAAGGGCGACGTGATCGAGTTCGACATCGACCCGCGGCTGGTGGAGCAGTTCGCGACCGAGGCGTCGAAGGTCATCCGCGAGAAGACCGACGGGGGCGAGAGCTTCGTGCTCGTCGCCTCGCCGGACGCGCGCCCCTACGTGCGGATGATGATCGAGCGCATCTTCGTGAACCTGCCGGTGCTGTCGCACCTGGAGATCGCCCGCGGCGTCGACATCAAGCCCCTCGGCGCGATCTCGTAACGGGCGAGGACGGGAGCATGGGCGCCGACACCTCGACCGTCGTCCTGTCGCTGTTCGTCATCTTCTGCCGGATCGGCAGTTGCCTGATGCTGCTGCCCGGCTATTCCTCGCTGCGCGTTCCCGTACAGGTCCGGCTGTTCATCGCGGTCGCCGCCTCGCTGGTGATCTCGCCCGGCGTCCTGCCGACGCTGCAGCCGGTGGTCGCGGCGGCCGGCGACGACGTCCGACTGGCGATGATCGTCACTGAGATCATGAACGGCGCCCTGATCGGGCTGCTCGGCCGCGTGTTCATGCTGGCGCTGCAGTTCGCCGGCGCCTTCGTCGCCAACGCCATCGGCATGGGCAACGCCTTCGGCGTCGCGGTGGACGACCAGGAACCGACGATCGCGAGCCTCATCACGCTCACCGCGACGGTGATGATCTTCTCGCTGAACCTCCACGCCGAAATCTTGCGCGCCCTCGTCGCCTCCTACGGGGCGATGCCGGTATCGGCCGGCTTCGGGGCCCGCGCGAGTCTCGTGGCGCTCGCCGACAACCTCGACGAGACCTTCGTGCTGTGCCTGCGGATCGCGAGCCCCTTCGTGGTCTACGCGGTGATCGTCAACTTCGCGATCGGCCTCATGAACAAGATGACGCCGCAGATTCCGATCTACTTCATTTCCATGCCCTTCGTGATCGCCGGCGGCCTCGTCCTGCTCGGCATCGCGGTCGGCGACTTCCTGCGCGTCTTCGTCGAAGGCTTCCGGCTCTGGGTGCTGAACGGATGAGCGCGGAAGCCGACCGGGCGGACCGGCTGCGGCGGCTCCTCGACGTGCAGGCGCGCAAGCGGCGCCTCGCTGAATGGGCGCTCGCCGACAGGCGCCGCGAGGGCGCCGAGCTCGCCGCCGCCAGCGCCGCGATCATCGAGAGCCTCGGCACCCAATCGCTGCTGAACGGGCTGTTCCTGGAAGGCCGCGCGAGCGCGCTGCGCCGCAACGAGGCTCTGGTCGTCGCGAACCGCGCGGCGCAGACTCGCGCGGCAGCGGACCTCGCCGAAGCGCAGGGCATCGAGAAGCGCATGGAGCGCGCGGTCGCGGAAGCTGGCGTCGCGGCCCGCCGGCGCGCCGAGCGCGACGTGCTCGAAGCCACGATGGACGAATACTTCGCGACCCCGCGCGCAAGCCTCGAATAAGACCGCGCGGCTAGAACGGTCCCGGAGTTTCGGTGCGGGGCGCGAGCCATGACCACCCTATCGACAATCGCCGCCTCGATGCCGCGCGACGTGCCCGAAGCGAAGGCCGCGTCGCGCGTGCTGCCGCACACGATGGTGTCGCGCGGCTCCAAGACCGGCGAGCTGACGCCGGCGCAGCAGTTCGAGGGCTTCGTGCTGCAGAGCTTCGTCGAGCACATGCTGCCGAAGGAGGACTCGACCTATTTCGGCGAAGGCACCGCCGGCGCGATCTGGCGGTCCATGCTCGCCGAGCGCATCGGCGCCGAGATGGCGGAGTCCGGCGGCATCGGCGTCGCGGAGATGATCGAGAAGCGCGACGCGCAAGGCGGGACGGTCGCCAAGGCGAAGGCCGCGCTCGAACGCGACGCCGCGGCCGCGCAGGGCGCCGCGCTGTCCAAGCCCGGCGCCCTCTAGGAAACCGAACGGTCGCCGATGCTTCGGCGCCGGCACGAGGAAAGGGAAACGGCGTGGAAGCGGTGCTGTTGCAGGCGATCAACCGGCTGGAAGGTGTGCTCGCCGGCGAAACCGAGGCGCTCAAGGCCGGGCGCGTCATGGACCTCGGCGAGGCCGCCGCTCGCAAGAACCACAGCCTCCTGGAGCTCACCCGCATCTCGCGCGGTCTCGACGCGGCGACGGTCACGCCGGAACTCCGCGCGCGGCTCGGGACCCTGCGCGAGCGGCTCGAGGACAACCGCCGTACCCTATCGCTGCACATGGAAGCGGCCGGGGAAGTGTCCGGCATCATCGCGCGGTCGATGCGCGAGGCCGAATCGGACGGGACCTACGCCGCGTCCGCCGGCGGCGTGAAGCGGGCCTGATGCTGAAGACCCTCCTCGTCGGCTTGTGGGTCTGCGCGGCGACCCTCGGCGCCGCCTACGCGACCGCGACGGTGCGCGGCGGCGACAACGAGGCCGCGGCGGAGCCGACCTACTTCGCCGGTCTCGACTGGCGCCGGACCGACCCGGTGACGGTGCCGATCCTGTCGAAGAACGCCGTGGAAGGCTACGTCCTCGCGCGGTTCGTCTACACGATCGACGGCGAAGCGGCGGCAGGCCTCGCCGTGCCGCCCGACGCGTTCATCCTCAACGACGTCTTCGCCTCGGTCTACCAGACATCGGATTTCGACTTCTCCCAGCCTCAGAAATACGACCTCGAAGCGTTGAAGGCGGGGATCAAGACGAGCGTCAACAAGCGCTACGGCACGGAGCTGATCCGCGAGATCCTGGTGGAGCAGTTCGACTTCCTGCCGAAGGAGAAGATGGCTCCGGACCCGCAAAGCGCGTCGAACGGGTGACGGGTCGGGCAAGGGGATCGCGCCCCTCGCCCGTCCAAGGCACCGTCGCTCCTGACGCTTCGCGAAGCCAACGACGCTCGTCCCGGCATCGCGGATCGGAGCCTCGACCCTTGGGATGGGACCTCGCAACGGCGCCCGAAGGCGGGCGAACGCGGCCGTGCCACGGCGCGTCGCGCGGTCCCGCCGTTCAGTCGGCGGTAACCAAAGCCCTTTACCCTGTCCGGCGCGGCGCGTTCGCGTTCGAGCCCCGACCTTCCCGCGCGCGGAACGCGATCACGATGGTGTCCACCCTTCTCGGCTACCGGCTCTACGCCAGCAACATCTCCAAGACGCTGGAGCGGCTGGAGGCGACGAGCGCCGTCAAGCGCGACGCCGACTACTACGCCGCCCATATCGGCGATGTGTCGAGCGTCGACGAGCTGCTCAACGATTACCGCCTCTACACCTACGCCATGAAGGCCTACGGGCTGGAGGACCAGGTCAACTCGCGCGGCCTGATCCGCAAGGTGCTCGAAAGCGACCTGTCCGACGCCGCGTCCTTCGCCAACAAGCTGGCCGACAACCGCTACCGGACCTTCGCCGCCGCCTTCAACTTCAAGGCGTTGGCCGGGGCCGACACGGAGGTCGTGCAGAGCACCGGCCAGACCGACGCGATGGTCGAAGCCTACACCGAGCGGCACGTCCGGCAGGGCGCGATCGCGGCAGCCAGGACCGGCGCCTACCTCGACCGGATCGGAACGGTCGGATCGGTGGACGATCTGCTCGCCGACGCATCGCTGACCGCGGTGGTGCTCGGCTCGATCGGCGTCGATCCGGCGCTCGCCTCGCGGGACTTCCTGCGCCAGGCCCTGACCGGCACCCTGCCCGAAACCGTTTCCACCACCAATCCCGGCTGGCTCAAGCTCGCCGCGGCCTTCGAGTTCAACGAGGACGGCAGCCTGGACGCCGGCGTCGCGGCTCAGGATCCGGCCAGCGCGAACGAGCTCGTCCACCGCTACAACGTGTCGACCGGCAACGCCGCCAGCGCGCAGGCCGCCGCGTTCGAGACGAACCATTTCCAGGCGAAGATCGGCACCTTGGCCGCGCCGGGCGATCTCTTCGCCGACGGCCGGCTGACGGCTTACGTCCTGACCGCCTTCGGGCTCGATCCGTCGATCGAACGAGCGAGCTTCGTGGAGGACGTCGTGACCGGCGGCACGGCGTCGGACGCCCCGATCAACGCGCTGCCGACCGACACGTCGGCCAACGTCGCCCGCAAGGAGAGGTTCGTCGCGCTGCAGACCTTCGTTCGCGGCGCCTTCGGTGAAGACGCCGCGGTCGCCAGCGCGGCGACCAAACAAGCGACGGACGGCTATTTCAGCAACTACCGGACGCTCGTGGCGGCGGACGACACAGCCGAAACCAGCTCGTTCAGGTTCCTCCTCGGCAACATCAACTCCGTCACCGACCTCCTGGCGAGGGACCCGGTGTTCGGCCGCACGGCGTTGAACTACGCGCTCGAAGCCTTCGACATCGAGCCGGGCGAGGCGAGCCTGGTCAAGCTGCGCCGCGTGCTTCTCAGCGACGCTTCCGACCCGCAGTCCTACGTCAACCGCCTCGGCGACGAGCGCTTCGAGAAGCTGGCCGCGGCGTTCAACTTCGGCGCGGACGGCAAGGCCGGCCCGCAGCGCCTCGTGCAGTCGGTCGCCAACCAGACCGCCACCGGCACCAAATACGCCGCCTCCTTCGGCACGATGACCGAGGCGCAGAAGGCGCTGCGCCGCGACGAAACGAAAGCCTACCTTTCGGCGATCGGCTCCTTGCGCACGCTCGACGATCTCCTGGCCGACGAACGGACACTGGCCTACGCGCTGAAGGCCTACGGCCTCGACGAGGCGCAGCTTTCCCCGGCGGACGTCCGCAAGATCCTGACCAGCGACCTCGGCGACGCCGAAAGCTTCGCCAATGCCGCCGCCGATAAACGCATTCTCGCCTTCGCGCGGGCCTTCGAGTTCACGCCGGCCGGCACGGTCTCGGCGGCCGCGCCGAGCGCGCAGTCCGGCGCGAACCGCCTGTCGACGCAGAACCTGTTCCTGCTGCAGACGCTGGAAAGCCAGGCCGGCGCCCAGAACGAGGGCGTGCGGCTCGGCCTCTACTTCCTGCGCAAGGCGCCGGAGCTGACGTCCGCCACCGGCATCCTCGCCGACAAGGCGCTGCTCGAAGTGGTGCGGACGGCCTTCGGCCTGCCGGTGCAGTTCTCGCAGCTCGACATCGACCGGCAGGTCGCGATCCTCGACTCCAAGCTCAAGGTCGTGGACTTTGGGGACCCGAAGAAGCTCGACCGCTTCATCTCGCGCTTCGCCACGCTCTACGACGTCGCCAACCCGCAGGCGAACGCGGCGTCCTCGCCGGTGTCGCTCCTGCTCGGCGGCGGCGCGTCGACCGTCTCGGCGGGCGTTCTGTCGCTGCTCTAGCCTCCCCAGTGCCGTTCAGTTCGCGACGGCATAGTAGCGGCCGGCGATCCGGCACCGCGCGTTTGCGTCCAGAGCAAGGCGTTCGCCGGACAAGCGCAGGCCGGCGTCCCGGTCGCAGCGCCAAGCGAGGCGCGCGACCCGCACCATCGCGTCCGCCTCGTCGAACAACCGAACCGCGTCGCCGGCGATGGGATCGCCCGAACCATAGAGCCTGACGCGCACGCCGTCCGGCGACCGGTCGAGAATGGCGCAATCGGCGATGAACGCACCCTCGAGCGACAACAGCTTGCCGGGACGCAGCCGCGTGCGCGCTCGCCCCATGCCACGCCGCTCGGGTCGAGCGGGCGGTCGACGGGTCGGCGCGACGAGAGGGGAGGATGGCATTAGAGCCTCCGACGAGCGGTGTTCGGTCACGGATCGTAACAAACAAGAACCGCCGGCGTCGCCGTCCGGCGGCGGCATTTGTTGCCGGTCGGTTAACGCGGCGCGGTTTTAACGATGCGCTAACCCTGTTCGGAGGGATCGTCCGAGGACGCCGCAGCTCCCGCATTCGCCGTTAACCGCGCGAGGGCAGGCTCGGACCTCGTTTCAGCCCTTGTTCCGAATGCCATGCTCCCGTTCCGCAGCCGCTCCCGATCCACCGCTTCCGGCGACATCCTTGACGCAGTCGAGCGCGAGACGCCGCTCAAACCGCGGCGGCGAGCCTTGCGGCGCGCGACGCTGCACTCGACGCTCGAAAGGCTCTGCGTCGGCGCGATGTGCGCGGCCTCCGTATCCTTCTGCGCCTTCGCCGTCTCGACGTCGCTCGACGACCCGGACTATTTCAGCCGCAAGCTGATCGCCTCGCTGCAGCAAGCGGACGACGTCGACCCGATCGTGACCGGTGCGACGGCCAAGCCTGCCGCGGCAGCCGGCGCGGCGCTTCCCGTGCCGAAGGTCGTCCGCGCGAGACCGCCGGAGCCGACCGATTACGAGATCGTCATGGTGTTCAACGACGAGGCGATTCTGGCGACCGACGACGAACTGATGCGCGTCAAGGTCGGTTCGGACGTGCCCGGCCTCGGCTTGGTGGAGAAGATCGTGGCGGCGCCCGACGGCGGCACGGTGATCGCGGCGGAGGCGACGCTCCGCAGCCTGCCGCCGCGCTGACGCCGGCCGCTATTTCTTTTCGAGCAGGACCTGGCCTTCGCGGCTGATCGTGCCGCGCAGCTTGTTGGCGATCGCCGCGAGGAAGGCCGGCAGGTCGACCTCGACATGGACGTGATCGTCCATCACGTCGAGCCGGCCGACGACGCGTTGCCCGAGCATGCCGGCGCGGAAATCGAGCCGGTCGCCGGTCCACTTGTCCTCGAACTTCAGCATGCCGCCGACCGCCTGGTCGCGCAACCGGCCGAACCCTTCGAGGATCCGCTGGCGCGCGACCTCGCGGGTGAGCTTGTGCGGAATGTCGATCTTGATGGTCTCGGCCATAGCGGCGGGGCTCCCGGCGGTCGCCGCCGATATGGGCACGGCGAACGTCCGCCGCAACGAGGAGGGGCGGTCGTTGCCCGCCGCCCCCGCGCTTCCCGTGTCTTCAGGCCGAGGCGCCGGCCAGCGCACCGCCGCGCTGCGAACGGCGCCGACTGCGCGGACGCCCCGAGGCG
>CAXUCL010000030.1:0-5582 GCA_964249395.1 uncultured Rhizobiaceae bacterium
CGCTTGAAGCGACGGTAGAGCTCGCCGTTCGCGTGCTGCAGGTCGCAGCCGCCGCACGTTCCGAAATGCGGGCAGGGCGGCGTCTGCCGCTCGGGGCTCGGCTCCAGCACCGCGAGCGGCGTCGTGGCCCGGTTGCCCGCGACCGCCGCTTCGACCCGCTCGCCCGGCAGCGCGAAGGGCACGTAGATCGGTGCGCCGCCGACCGAGGCGATCCCGTCGCCGTGCCGACCGAGCGTGTCGATCCGCAGGCTCGTGGTCGACATGGAAGCAGGCGGCGTCAGGCCTGCATCACCCGCCGCGCGCCGGTGCCCAGCGCCTTGAACACGGCGTCGACGATGCCGGCCCGATCCAGGCCGGCCTGACGGATCATCGCGTCCGGCGCGGCGTGGTCGACGAAGCGGTCCGGCATCACGAGCGGCCGGACCTTCAGCCCGGCGTCGAGCAGGCCGGCGCTCGCCAGGAACTGCAGCACCTGCGCGGCGAAGCCGCCGCTCGCGCCCTCCTCGACGGTCAGGAGCACCTCGTGCTCGCGCGCCAGGCGCGAGATCAGGTCGCTGTCGAGCGGCTTGGCGAAGCGGGCGTCGGCGACCGTGGTGGACAGGCCGAAGGTTTCCAGCTCCTCGGCGGCGGCCAGCGCGTCGGCGAGACGTGTGCCGAGCGACAGGATCGCGACCTTCGTGCCCTCGCGCAGCACCCGGCCGCGGCCGATGACGAGCGCCTCGCCGCGCGCCGGCATGTCGACGCCGACGCCGTTGCCGCGCGGGTAGCGGAAGGCGATCGGGCCGTCGTCGTGAGCCGCGGCGGTGCGCACCATGTGGCGCAGCTCCGCCTCGTCGCTCGCCGCCATCACCACCATGCCGGGCAGCGCCGACAGGAAGCCGACGTCGAACGAACCGGCATGGGTCGGCCCGTCGGCGCCGACGAAGCCGGCGCGGTCGATGGCGAAGCGCACCGGCAGGTGCTGGATCGCGACGTCGTGGACGATCTGATCGTAGGCGCGCTGCAGGAAGGTCGAGTAGATCGCGGCGAACGGCCTGTAGCCCTCGGCCGCCAGCCCGGCGCAGAAGGTGACGGCGTGCTGCTCAGCGATGCCGACGTCGAAGGTGCGGGTCGGGAAGGCCTCGCCGAACAGGTCGAGCCCCGTGCCGTTCGGCATGGCGGCGTTCACCGCGACGATCCGCTCGTCCTCGCGCGCCTCTTGGATGAGCGACTCGGCGAACACCGCCGTGTAGCTCGGCGCGTTGGCCTTCGCCTTCGCCTGCGCGCCGGTGATCACGTCGAACTTGGAAACGCCGTGGTACTTGTCGGCCGAGCTTTCCGCCGGCGGATAGCCCTTGCCCTTCTTCGTGACGACGTGGACGAGGATCGGCCCGTCGGCGGCGTCGCGCACGTTCTGCAGCACCGGAAGCAGGTGGTCGAGGTCGTGCCCGTCGATCGGCCCGACGTAGAAGAAGCCGAGCTCCTCGAACATCGTGCCGCCGCTGATGAGGCCGCGGGCGTATTCCTCGGTCTTGCGGGCGCCTTCCTGCACGGCTTTCGGCAGGTGCCTGGTCAGGCTCTTCGCCCGGTCGCGCAGGCCCCGGTAGGTCTTGCCGGAGACGAGCCGCGCGAGATACGCGCTCAGCGCCCCGGTCGGCGGGGCGATCGACATGTCGTTGTCGTTCAGCACCACGACGAGCCGCGCGTTGAGCGCCCCGGCGTTGTTCATCGCCTCGTAGGCCATGCCGGCCGACATCGCGCCGTCGCCGATCACCGCGACGACGTTGTGGGTGCCGCCGGCGAGGTCGCGCGCCACCGCCATGCCGAGCCCGGCCGAGATCGAGGTCGAGGAATGGCCGGCCCCGAACGGGTCGTATTCGCTCTCGGCGCGCTTGGCGAAGCCCGCCAGGCCGTTCTCCTGGCGGACCGTCCGCATCGCCTCGCGGCGGCCGGTGAGGATCTTGTGCGGATAGGCCTGGTGGCCGACGTCCCAGATGATGCGGTCGCGCGGCGTGTCGAAGACGTAATGGAGCGCGACGGTCAGCTCCACCACGCCGAGCCCGGCCCCGAGATGGCCGCCGGTGCGCGATACGGCGTCGATGAGGTCGAGGCGCAACTCGTCCGCGACTTGACGAAGTTTGGCGGCCGGCAGCTGGCGCAGGTCCACCGGCGAGGCGATCGCGTCGAGGAGGGGGGTCGAGCTCGTTTCGGTCATTCGGTTCCCATCCTGCGCTTTGCCGCCGAGCCGCCGTTCGCCGCTCAGTTCGTTTCGTTTCCGAACGCGACCTCGACGTTCCGTCCGCGATAAAGGATGCGGGCGATGGTGACGATATCCTTTTCGACGCGGAACGCGATCGTCGCGCGGCGCTCGAACCCGACGACCCGAAGGTTCGGAAGGAGGTCGTCCCGCGCGACGCCGCGGTTCGGATAAAGGGCGAACCCCTCGCAATGGGTGCGGATGCGCTCGGCGAAGCGGAAAGCGGCTGTCGGCGAGGCCGCATGCCTGACGATGTCGACCAGATCGGCCTCGGCTTCGGGCGAGAAGACGACGCGCGTCACGCCTGCTTCGCGACGTCGACCCCGTTCCGAAGCGCCAGCTCCAGCGAGAGCCTCACTTGTTCGGGACTTCGACCCCGTCCCGGCTCCGCTTTCATGCGTTGCAGACTCGGCACAACGTCCCGGCGCAGCCATTGTTCGACATCGTCGTCCTTCGCCGCGACGGAGTCACTTGCCAGCCGGTTGCGGAGGAGATCGCCCACCAGCTCGTCCACCGAGGCGTAGGCGCCGTTCTCCACCTGCTCGCGTACGAATTGCGTCAAGTCGTCCGGCAGGGAGATCGTGAACTGCTGCCCCATCGCTCGCTTCCTTCATAATCGGGCCGAGCATCGCCGTCCGGCGGCGAAAACGCAATCGACCCGCCCAAGCGCCGGAGGCCCTCAGGCCGGATCGAGCGGCTCGACGCCCGTGGCCTTGCCGGCGCGCGACAGCTTGATCTTTTCCACGCGGTCCTCGGCCGCCGACAGGAGCCGGTCGCAATGGTTCTTCAGCTTCTCGCCGCGCTCGTAGATGCGGATCGACAGGTCGAGCGCCACGTCGCCGCGCTCCAGGTCGGAGACGATGCGCTCCAGCGCCGACAGCGCTTCCTCGAAGCTCATGCGCTTGATGTCGGAATCGTCGGAGGGCAGGGCGGCGGTGTCGGAGGCCATGGGTCTTCGCGTGTCCTTTCTCAACCGGCCATCAGCCGCGCGACGTGGGCGGCGACGGAGCGTTCGAGACCGACGAGGTCGTAGCCGCCTTCGAGCAGGCTGACCAGCCGTCCCGACGCGTGGCGGTCGGCGACCTCCATCAAGCGGCCGGTCGCCCAGTCGAAGTCGTCCTCCGTCAGGCGCAGGTTGGCGAGCGGGTCGCGATGATGGGCGTCGAAGCCGGCGGAAACGATCACGAGGTCCGGCCGGAAGGCGTCGAGCGCCGGCAGGACGCGCGACAGGAACGCCTCGCGGAACGCCGCGCCGCCGTCGCCGGCCTTGAGCGGCGCGTTGCATATGTTGCCGGCGCCCGTTTCCTCCGACGCGCCCGTGCCAGGATAAAGCGGCATCTCGTGAGTGGAAGCGTAGAGGACGCTCGGATCGGCAAAGAAGATCGCCTGCGTGCCGTTGCCGTGATGCACGTCCCAGTCGACGATCGCGACGCGCTCCAGCCCGTGCGTGCCTTGCGCGTGGCGCGCGGCGACCGCCGCCGTGTTGAACAGGCAGAAGCCCATCGCCGTTTCCGCTTCGGCGTGGTGGCCGGGGGGGGGGGGGGCGACTAAGGGGTTGCTGACGCCGCGGGTCCCGACGGCGGCCCCGGCGGCGCCGGGGGGGCCGACGGCGCGCAACGCCGCCTCGAAGCTCTTCGGGCTGACGAGCGTGTCGGCGTCGAGCCGGGTCAGGCCGCTCTCCGGCACGGCTTTCGCGACGCGCCGCAGGTGCTGCTCGGAATGGCACCGCCCGATCGCCTCGGTCGTGCCTTCGGGGGCCTCCAAACGGCTGAGCGCGTCGAAGCGCGGGTCGGCGAGGGCTTTCGCCACCGCCGCCATGCGCTCCGGTCGCTCGGGGTGCCCCGGCCCGGTGAGGTGTTCGGCGAAGACCGGGTGATGGTAGAGGCGCGTCGTCATAGCAGCCTGAGGTAGCGCCGCCGCGCGTCGATCAAAGGCCGCGACCGGTCTGGCCGCGGTGGCGCAGCGCGTGGTCGGCGAGAGCGCAGGCCAGCATCGCCTCGCCCACCGGCACGGCGCGGATGCCGACGCACGGATCGTGCCGACCCTTGGTGACGACGTCGACCTCCCGGCCGTCGGCGTCGACCGAGCGGCGGGGCTGCAGGATGGACGAGGTCGGCTTCACGGCGAAGCGCGCGACGATCGCCTCGCCCGTGGAGATGCCGCCGAGGATGCCGCCGGCGTGGTTCGACAGGAAGCGCGGCCGGCCGTCCGCGCCCATCCGCATCTCGTCGGCGTTTTCCTCGCCCGTGAGCGCGGCCGCCGCGAAGCCGAGGCCGATCTCGACGCCCTTCACGGCGTTGATCGACATGAGGTTGGCGGCGATGTCGCCGTCGAGCTTGCCGTAGAGCGGCGCGCCGAGCCCGGCCGGCACGCCGGTCGCGACGAGCTCGATCACCGCGCCGACGGAGGAGCCGTTCTTCCGCACGCCGTCGAGGTAGTCCTCCCATTCGCGCGCGGCGATCGGGTCCGGGCAGAAGAACGGGTTGCGGTCGATCTCCGCATCGTCCCAGCGCGCCCGGTCGATGCGCTTCTCCCCGATCTGCACCAGCGCGCCGCGGACCGAGACGCTCGGCAGCACCAACCGGGCGATGGCGCCGGCGGCGACGCGGCAGGCCGTCTCGCGCGCCGAGGAACGGCCGCCGCCGCGATGATCGCGTAACCCGTATTTCGCGTCGTAGGTGAAGTCGGCGTGGCCCGGCCGGTAGCGCGCGGCGATGTCGCCGTAGTCCTTCGAGCGCTGGTCGACGTTCGCGATCTCCAGCGCGATCGGCGTGCCGGTGGTGACGTAGTCGCCCTCGGCCTCGCCGGGTAGGACGCCGGACAGGACGCGCACCTCGTCCGGCTCGCGCCGCTGCGTCGTGAAGCGCGACTGGCCGGGCCGCCGCTTGTCGAGCCAGCCCTGGACGAAGCTTCGGGAGAACGCGAGGCCCGGCGGCGTCCCGTCCACCACGCAGCCGATCGCGGTCCCGTGGCTTTCGCCGAAGGTCGTGACGCGGAACAGGTGGCCGAACGTGTTGTGCGACATCGACGGGCGTTCACGAACGGAGCGAAGGGCGGGCCGGGGTGTAGATCGCGGGCAACGCTCCGGTCAAATCGCGTCGCGGCCGCACGCCGGGACGCTGGCCGGCGCTGAAAAAACACAATCGATCGGGCATCATCGCGGGGTCCCGAATGCGCCGTCCGAGCCCAAGGACGGTGCCGATGAGAGTTGCCGGCCATGACCAAGCGGATCGTCGCCTTCTTCGCCAGCTCGGTGCTCTGCGTGTCGCTGACGCTGCCGGCGCAGGCGGAGGAAAAGACCGGGATCGTCGCGGCGGTGGACCGGGACGGAGCGACGCTCACCTTC
>CAXUCL010000030.1:5592-21683 GCA_964249395.1 uncultured Rhizobiaceae bacterium
GGCCTGGGCGCGCAGGCGCAGGACCTGCCGCCGCTGGAGCAGCAGGACCGCTACTCCGTCGGCTTCGCGCAGAGCGAGAGCAACAACCCCTGGCGCATCGCCCAGACGGCGAGCTTCGAGGCCACCGCGGAGGAGTGCGGCTGGGACCTCATCGTGACCGACGCGGGCGGCTCGGCCGCCAAGCAGGTCTCGGACGTGGACAGCATGATCGCGCAAGGCATCGACGTGCTGTTCCTGCCCCCGCGCGAGGAGGACCCGCTGATCCCCGCCGTGATGCGCGCCAAGGGGGCCGGCATCCCCGTGTTCCTGGTGGACCGCTCCGTGAACCCCGACGTGGCGGCCGCGGGCACCGACTACGTGGCGTTCCTCGGCTCGGACTTCGTCAACTACAAGGCGACGCTGCCCACGGCGCAGTCGATCACCCCGGGCCAGGGGCAGACGGTCAACGTCGCCGGCGTGCCGGTGGGCGAGCTGTCCAAGGTCGACCTCGTCGACGGCCCGCCCGCCGTGACGCCGAGCGGCGCGCCGCAACGAAAAGCGCCGTCAGCGCCACGCGATCGCGCCGTCCGCGTATTCCAGCAGGCGGTCCTGCGGGATGTCGAGATGCGCGGCCTCGGCCGCGTCGAGACCGCCCCAGCGACGCAGGAACGCCCGCACGATGCCGCCGTGGATCACCAGCACCGTCGGACGGCGCAAGGCTTCGAGGACCGGCGCCATGCGGGTTTCCAGCATCGCGTAGCTTTCCGCCGCCGCGCCCGCCGGCACGTAGTTCCACTTGTCGGCTTCGCGCGCGACGAGGGCGTTCGGCGTCCGCCGGCCGATCTCTGCGAGGGTCGAACCCTGCCACGCGCCGAAGTGCACCTCCATCAGGCGCGGATCGGCCGGGTAGTCGTCGGCCGGCAGGTCGAGCCCGGCGCGCACGATCGCCATGGTCTCGCGCGTGCGTCGGAGCGGGCTCGCGAGGAAGTCCCAGCCCGGCGCGCCGGCCCCCAGACGCTCGCGCAGCCACGCGCCGTTGCGGGCGGCTTGGCTGCGCCCGAGCGCGTCGAGCGGCACGTCCTCCTGGCCCTGGATGCGCCGCTCGGCGTTCCAGGCGGTCCGGCCGTGGCGGCACAGGAACAGGTGCGGCAGCGGTGCGGGGCCGCGCGCGAGGTCGGCCGGAGCGGCCAATCTCAGTCCTTGATCACCGAGATGTCGGGCGCGTCGACCGCCTTCATCCCGACCGTGTGGTAACCGGAATCGACGTGGTGGATCTCGCCTGTGGTGGCGGAGGACAGGTCGGACAGGAGGTAGAGGGCCGAGTTGCCGACCTCGTGGATCGTCACGGTGCGCTTCAGCGGCGCGTTGTACTCGTTCCACTTCAGGATGTAGCGGAAGTCGCCGATGCCGGAAGCCGCCAGCGTCTTGATCGGTCCGGCCGAGATGGCGTTGACGCGGATGGCCTGTTTCCCGAGGTCCACCGCGAGGTAGCGCACGGACGCCTCCAGCGCGGCCTTGGCGACGCCCATGACGTTGTAGTGCGGCATCACCTTCTCGGCGCCGTAGTAGGTGAGCGTCAGCATGGCGCCGCCGTTCCGCATCAGCTTCTCGGCCCGTTGCGCGACCGCCGTGAAGGAGTAGACGGAGATCAGCATGGTCTTGGCGAAGTTCGCCTCCGACGTGTCGACGTAGCGGCCCGTCAGCTCGTCCTTGTCGGAAAAGCCGATGGCGTGGACGAGGAAGTCCAGCCCGCCCCAGTCGGCCTCGAGCCCGGCGAACACCGCGTCGATCGTCGCGGCGTCGGCCACGTCGCAATGGCCGGCAAGCTTGGCGCCGAGCTCGGCGGCGAGCGGCTCGACGCGCTTCTTCAGGGCGTCGCCCTGGTAGGTGAGGGCGACCTCGGCGCCGGCGTCCGACAGGGCCTTGGCGATCCCCCAGGCGATCGAGCGGTTGTTCGCGACGCCCATGATGAGGCCGCGCTTGCCGCTCATGAGCCCTTGAGTCGCCGCCATCGATCGATCCCTGCCCCTCGCCGGATGGCGCGCGCCGCCGCGGCGGCGGGTATGGCATAGGGTTCCGCCGCCTTCAAGGCGCGGGAGCCGCGGCGGGGAGGGCCAAGAAGGCTTCGGGTCAGGCGGGCGAGGCGGCGGGCTCGCGCGCTTTCAGGAACTCGACGAGCGCCGGGTCGGGCTCGGCGGGCAGCACGATCCGCACCGACACCAGGATGTCGCCGCGCCCGCCCGCTTTCGCGGTGAGGCCCTTGCCCTTCAGCCGCAGCGTCCGGCCGCTGTTCGACCAGGGCGGCAGGCGCAGGGACACGCGTCCGTCGAGCGTTTCCACCGGCAACGCGCCGCCGAGCACCGCGACGTCGAGCGGCACGGCAAGATCGAGGGCGAGGTCGCGGTTCTGCAGCTTGAAGCGGGGATGCTCGGCGAACTCGATCGTGACCAGGGCGTCGCCCGGCTCGCCCTTCGGGGTCGGCGCCGGCTGGCCCTGACCGCGCAGGCGGATGGTCTGGCCGTCCTCGACGCCCGGCGGCAGGGCGATGGCGAGGCGCTTGCCGGATGGAAACACCGCCTCGACCTTTTCCGCGGAAACGACGTCCTCCAGCCGAACTTTGAGCGTCGCGCGCAGGTCCTCGCCGCGCGTCGGAGCGTTGCGCGCCGCGCCGAAACCGCCGCGCCGGGCGCCGCCGCCCCCGAACGCCTGCTCGAAGATCTCGGAGAACACGCCGTCCGACGTGCCGCCCCCGCCCGTTCGGAACTCGAAGCCGCCGGGGGCCGCTCCGCCGAACGGGTCGCGACCGCGACCGCCGCCCGGAAAGCCGCCGAAACGGGGCTTGCCGTCCCCGTCGATCTCGCCACGATCGAACTGCGCCCGCTTGTCCTTATCGCCGAGGATCTCGTAGGCCTGGTTCGCCTCGTTGAAGCGCGCGCTCGCCTTCGCGTCGCCCGGATGGGCGTCGGGGTGATGGGCCTTGGCGAGCTTGCGGAAGGCGCTCTTGATGTCCTTCTCGCTCGCGGTCTTGGGCACGCCGAGAACGGCGTAGGGATCGCGCATGGGCTTGACTCGAAACCGCTTGGCCGGGACGGCGGCGGCGCGGGGCGCCGTCGACCGCCATCCATATGGCAAGGGGTGCGGCAAAGTTGAAGGGAAGGCGGCCAAGAGACCGTTCGGTCCGAGCGGGTCGCGCCTTCCCGCGTCAGGTGCCTTCGCTGAAGCGCGTCAGGGTCCATTCGCCCCGGCCCTTGGTGCAGGCCTCGCCGTCGTAGAGCGCGACGCCGTCGAAGCGCTGGCGGGAGGTCCGGAACTGGCGGCAGATCACGTCGCCGGCGCGCCGCTCCCGGATGTCGGAAATCACGCCGCTCGCGCCCGTGTCGGCGTTGGCCCAGGCCATCGGACGCGCGTCGGCCTGCGCCATGTCGGCCGCCGACACGGCGTTGCGCACGGTGTTCTGGTCGGACCGGTCGAGCGGCGCTTCGACCCCGACGGCGGGCAGCCCGGCGGCGACCGAGTTCGTCACCGTCGCGTCCGCCGCGTCCTCCAGGCCGCCCCCCGACACGACGCATCCCGACAAGCAGCAGGCGGCGACGAGCGCGAGGAGGAAGGGTTTTGCTGAGGGCATCTCGGTCCTATGTCCCGCTGGCATGGCGACCGTTCCAAGCGGCGCGGGCACGAAACTCCCGGAAGGAGCCGGCTCGACTATGACGAACGAGGGTTTAACGCTTGGTGAAACCGTCGTCGGCGAAGACCCGTTCGGCCTGTTCGCCGACTGGATGCGCGAGGCCGAAGCGTCGGAGCCCAACGATCCGACCGCCGTGGCGCTGGCGACCGTCGACGAGACGGGTCTGCCGGACGTTCGGATGGTGCTCCTGAAGGGCTTCGACGCCCGCGGCTTCGTTTTCTACACCAATTTCGAGTCGGCAAAAGGCCGCGAGCTGCTCGCCAGCCGAAAAGCCGCCCTGTGTTTCCATTGGAAGACACTGCGCCGCCAGGTGCGGGTGCGCGGGGCCGTGGAGGTCGTGTCCGACGCCGACGCCGACGCCTACTACGCCTCGCGTCCGCGCGGCAGCCAGCTCGGCGCCTGGGCCTCGCTGCAGTCGCGACCCTTGGCGAGCCGGCAGGTGCTGATGGACGCCGTGGACGCGGTGGGCGAGCGCCATCCGGGCGAGGACGTTCCGCGCCCGCCGCACTGGTCGGGCTTCCGCGTCCTGCCGAGGGAGATCGAGTTCTGGCGGGACGGCGCCTCGCGCCTGCACGACCGGATCGCGTTCAGGGGCGGCCGGGGCGGGGAAGGGTGGGAGCGGACGCGGCTGTACCCGTGACGGTCAGCTTCCGGCGCGCAGGATTTCCCGCGCGACGAAATATTCCGGCATCGACGTCCCCGGCATCTTCTCCAGAACGCCGATCTCTTCGAGGTTGGCGATGGTCATGCGAGCCGCACGATGCGTGACGCCTAGAACGGATCGCGCCGCTGGAACTGATATGGCCGGATTGATGAACAACTGATCGATCAGGACCAGGACGTTGTTCGACCGGAAGCGGTCCATGGCCTCCTGCCGGTAGCGAGTCTGCAGCGTCAGGATGCGGTCAACCACGGTGACGGAGTTCGCGCAGGTGTCGGCGCAGACCTCGAGAAAGAACAGCAGCCATTCCGTCCAACGCGCCTCGGCCGAGACGGCGAACATCCGATCGATGTACTCGGTCTTGCGCCCTTCCAGGCTGGCACTGGGATAGAAGACGGGCGTCGAGACGGTGCCGCGCGCCAGCAGGATTAACGGGATCAAGATGCGGCCGACGCGGCCGTTGCCGTCGACGAACGGATGGATCGTCTCGAACTGGTAGTGGACGAGCGCGGCTTCCAAGAGCGGCGGGATCGACTCCGGCGCTTCCCAATTGATGAAAGCCTCCAGCGCATCCATAGCTCGTGCCGCTTTGGCCGGCGGCGGTGGGACGAAACGGGCCTGTGCCGGCGTGGCGCCGCCGATCCAGTTCTGTTCCGTCTTGTATTCCCCTGGCCGCTTCTTGCCGCCGCGCGCGAACGGCAGACCGGCGAGCAGCTTCGCGTGCGTTTCCTTGATCAGCCGGTGGCAGATCGGCAACTCGTCCATCATGCCGACGGCATGGGTCAGTGCGGAAACGTAATTCCGTACCTCGCGCGTGTCCGTGGACGCAGTGTCTTCGGCGCCGGCCTCCAGAAGCGCCAACTCGTCGCTGGTCGAGTAGGTGCCTTCCATCGAGCTCGAAGTCAGCGCCTCGCGACGCTGGAGCGGCTGAATGACCAGGTTGGGATTGGCGATCTGCACGATCTTGGCGTTCAGCGAACCGATCCCGGCCATCGCCGCGCCATAGGCGTCGAACAGCGCCGACCGATCGAGATCGGGCGGCAGCGGATCGGGATCAAAGGCGCAGGCTCCGTCGGCGAGTGCAACGAGGCGGCCCGGCGCTTGGTTTTGGAACTGGGCGGCGTCCATGCGATGATACCTAACGTGTCGTTTGGTATCATGCACGGCCGCCAATGATACTCAACTCGCATCCGTTACGAGGGATGATACCAAAACGGTCTTTTGGTATCGCTCACGCCTCCGTGCCGCCGACGGTGATCCCGTCCATCCGCAGGTGCGGCTGCCCGACGCCGACGGGCACGCCCTGGCCGGCCTTGCCGCACATGCCGATGCCCGTGTCGAGCGCCATGTCGTTGCCGATCATGGAAACGCGGTGCATCGCCTCCGGCCCGTTGCCGATCAGCATGGCGCCCTTCAAGGGCTCGCCGACGACGCCGTCGCGGATGCGGTAGGCCTCCGTGCAGCCGAACACGAACTTTCCGCTCGTGATGTCGACCTGCCCGCCGCCGAAGGAAACGGCGTAGATGCCGTCCTTCACCGAGGCGATGATCTCCTCCGGCGACTTGTCGCCGCCGAGCATCATCGTGTTGGTCATGCGCGGCATCGGCACGTACGCGTAGGATTGCCGGCGGCCGTTGCCGGTGCCGGGCACGCCCATCAGCCGGGCGTTCTGCCGGTCCTGCATGTAGGACACGAGCCGGCCGTCCTCGATCAAGACCGTGCGGTTCGTCGGCGTGCCCTCGTCGTCGACGGTGAGCGAACCGCGCCGGCCGTGGAGGGTGCCGTCGTCCACCACCGTCACGCCGCGCGCCGCGACTTGGCTTCCCATCAGATCGGCGAAGGCGGAGGTCTTCTTGCGGTTGAAGTCGCCTTCGAGACCGTGGCCCACCGCCTCGTGCAGCATGACGCCCGGCCAGCCCGAGCCCAGCACGATGTCGAAGGCGCCGGCCGGCGCCGGCACCGCCTCCAGGTTCACCTTCGCCTGCCGCAACGCCTCGTCGGCGACGCGCCGCCAGTTGTCGGCCGCGACGAACTCGCCGAAGCCGGCGCGCCCGCCCGTGCCGAAGGAACCGGTCTCCTGCCGCTCGCCGCGGCCCGCCACCACGGACACGTTCAGCCGGACGAGCGGGCGCACGTCGCGCACCAGCCGCCCGTCGGCGCGCAGGATCTCCACCGTCTGCCAGGAGGCGGTGAGCGAAACGCTGACCTGCCGCAACTCCGGGTCGCGGTCGCGAAGATAAGCGTCGATCTCCTGCAGCAGCTTCACCTTCGCCTCGAAGCCGGGCGAGGGGATCGGGTTCTCCTCGTTGTAGAGCTTGGCGTTCGTGCCGCGCGGCCCTTCGGCACTCGTGCCCGTGTGGCCGGCCTTCACGGCGACCACCGCGTCGGCGGCGCGGCGCAGCGCGGCCTGCGACAGCTCGCCCGCGTGGGCGTAACCGACCGCCTCGCCCGCGACGCAGCGCAGGCCGAAGCCCTGGTCGACGTTGAACGAACCGGACTTCAGCCGGCCGTTGTCGAAGACCAGCCCTTCCGACTCGCGGTATTCCAGAAAGAGTTCGCCGTCGTCGGCGCCGCGCAGCGTCTCGCCGAGCACGGCCTCGAGAGCCGGACGGGAGATGTCGAAGCGGTCGACGAGCGAGCCGGCTTGGGTGTCGGACATGGGAGGGAGCTCCGGGCGAGGAACGGAAACGGTAAGGTCGGCCGGAGATAGGCGCTTCGGCCCCGTCGCGCCAACGCGCGGGCTTGCGGTCAGGGCAGGGCCTTGAAGCCGTCGCCGAAGCCCGTCATGTCCACCGGAATGCCGATGCCCTGTTCGGGCGTCTGGAACACGACGAAGGTCGCGGCCTTGGCGGCCGATAGCGTCGCGAGCAGCGCGTCGGACAGAGGGGCCTCGGCGTAGCAGCCGTCCGCGAAGCAGCGCACGAACGGCACGCGGCCGAAGTCCTTGCCGTCGACGTTCAGCCGCAGGCCGCCGATCGCCGCGCCGCCGGCCGGGTTCGGCGCCGACAGGAGAACGCCGAGCGGGGCCAGGACGCGCAGGATGCGCGCCTTGTTGTCGGCGGTCTTCAGCGCCACCACCGACAGGCCGACCTCCGGCCGGTCCTCGGCCACGACGTTCTGGATCAGGGCGCACTGGTCCCCGGGCGCGCCGGCCGGCCGGTCGCACACGACGTTCCAGGCGCCGTGCTGCGACTTCACCGTGCCGGTAGCGGCGTTCTGCGCGGCGGCCGGCAACGCGGCCGACAGCGCGATCAGTGCCGCGGCCGTCGTCGTCTGAGTGAAGTTTCGAGGCATTGCGTCGATCCGACTCGTTTGGGCGGCTGGAACGGCCGGCCGCGAGGAACTAGCTGCGGGTAACCGCACGGCTTTGTGGCGCGAGGCGGGCGGTTCGTCACCTGCCGCGAAGGCCGATCGTATCGCGAATATGTCGCGCCCGCCCAGTTTGGAATTGTTGCAGACATTGGCCAATCATGGTTTGAACCGGACCAACGCGCGGGCTAGAAGGACCGCGCGGCTGGTCGCTCGCGGCAACCGCCGGACAGCCTGCCGAACTGGATCGGATCGCGGTTCGGCGACGGATGGGAGCCCGGCGAAAGGAGTGGATTTCGTGACGAAAACGACCGGCGAACTGCTCACGGCCTTCGCGAAGCGCTCGGTTGCCCTCGCGGCGGTCCTGCTTGTCGCGCCAGCCTCGGCGTGGGCGCAGGACGCCGCGCTGTTGCCCGGCCAGCCGCACCCGTGGGGCGTCAACCTGCAGGAAGCGCTCTCGCCGGTGGAAGCCGACATCCACTGGTTCTCCAACTACACGCTGGCCTTCATCGTGCCGATCACGCTGTTCGTTGCCGCGCTGCTCGGCTGGTGCGTCTACCGCTACCGCGAGTCGCGCAACTTGACGCCGTCGCGCACCAGCCACAACACCACGGTGGAGGTGATCTGGACCATCGCGCCGGTTCTGATCCTCGTCTGCCTGGCGGTGCCATCGTTCCAGCTCCTCACCAAGCAGTACAACCCGCCGCGCGAGCCGGAGCTGACGATCAAGGCCACCGGCTACCAGTGGTACTGGGGCTACGAATACCAGCCCGGCCAGACCGACCCGGCCGCGACGAGCGGTGCGCCGACGGTCGGCGCCGGCGCCGGCACCGCGGAGGCGGAAACCACGGCCGAGGCCGCGCAACCGGTGGCGTTCGAGTCCTACATGATGCAGGACGGCGATCGCGCCGCCGCCGGCAAGGAGGACCGTTCCGCCTATCCGCGCCTGCTCACCGTCGACAACGAGATGGTGGTGCCGGTGGACACGGTGATCCGCATCCTGGCGACCGCCGGCGACGTCATCCATTCCTTCGCCATCCCGTCCATGGGCGTGAAGGTCGACGCCATGCCGGGGCGCAACAACGAGTATTTCTTCGAGCCGACCCGCGAGGGCGTGTTCTACGGCCAGTGCTCGGAGCTCTGCGGGCGCGACCACGCCTTCATGCCGATCGCGGTGCGCGTCGTCTCGAAGGAGCAGTTCCGGGCGTGGCTCGCCGCCGCTCCGGACGATCTCGCCGACGCCAACCGCCAGCTCACCGCTTCCATCAAGGCTGCGACGGACAACGTCGCCGTGGCCGGCAAGTAAGAAGGCTCAGGGAAACCGATCATGGCTTACGAAGCCGCCGCCCACGACGAGCATGCCCACAAGCCGACCGGCTGGACGCGCTGGGTGTATTCGACCAACCACAAGGACATCGGCACGCTCTACCTGATGTTCGCCATCATGGCGGGCATCGTCGGTGGAGCCTTGTCGGTCGCCATGCGCATGGAGCTGCAAGCCCCCGGCCTGCAGATCTTCGGCGACCCGGCGATGTACAACGTGTTCACCACCGGGCACGGCCTGATCATGATCTTCTTCATGGTGATGCCGGCGCTGATCGGCGGCTTCGCCAACTGGATGGTGCCGATCATGATCGGCGCGCCGGATATGGCCTTTCCGCGCCTCAACAACATCTCGTTCTGGCTGCTGGTCCCCGCCTTCCTCCTGCTAATCATGTCGATGTTCGTGGAAGGCGCGCCCGGCTCCAACGGCGCCGGTACGGGCTGGACCATGTATCCGCCGCTTTCGACCTCGGGCCATCCGGGCCCGGCCGTGGATCTCGCGATCTTCGCGCTGCACGTGGCCGGCGCGTCGTCGATCCTCGGCGCGATCAACTTCATCACCACGATCCTCAACATGCGCGCGCCCGGCATGACGCTGCACAAGATGCCGCTGTTCGCCTGGTCGGTGCTGGTGACCGCCTTCCTGCTCCTCCTGTCGCTGCCCGTGCTGGCCGGCGCCATCACCATGATGCTGACCGACCGCAACTTCGGCACGACCTTCTTCACCGCGTCCGGCGGCGGCGATCCGATGCTCTACCAGCACCTGTTCTGGTTCTTCGGTCACCCGGAGGTCTACATCCTGATCCTGCCGGCCTTCGGCATCGTCAGCCACGTGATCTCGACCTTCTCGCGCAAGCCCGTGTTCGGCTACCTCGGCATGGCCTACGCCATGGTCGCGATCGGCGTCGTCGGCTTCGTGGTGTGGGCGCACCACATGTACACCACCGGCATCTCGCTCAACACGCAGCGCTACTTCGTGTTCGCGACCATGGTGATCGCGGTGCCGACCGGCATCAAGATCTTCTCCTGGATCGCCACCATGTGGGGCGGCTCCATCCGCTTCAGGACACCGATGCTGTTCGCGATCGGCTTCATCTTCCTGTTCACCGTCGGCGGCGTCACGGGCGTCAAGCTCGCCAACGCCGGCATGGACCGGGTGCTGCACGACACCTACTACGTCGTCGCGCACTTCCACTACGTTTTGTCGCTCGGCGCGGTGTTCGCGATCTTCGCCGGCTGGTATTACTGGTATCCGAAGATCACCGGCTACATGTACAACGAGCGCATCGGCCAGATCCATTTCTGGATGACGTTCGTCAGCGTCAACATCATCTTCTTCCCGCAGCACTTCCTGGGCGCGCAGGGCATGCCGCGCCGCTACGTCGACTACCCGGACGCCTTCGCCGGCTGGAACCTGATCTCCTCGATCGGCTCCTACATCTCGGCGGCCGCGGTGGTGGTGTTCCTTTACGGCATCTACGAGGGCTTCGCCCGCAAGCGCGTCGCCGGCAACAACCCGTGGGGCGAGGGCGCGACGACGCTCGAATGGCAGCTCTCCTCGCCGCCGCCGTTCCACCAGTGGGAGCAACTGCCGCGCATCCGCTGACCCGCCGGCCGCACCGTCCCGTTTGACCGGCGCCGGCCCCGTTTTTGGACGGGGCCGGCGGCGCTCGCGAACCGACCCCGTCCGCGCCGCCCCCCCATCGCAGAGGTTAGCATGACGCTTCTCGACACCCAAACCCACAACCCCGTCTTCGCCGCCGAGCGCGGCGTCAGCCTCGCCGAGCCGGGCGACTTCCTCGCGTTGCTCAAGCCGCGGGTGATGTCGCTGGTGGTGCTGACGGCGATCACCGGGCTGCTTCTCGCGCCGGGGCCGATCGACCCGACGCTCGGGATCGTCGCGATCCTGTCGATCGCGCTCGGCGCGGGCGCCGCCGGGGCGCTCAACATGTGGTACGATGCCGACATCGACGCGGTGATGGCGCGCACCGCCAAGCGCCCGGTGCCGGCCGGGCGCGTCGCGCCGGAAGCGGCGCTCGCCTTCGGCCTTGGCATGGCCGGCCTGTCGGTGATGCTGCTCGGCCTCGCCGTGAACTGGTTCGCCGGCGCGTTCCTCGCCTTCACCATCTTCTTCTACGCCGTCGTCTACACGATGGGCTTGAAGCGCCGGACGCCGCAGAACATCGTGATCGGCGGCGCTGCCGGAGCCTTCCCGCCGATGATCGGCTGGGCGGCCGTCACCGGCGGCGTGTCGATCGAGAGCGTCACGCTGTTCCTCTTGATCTTTCTGTGGACGCCGCCGCACTTCTGGGCGCTGGCGCTGTTCCGCCTGCGCGACTACGGCGCGGCGGGCGTGCCGATGCTGCCGAACGTTTCCGGCGAGGCGGCGACGCGGCTGCAGATTCTCGTTTATTCGCTGATCCTCGTGCCGGTCGGCGTCGCGCCGACGTTCCTCGGCTTCGCGAGCCCCTTCTACGGGGTGGCGGCGGCGCTCCTCGGGGCGAATTTCCTGCGCCTCGGCTGGGGCGTCTACCGCATGGCCGACGGCGATCCCGTCATGGCACCGGCCAAGAAGCTGTTCGGCTTCTCGATCTTCTACCTGTTCGCGCTGTTCACCTGGCTGCTCGCCGAGGCGGTGCTCGGCCGGCTGGGGCTCGTCGCGGCGTGAGCGAGGACCGCATCACCCTGACGCCGCAGGAGCGCGCCGCGCGCCGCCGCCGCTCGATCGCGATTGGCGCGTTCCTGGTCGGCCTGGTCGTGCTCTTCTATGTCGTCACCATCGCCAAGCTCGGCTGACCCGCCAATGACCGACCCCGCCGCCGCCCGATCCGTCCGCGAAGCCGCCCAGCGCCGCCGCGGCCTGCGCATCGCGGCGGCCTGCTTCGCCTTCACCTGCGGCATGGTCGGCGCAGCCTACGCGTCCGTGCCGCTCTACCGCATCTTCTGCCAGGTGACGGGCTACGGCGGCACGACGCAGGTCGCCGAAGCCGCGCCGCGCCAAGTCAGCGAGCGGGAGATCAACGTGCGCTTCGACGCGAACGTCATGCCGGGCCTCGCCCTGCGGTTCCAGCCGACGGAGCGCCAGGTGCGGTTGAAGCTCGGCGAGGTGCGCCAGACCACCTACACGGTGAAGAACCTGACGAACAAGCCGGTGACGGCGCGGGCCGAATACGGCGTGACGCCGGACTACGGCGGCGGCTTCTTCAACAAGATCGCCTGCTTCTGCTTCACCGACCAGACGCTCGCGCCCTTCGAGGAGCGCACCATGCCGGTGATCTTCTTCGTGTCGCCGGAAGCGGCCGAGGATGCCGACATGAAGCGCCTGCCGACGCTGACCTTGTCCTACACGTTCTTCGGCTCCAGCGAGCCGGCTGGCGGCGCGGTCGCCGCGCGGGCGGGGGCGGCGGAAAAACCGAAGGGCTGAGCGTCGGACGCCGGACGCGGCCGCTGGAACTCGGCGGCGCCGTCGTGCTAACAGACGTGGGACATGCGGGTCCGGCGCGGCCCGACGAGGACGCTGACATCCATGGCCGACACCACGCATCGAGACGGGCACGGCGCGCACATCGCGCACACCAAAGGTCACGACTACCACATCATCGATCCGAGCCCCTGGCCGTTCCTCGGCAGCCTCGGCGCCTTCATCATGATGATCGGCGCGGTGGCGTGGATGCGCCACCACCTTGAGCAGCCGTTCAATCTGTTCGGCGTCAACCTGGCGACGCCCTGGATCTTCGCGCTCGGCCTCGCGATCGTGCTCTACACGATGTTCGCCTGGTGGTCGGACACTATCAAGGAGGGCAACGAGGGCGCCCACACGCCCGTCGTGTCGATGCACCTGCGCTACGGCATGATCATGTTCATCGCCTCGGAGGTGATGTTCTTCGTCGCGTGGTTCTGGGCCTTCTTCGACGTCAGCCTGTTCCCGAACGAGCTTGTCACGGCCTCGCGCACGCAGGTGCTCGGCGGGCAGTGGCCGCCGAAGGGCATCGAGGTGCTCGACCCGCTGCACCTGCCGCTGTTCAACACGGTGACGCTGCTCCTGTCCGGCACCACCGTCACCTGGGCGCACCACGCGATGCTGGAGGATGATCGCCAGAGCCTCGTCTGGGGCCTGGCGCTCACCGTCGGCCTCGGCCTGATCTTCTCCTACGTGCAATACTACGAATACGCCCACGCTCCCTTCGCCTTCGGGGGCTCGATCTACGGCTCGACCTTCTTCATGGCGACGGGCTTCCACGGCTTCCACGTCGCCATCGGCACGATCTTCCTCGCGGTCTGTCTCCTGCGCGCCGTGCGGGGCGGCTTCACGCCGCACAAGCACTTCGGCTTCGAGGCGGCCGCCTGGTACTGGCATTTCGTCGACGTCGTCTGGCTGTTCCTGTTCTTCTGCATCTACGTCTGGGGCGGCTGGGGCGCGCCGATCCACGCCGGCTGACGAACGGCCGAGCGATCACCATATCGAAGGGCGGTGCGGCTGACGCGCCGCCCTTCGCGTTTCCGACGGCCGCGTTCCATCGTCCAAAAGGCTTTCCTTGTCCGATCCGTCGCGCGCCTTTCCCAACGTCGATCCGTCCAAAGCGGCCGGCCGGGGCCGCTGCCCGCGCTGCGGCGAGGGCAAGCTGTTCGCCGGCTTCCTGCGCTTGAAGCCGGCCTGCACGAGTTGCGGCCTGGACTACGCCTTTGCCGACTCCGGCGACGGGCCGGCGGCCTTCGTGATCCTCGCCGTCGGCGTGGTGGTGATCGGGCTGGCGCTCTGGCTGGAGATCACTTACGCACCGCCGGTCTGGCTCCACCTCCTGCTCTGGCTGCCGCTGACGGTGGTGTTGAGCCTGCCGCTGATGCGCTACCTGAAGGGCCTCATCATCGGCCTGCAGTTCCGCAACCGCGCGGCGGAAGGGCGGCTCGATGGCTGACGCCGGCGAGACGATGGCTGTCCGGGCCCCGTCGCGGCGTCGAGGCGCGGTCGCGGTCGTGTTGGGCATCGTCGCGTTCGCGATCCTGTGTTCGCTCGGCACTTGGCAGGTCGAGCGCCTGCATTGGAAGCAGGGCCTCGTCCGCCAGATCGAGGAGCGCACCAACGGGGCGCCGCGCAGCGTCGAGGCGATCGCCGACTTGCAGAAGCGGACGAACGACGTCGAATACTATCGCGTCGCGGCGAACGGGCGCTTCCGGCACGACGCCGAGCGCTTCTTCCTGTCGACCTTCGGCGGGCAGGCCGGCTGGAACGTCCACGTGCCGCTCGACCTCGGCCAAAATCGCTTCGTCTTCGTCAACCGCGGCTTCGTGCCCTACGACCTGAAGGACCCGGCCAAGCGCCGCGAAGGCCGGACGGAGGGCGAGGCGACGGTGATCGGCCTCGCCCGCAACCTCGCCACCGAGAAGCCGTCCGTCCTGACCCCGGCCAACGACGTCGCCCGCAACCAGTTCTTCTGGCGCAACCTTCCCGAGATGGTGGCGAACGTATCGCTGCCGGCCGGCGCGACGGTGCTGCCCTTCGTGATCGACGCGGGGCCGGGCCGGGCCCCCGGCGGCTGGCCAATCGGCGGCACCACCGTGATCGACATCCCGAACAACCACCTGCAATACGCGTTCACCTGGTATGGCCTCGCCGCGGTTCTCGCCGTAATGCTCGGCTACCAGGTGTTCCGCGCCTGGCGTCCGGTGCCGCCCCCTCGCGGCGCCGGTTGACGCCGGCCCGATCCACCGCTCGACCGAGGACCTCAAGCCTTGCCTTCCGACGTCCCGAAGCCGCCGCTGACCCTTCGCCTGTGCGAGCCGCGCGGCTTCTGCGCCGGCGTCGATCGGGCGATCCAGATCGTCGTGCTGGCGCTGAAGAAACACGGCGCGCCGGTCTACGTGCGCCACGAGATCGTCCACAACCGCTACGTCGTGGAGGGGTTGAGGAACCTCGGCGCGGTGTTCGTGAAGGAGCTGACCCAGGTGCCGGACGATGGCCAGCCGGTGGTGTTCTCGGCGCACGGCGTGCCGAAATCCGTGCCGGCCGAAGCCGAGCGGCGCGAGCTGCTCTACCTCGACGCGACCTGCCCGCTGGTGTCCAAGGTCCATAAGCAGGCGATGCTGCACGTCAAGCGCGGGTTGCACGTGCTGCTCATCGGCCATGCCGGGCATCCGGAAGTCGTCGGCACGATGGGCCAGCTGCCGCCGGGCACCGTGACGCTGATCGAGTCCGAAGACGCCGTCGCCGGCTTCGAGCCGCTCGACCGCGACAACCTCGGCTTCGTCACCCAGACGACGCTGTCGGTCGACGACACGGCCGGGGTCATCGCCGCGCTGCGCGAGAAGTTCCCGGCGCTGACCGCTCCGTCGTCGGACTCGATCTGCTACGCCACCACCAACCGGCAGGACGCGGTTCGCGTCGCCGCGCCCGGCGTCGACCTGTTCCTGATCGTTGGGGCGCCGAACTCCTCCAACTCGATGCGCCTCGTCGAGGTCGCGACGCGGGCCGGGGCGGCCGCGTCCTGCCTCGTCCAGCGCGCGAGCGATCTGCCGTTCGAGCGCATCCATGCCGGCGCGTCGCTGGCGATGTCGGCCGGCGCCTCGGCGCCCGAGATCATCGTCGACGAGATCGTCGACGCGCTGCGCGAGCGCTTCGAGCTGCGCATCGAGCTGGTCCGCACCGCGGTGGAGGACGAGAACTTCCCCGTGGTCCGGTCCTTGCGCGGAACGCCGTTGGAGGCGGCCGACATGGCCTTCGTCAACGGCGGCGGCGCTTGAGGCGATGGCCGTCTATACGGACGTCCCGGAGCCGGAGCTTTCCCGTTTCCTGTCCGCCTACGATCTGGGGAGCCTGCTCAGCTACAAGGGCATCGCCGAAGGCGTCGAGAACTCGAACTTCCTCGTCCGGACGGAGCGGGGCACCTTCATCCTGACGCTCTACGAGCGGCGGGTGGCGCAGGCCGACCTGCCGTTCTTCGTCGGGCTGATGCGGCACCTGGCGGCGCGCGGCCTGTCCTGCCCGCAGCCGGTGGCGCGGCGCGATGGCGAAACGCTCGGCGAGCTCGCCGGCCGGCCGGCGGCGGTGTTCACCTTTCTGGAAGGCATGTGGACGCGCCGGCCGGGCGTCGCCGAATGCCGGGCGGTCGGCGCGGCACTCGCCGGCCTCCACGCGGC
>CAXUCL010000031.1:0-15832 GCA_964249395.1 uncultured Rhizobiaceae bacterium
GTGAAGATGCCGATGTGGCCGGTCCACACCTGGCTGCCGGACGCGCACGTCGAGGCGCCGACCGCCGGGTCGGTGATCCTCGCCGGCATCCTCTTGAAGCTCGGCGGCTACGGCTTCCTGCGCTTCTCGCTGCCGATGTTCCCGCTCGCCTCCGACACCTTCTCGACCTTCGTGTTCGTGCTGTCGGTCGTCGCGATCATCGTCACGTCGCTGACCGCGATGATGCAGGACGACATGAAGAAGCTCATCGCCTATTCGTCCGTCGCCCACATGGGCTTCGTGACGATGGGCATCTTCGCGGCGAACGAGCAGGGCATCCAGGGCGCCATCTTCCAGATGCTGAGCCACGGCCTGATCTCCGGCGCGCTGTTCCTTTGCGTCGGCGTCGTCTACGACCGGATGCACACGCGCGAGATCGACGCCTACGGCGGCCTGGTGAACCGGATGCCAGGCTACGCTGCGGCCTTCCTGATCTTCACCATGGCGAACGTCGGCCTGCCGGGGACGAGCGGCTTCGTCGGCGAGTTCCTGACCATGCTCGGCGTGTTCCGCGTCAACACCTGGGTCGCGATCTTCGCGGCGACGGGCGTCATCTGGTCGGCCGCCTACGCGCTCTGGCTCTACCGCCGGGTGATCTTCGGCGCGCTGACCAAGGAGAACCTGAAGGACATTCTCGACCTCAGCCCTCGCGAGAAGGCGCTGCTCTATCCGTTGGCGGTCCTCGTCGTGTTCTACGGCGTCTACCCGATGCCGGTGTTCCGCGTGACCGAAGCGTCCGTCGGCTTGCTGGTGCAGAGCTACTCGGCAGCGGTCGACGCGTCGCGTTCCGTCGCCGCCGCGGCCCCGATGGGGACGGAGTGAGATCATGACCGAAGCCTTGTCCCTCAGCCTGACGATCGCCGCGCCGGAGATCATCCTCGCCGTCGGGGCGATGCTGCTGTTGATGTTCGGCGTGTTCTCCGGCGAGCGCGCCGCGCGCCTGATGACCTCGCTCGCCGTCGGCCTCCTGATCGCGACGGCGCTGTGGCTGATCTTGGCGACGCCGGACGGGCGCGCCTTCGACGGCTCGTTCGAGCTCGACGCCTTCGCCCGCTTCATGAAGATCCTGGTGTTGATCGGCTCGGCGGCGGCGATGATCGTCACGGTCGGCTTTGCCGACGCCGGCGACTTCAACCGCTTCGAGTTCCCGGTCCTCATCTGCCTCGCCACCGTTGGCATGATGGTGATGGTCTCGGCCAACGACCTCATCGCCCTCTACATGGGGCTCGAGCTCCTGTCGCTGTCCTCCTACGTGGTCGCCGCCTTCAACCGCGACTCGGTGAAGTCGACCGAGGCGGGGCTGAAATACTTCATCCTCGGCGCCCTCTCGTCCGGCATCCTGCTCTACGGCGCTTCCATGGTCTACGGCTTCACCGGCCAGATCGAGTTCGACGCCATCGCCCGCGCCCTGTCGCCGGAAAACCGCTCGGTCGGCGTCCTCGTCGGCTTGGTGTTCGTCATCTCCGGGCTCGCGTTCAAGCTGTCGGTCGTGCCGTTCCACATGTGGACGCCGGACGTCTACGAAGGCTCGCCGACGCCGGTCACCGCGTTCTTCGCCTCCGCCCCGAAGGTGGCGGCGATGGCGCTCCTGACCCGCTTCACGATGGAGGCGTTCGGGCCGTTCACGTCCGACTGGCGGCAGGTGCTGGTCTTCGTCTCGATCCTGTCGATGGCCTTCGGCGCCTTCGCGGCGATCGGCCAGCGCAACATCAAGCGGCTGATGGCCTATTCCTCCATCGGTCACATGGGCTACGCGCTGGTTGGACTGTCGGCGGGCGACGAGGCCGGCGTGCGCGGCGTCGCCATCTACATGGCGATCTACATGGCCATGACCCTCGGCACCTTCGCCCTCATCATGATGATGCGTCGCGCCGACAGCGCGACCGAGGACGTCTACGAGCTGAACGGCCTGTCGCAGACCAATCCCGGCCTGGCGCTCGGCCTGACCATCATGATGCTCTCGCTCGCCGGCCTGCCGCCGCTCGGCGGCTTCATCGCCAAGTATTTCGTCTTCATGGCGGCGGTCGGCGCCGGGCTGTGGCCGCTGGCGGTGATCGGTGTCGTCACCTCGGTCGTCAGCCTGTTCTACTACCTGCGCATCGTAAAGGTGATGTGGTTCGACGAGCCGGTCGCGCCGCTGCAGCCGGCGAGCCTGGAGCTTCGCGGCGTGCTGGCGGTGTCGGCGCTGTTCATCTTCCCGGCCTACATCTTCGTCGCGGGTCCGCTGCTCGCCGCAGCCCAGGCGGCCGCCCGCAGCCTGCTCTGATCGGTTGTCGCCGTTCTCGCTCTCGCCGATCGCGCGCCAAGCCGGCTATCGGCTCGAAGTCTTCGACACCATCGACTCCACCAACGCGCTCGGGCTGGAACGCGCGCGGGCGGGCGACTCTGGCAAGCTTTGGATCGTCTCGCCGCACCAGCGGTCCGGCCGAGGCCGTCGCGGACGACCCTGGTCGACCGATCCGGGCAATCTCGCTGCGACGCTGCTTCTCCGGCCGCCGGTCGAGTTGGCGGCCGCCGCGACCCTCGGCTTCGTCGCCGGCCTCGCGCTGTTGGACGCGCTCGAAGCCGTGCTCGCGCGCAGGCGCGCCGCGGTCGGTATCGACGGCGCCGGCGTTGACGGCCATACCAAGTTCACGCTGAAATGGCCGAACGACGTGTTGGCGAACGGTGCGAAGTTCTCCGGCATCCTGCTCGAAACCGCGCTCGTTCCCGGCAGCGGCCACGCCTTGGCGATCGGCATCGGGGTCAACGTCGTCGGCCATCCGGACGACCTTCCCTATCCGACGACGAGCCTTAGAACGCTGGGTATGGCCGTCGATGCGGCGACGCTGTTCCTTGCATTGTCCGACGCGTGGGTCGACAACGCGCGTCTTTGGCGCGAGGGCCGGGGGCTCGCGGACATCCGTAGGAAATGGCTGGGGCGCGCGGCCGGGCTGGGTTCGCCGGTCGCGGTGCGCACCGAAGGAGACGTCGTTCGCGGCGTGTTCGAGACGATCGATGAGGAGTGCCGGTTCGTGATCCGCTTGGCGGACGGAACGGCGAGGTGCATTGCGGCGGGCGACGTTCATTTCGGTGCCGTGGCATCGGAGGCGCGCCGCCTGGAAGTCGGGGTTTGATGTCGGATACGAATAACGCGGAACTGGTCTTCCTGCCGCTTGGGGGCGTCGGGGAGATCGGCATGAACCTCGCCCTCTACGGGTTCGGGCCGCCGGACGCGCGCGAGTGGATCGCCGTGGACTGCGGCGTCTCCTTCGCCAGCCCGGAGTTTCCCGGCGTCGAGCTCGTCTTGCCCGACATCACCTTTCTGGAAGCCGAGCGGCGCAACCTCAAGGCGATCGTCATCACCCACGCGCACGAAGACCATTACGGCGCGTTGCTCAACCTCTGGCCGCGGCTGAAGGTGCCGGTCTACGCCACCCCCTTCACTGCCGCGATGCTGGAGGCCAAGCGCGAGGGCGAGCCCGGCGCGCCGAAGATCCCCGTCACCATCTTCCGCGCCGGCGATCGCTTCGACCTCGGCCCCTTCGCGATCGAGGCCGTGAACGTCACCCATTCGATCCCGGAGCCGGTCGCGCTGGCGATCCGCACCCCGCTCGGCACGGTGATGCACACTGGCGACTGGAAGATCGACGCCCATCCGGCGCTCGGTCAGCCGACCGACGAAAAGCGTTTGCGCGAGATCGGCGGTGAGGGCGTGCTGGCGCTCGTCTGCGACTCGACCAACGCGATGCGCGAGGGCGTGTCGCCGTCCGAGTCGGAGGTCGGCGCATCGCTCACCGACATCATCCGCAAGGCGCCCGGCCGCGTCGCCGTCACTACTTTCTCCTCCAATGTCGGCCGCCTGCGCGCCGTGGCGCTGGCGGCGGCGGAAGCGGGACGGCAGACCCTCATCATGGGTCGCTCGATGCGGCGCGTCGTCGACGTCGCGAGCGAGCTCGGCTACCTCGACGGCGTGCCGCCCTTCGTGGACGAGACCCAGTTCGGCTACCTGCCGCGCGACAAGGCGGTGATCCTGCTGACCGGCAGCCAGGGCGAGCCGCGCGCCGCCTTGGCCCGCATCGCCCGCGACGACCATCCGCAGGTCGCCCTGTCGAAGGACGACCTCGTGATCTTCTCGTCCCGCACCATTCCCGGCAACGAGCGCGGCATCATCGACATCCAGAACCAGCTCATCGAGCGCGGGGTCAGCATCCTCGAGGACCGCGACGCGTTGGTCCACGTTTCCGGCCACCCGCGCCGCGCCGAGCTCCGGCAGATGTACGACTGGATCAAGCCGCGCATCGCGGTGCCGGTGCACGGCGAGCCGGCGCACCTGCGCGCCCATGCCGAGCTCGCCGCATCGCTCGGGATCAAGGAGATCGGCCGCGCCCGCGACGGCCGGATGCTGCGATTGGCGCCCGGCGCCGTCGAGGTCGTCGACGAAGTGCCGTTCGGCCGCTTCTACAAGGACGGCCACCTCGTCGGCAACGAGGAGGAGATGGGCATCGTCGACCGGCGGCGCCTGTCCTTCGCCGGCCACGTCACCGTTCTCGTCGAGCTTGCGGCCAACCTCGAGCTTCGCGAGGACCCGGACGTCGTTTGCATCGGCATGCCGCGGCGCGACCGGGAGGGCGAGGACCTGGAGGAGCTGCTGATCGACGCCGTCGGCGACGCCGTGGAAAGCATCCCGCGACAGCGCCGGAAGGATCTCGACCTCGTGCGCGAGGCTGCCCGCCGCGCCACGCGCTCGGCCACCAACGCCGCTTGGGGGAAGAAGCCGATCATCACCGTGTTCGTGACGCGCAGCGGCTGAGGCGAAACGGGCCGGGCCTCGATTAGGCGCGGCCCGCCGGACAGGGAGCGAACGACGCATGGGCATCGTCACGGCGCTCGCCATCTACTTCATCATCTGGTGGACGGCCTTGTTCGCGATCCTGCCGATCGGCATGCGCTCGCAACGCGACGACGACGACATCGTGCTCGGCACCGAGCACGGCGCGCCGACCCGCTTCAGCTTCGGCCGGAAGGCGCTGTGGACGACGCTCGTTTCGGCCGTCATCTTCGCGGTCTTCTACCTCGTCACGGAAGTCTGGGGCGTCGGCGTCGACAGCCTGCCGGCGATCTTCGAGACGCAGAACTGACGCGACCCACACCGCCCAAAAAAAAATGCAAGGCCGAAGCCTTGCATGGTTTGAAGAAGCGGTCCGGGTTTCACGCCGAAACTGTTGTTCGGGGCAGCGGATCGTCCGCGCCGAAAACCACGTCCTCCCGAGACGGAACCGCGTTTGGTTGGCCTTGCCGGCCCGGTTTATGAGGCAGGACCGTATCCAAGCGTCCGCGCTTTGTCACGAGGTTTTCACCGGAAGCGAAGGGCGTGATCGCGAAACGATGAAACGACAGGCGGTGCCTGCCCGCCCGACGGGCACGGGGCGGACGCGCTTTTCAAGTCCGCTCCCGGACGGTAAGAGCCTCGGCGACGCAGCTCGGTTCCGGCACGCTTCACACCATCCCCGCGCCATCTTGGCGTTTCATACCGTCGCCTCGACGTCTTGACGTCCGTCTCGAAAGTTCCTCGCCCGATGCGGTTGTCGCAGTTCTTCCTGCCGATCATGAAGGAAACGCCGAAAGAGGCGGAGATCGTCTCGCATCGGCTGATGTTGCGTTCGGGCATGATCCGCCAGCAGGCGGCCGGCATCTATTCGTTCCTGCCGCTCGGCAAGCGCGTGCTCGACAAGGTCTGCCGCATCGTGCGCGAGGAGCAGAACCGGGCCGGGGCGCTGGAGGTCATGATGCCGACGATCCAGTCGGCCGACCTTTGGCGGGAAAGCGGCCGCTACGAGGACTACGGCAAGGAGATGCTGCGCATCCGCGACCGGCACGAACGCGACCTGCTTTACGGCCCGACCAACGAGGAGATGGTGACCGACATCTTCCGGTCCTACGTCCGCTCCTACAAGGACCTGCCGTTGAACCTCTACCACATCCAGTGGAAGTTCCGCGACGAGGTGCGGCCGCGCTTCGGCGTCATGCGCTCGCGCGAGTTCCTGATGAAGGACGCCTACTCCTTCGACGTCGACGAGAACGCCGCCCGCGTCGCCTACAACCGCATGTTCGTAGCGTATCTTCGCACCTTCGCGCGGCTCGGCCTGCAGGCGATCCCGATGCGCGCCGACACCGGTCCGATCGGCGGCGACCTCAGCCACGAGTTCATCATCCTCGCGTCCACCGGCGAGAGCGAGGTGTTCTGCCACCGCGACTATCTCAACCTGCGGACGCCGCCCGAGGACGTCGACTTCCGCGACGCGGACCAGCTCGCGACGATCGTCCGCGATTGGACGACGCCCTACGCCGCGACCGACGAGATGCACGACGCGGCCGCGTGGGACGCGCTCTCCGAGGCCGACAAGCTCGCCGCGCGCGGCATCGAGGTCGGCCACATCTTCTACTTCGGCACCAAGTATTCCGCGGCGATGGGCGCGACCGTCACCGGTCCGGAAGGCCGCGAGGCGCCCGTCCACATGGGGTCCTACGGCATTGGACCGAGCCGGCTGATCGCGGCGATCATCGAGGCGAGCCACGACGAGGCCGGCATCGTCTGGCCGCGCAGCGTCGCGCCCTTCGACGTCGGCATCGTCAACATGAAGCCGGGCGACCCGCACTGCGACGCGGCTTGCGAAACGCTCTACGCCGAGCTCGGCCGCGCCGGCCACGACGTACTCCTCGACGACGAGGACGCCCGCGCCGGCGCCAAGTTCGCGACGATGGACCTCATCGGCCTGCCCGCGCAGGTCATCGTCGGGCCGCGCGGCGCGAAGAGCGGCGAGGCGGAGGTGAAGGTCCGGGCCGGCGGCGCGCGCGAAACGCTGCCGATGGGCGATGTCGTCCGCCGGCTCGCCGCATGACCGCGGCCGCGACGCTCGATGCCGCGGTCCACCCGGCGGCCGCACCGAAGACGAAGCCGTTCTCGCGCTTCGAATGGATGATCGCCGGGCGCTACCTGCGCTCGCGCCGCCGCGACGCCGGCGTGTCGGTGATCGCCGGCTTCTCCTTCGTCGGCATCATGCTCGGCGTCGCCGCCCTCATCATCGTCATGTCGGTGATGAACGGCTTCCGGGCCGAGCTGCAGACGCGCATCCTCGGCATCAACGGCCACATCGTCCTGCGCGACATCGACACGCCGCTGACCGACTACGCCGAAGTCGCCGAGCGGGTGGCGCGCGTGCCGGGCGTGACCTTCGCCATGCCCGTGGTGGACGGGCAGGTGCTGACCACGGGCCTCAGCGTCGCCAAATCGTTCAGTCTGGTGAAGGGCGTGCGCGGCGAGGATCTGCAGCGCCTCGCGCCCGTCGCCTCCAACATCAAGGCCGGCACGATCGATGACTTCGACCAGGCCGGCGGCGTGGCGATCGGCAGCCGGCTCGCGCAGGGGCTCGCGCTGCAGCTCGGCGACCAGATCACGCTGATCGCGCCCGAAGGCGACTCGACGCCGCTCGGCACCGTGCCCCGGGTGAAGGCCTACCCGGTGACCGCCATTTTCGAGATCGGCCTGTCGGACTTCGACGCTGCCTACATCTACATACCGCTGGCCGAGGCGCAGCTCTTCTTCAACCAGGAGGGCCGGGCCGGATCGATCGAGATCTTCACCGCCGACCCGGACGAGGTCGCCGACTTGCAGCCGGCGATCGAGCGGTCGGCCGAGCGGCAGAACTACACGACCACCTGGCAGACCGACAACCAGGCCTTCTTCTCGGCGCTGCAGGTCGAGCGGAACGTCATGTTCATCATCCTGACGTTGATCATCCTCGTTGCGGCGCTGAACATCATCTCCGGCCTGTTCATGCTGGTGAAGGACAAGGGCCGCGACATCGCGATCCTTCGCACCATGGGCGCGACGCGCGGCTCGGTGATGCGGGTGTTCTTCATCACCGGCGCGGCGATCGGCGTCGCCGGCACCATCGCCGGCTTCGTGCTCGGCGTCGTGTTCTGCCTGAACATCGAGGCGATCCGGCAGTTCTTCTCCTGGGTCTCCGGCACCGTCTTGTTCAACCCGCAGTTCTATTTCCTGTCGAAGCTGCCGGCCGAGATCGACGGCGGCGAAGTCGTCAGCGTCGTCGCGCTGGCGCTCGGCCTGTCGTTCCTGGCGACGGTCCTGCCGTCCTGGAAGGCCTCGAAGCTCGATCCAGTCGAGGCGCTGCGCTACGAATGAGCGCCGCGCCGCCTTCCCTGCGATTGGAGCGGATCGCCCGGCACTTCGGCGAGGGCGAGACCCGGCTCGATGTCCTGACCGAGGTCGACTTCGTCATCGCGCCAGGCGAGATGGTGGCGCTCGTGGCGCCGTCCGGCACGGGCAAGTCGACGCTCCTGCACATCGCTGGCCTGTTGGAGCGGCCCGACAACGGCGAGGTCTTCGTCAACGGCGAGGCCTGCGGCACGCTCGACGACGGCCGGCGCACCGAAATGCGCCGCCGCTCGATCGGCTTCGTCTACCAGTTCCACCACCTGCTGCCCGAGTTCTCGGCGATCGAGAACATCATGATGCCGCAGCTGATCGGCGGCCTGCCGCACCGCGAAGCGACGGAGCGCGCCCGGCAGCTCCTCGACTACATGCGGATCGGCAAGCGCGGTGCGCACCGCCCGGCGGAACTGTCCGGCGGCGAGCAGCAGCGCGTGGCCATCGCCCGCGCCGTTGCCAACAACCCTTACGTGCTCCTCGCGGACGAGCCGACCGGCAACCTCGACCCGAAGACGGCGCACTACGTCTTCGACGCCCTGACCGCGCTGGTGCGCCAGTCCGGCGTCGCCGCCCTGATCGCCACCCACAACCACGAACTCGCCGCCCGCATGGACCGCGTCATCACCCTGGCAGCCGGCCGCGTCGTCCCCTACGCGATGGACTGACCGCCGGAGCCCGGACGCGTTTCCCTTCTCTCGGGTCGGGAGACCCCGAACGGCGATGAAGCCGAACGCCTCGCCTGGACACCGTTTGCCTGTCCTAAGCTGGGAGAGCCCAAAGGGTAGCCGAGACGAGCGGCTCGCCTGGACGTTCTCTCCTTCTCCCGAGCCGGGAGAAGGTCCCGGCAGGGGGATGAGGGAATGACGTCCGCCGCCCCCTCCGTGCAAAGGAAGCGCCGCCTTCTCCGGTTCGTCATCCCGGCCTTGAGCCGGGACCCATGCCGCAGCGTTGCAGCCGCCGCCGCCGCAGCCGCGCCGTTTCCGGCGCACCGAACGGCCGTGCCGACGAAAAACTTATCCCCGCCCCCGCCCCCTTCTCGTATCCTCCTCTTACCGCCGCCCCGCCCGAACGATCCCGGTGATCGGTCGCGCCCATCCGAACGGGGCGGCGGGCGGGTCCAGGCGTGGCGCTCCTTCCGGAGGAGCGCGGTGCCCGGCCGACGTAAACCGTGGCCGGTCCCGTGTTGAACGGGTCCGGGAGCAAGCCGAGGAACCCGCAAGGCCAACGTGTGGCTGGGACAATGGTCGGATCACGCCCTTGAGGCGAAGGTGAGCCCCTTCGCCGAAGGCCATGGGGACGCCAGGCAGGCACCTGGCGACAAGCGTTGCGAGACACCCGCGCGGGCGCCGAAGGCGAGCCGTTTGACGAACACCCAACCGTCGCAGGGCTTCGCCCGCGGCGCCCGCCGCCCATCAGATGATGGACGGAGCACACGACTACCCGCACCAGCCCGGAGCCGGAACGGCCTGCGGGAACGGGGACGCATGTCCGGCGACAAGCGCGACCATGCGCGAGCACGCCGACGACGGACGTATCGCGCAGCGAGGAGCCGTGAAGCATCTCCGGCGACAAGCGCCACCACCGCAACCGCCTTCTTCTCCCCGGCGGGGAGAAGGTCCGGCAGGGGATGAGGGGTCGGCGGAGCCGATGGGCGCCCTCGAACAACCGCAAACGTCCTGGACCCCTCATCCGGCCGCTTCGCGTCCCCTGGGCGAGCCACGCGTCTCGCCCGTCCTTCGGACGCTTCCCCCAATCCGGGAGAGGGAAGGGCGCCCGCCTCCCGAACAGGAGGCGCGAATGGCGGACCATCCTTGCCCAACCCCCGCCATTCATGTATGGGCGCGGCCATTCCACACACGGAATTCGACTTCCTTGGTCCGGCTCGTCCGGCGGGAAGTCCACCGGTGACGGCGCCGCCGTCTGGTTTCCGTGGAGGCTCAACCGGAAAGGCACGAAACGCGATGGCACTGCCCGACTACTCCATGCGCCAGCTCCTCGAAGCCGGCGTCCACTTCGGCCACCAGACGCACCGCTGGAACCCGAAGATGTCGCCCTACATCTTCGGCACCCGCAACAACATCCACATCCTCGACCTCGCGCAGACCGTGCCGATGCTGCACACGGCGCTGCAGGCCGTGTCGAACGCCGTCGCCAAAGGCGGCCGCGTCCTGTTCGTCGGCACCAAGCGGCAGGCGTCGGAGATCGTCGCGGACGCGGCGCAGCGCTCGGCGCAGTACTACGTCAACGCCCGGTGGCTCGGCGGCATGCTGACCAACTGGAAGACCATCTCCAACTCGATCGCGCGCCTGCGCAAGCTCGACGAGATGCTGGCCGGCGAAGCGCAGGGCTTCACCAAGAAGGAGCGCCTGACGCTGCAGCGCGAGCGCGACAAGCTCGACCGGGCGCTCGGCGGCATCCGCGACATGGGCGGCACGCCGGACATGATCTTCGTGATCGACACCAACAAGGAAGCGATCGCCATCGAGGAGGCTAAGCGCCTCAAGATCCCGGTGGTCGCGGTGGTCGACTCCAACTGCAACCCGGACCTTGTCGACTTCCCGATCCCCGGCAACGACGACGCGTCGCGCGCCATCGCGCTCTACTGCGACCTGATCGCCAAGGCGGCCGTGGACGGCATCGGCCGGCAGGCGGGCGCCATGGGCGTCGACACCGGCGCGGCCGTCGAGGCTCCGGCGGAAGACCTCGCGATGCCGGAACAGTCCTCGGCGTCCGGCGCGCTCGCCGACGACGTTCCGGAGAACGTCCAAACCGCCGCGGCCTGACGCCGTCAGCCGGCGGTTCGCGCCGCCGGCGCCTTCCGATATCCCCGCGGCGTCGCGCCGTCGTAGTCTTCGCGCATCCTCCGCCCTCCGGCGCGAGGGTGCGCTTGTCCCGTTTCGTATGAGGCCGATCCAATGACCGTAACCGCAGCACAGGTGAAGGAACTGCGCGAGAAGTCCGGCGCAGGCATGATGGACTGCAAGACCGCGCTGGCCGAAACCAGCGGCGACATGGAGGCCGCGGTCGACTGGCTTCGCGCCAAGGGCATCGCCAAGGCCGACAAGAAGTCCGGACGCACCGCGGCCGAAGGCCTGATCGGCGTCGCGTCGGCGAAGAACGAGGCGGTCATCGTCGAGGTCAACTCGGAAACGGACTTCGTCGCCCGCAACGACGCGTTCCAGACGATGGTCCGCCAGATCGCCGAAACGGGGCTGTCGACCGACGGCACGGTCGAGGCGGTCGGCGCGGCCGCCTATCCGGGATCGAGCAAGACCGTGTCCGAAACGATCGCCGAGGCCGTCGGCACCATCGGCGAGAACATGACGCTGCGCCGCGCCAAGCGTCTTGCGGTCGGCGAGGGCGTCGTCGCCACCTACATCCACAACCAGGTCGCCGAAGGGCTCGGCAAGATGGGCGTCCTCGTCGCGATCGAGTCGGCTGGGGACGAGACCGCCCTGTTCGCGTTCGGGCGTCAGGTCGCCATGCACGTCGCGGCGACCAACCCGCTGGCGCTGACCGCCGACGAGGTGGACCCGGCCGTCGCCGAGCGCGAGCGCGCGATCTTCGTCGAGCAGTCCCGCGCATCCGGCAAGCCGGAGACCATCATCGAGAAGATGGTCGATGGCCGCATGCGCAAGTTCTACGAGGAGTCGGTGTTGCTCAGCCAGGCCTTCGTCATCAACCCGGACCTCACCGTCGGACAGGCGCTGAAGGAGGCCGAGAAGGAGTTCGGCGGGCCGGCCAGGATCGCGGGCTTCGTGCGGTTCGCCCTCGGCGAGGGGATCGAGCGCGAGAAGAGCGACTTCGCGGCGGAAGTCGCGGCGGCTGCCGGCAAGAAATAACGCGTTCCGGCGCTTCAATCGCAGCAGGGGCGTCCGCTTCCCAAGCCGGCGCCCCTGTTGTATCGCAAGGCCCGAACCGGACAGGGGACCCGATGGCGACGGACATACGCTTCAAGCGCGTTCTCCTGAAGGTTTCCGGCGAAGCGCTGATGGGCGGGCAGGGGTTCGGGATCGACGTCGCCGTCGCCGACCGGATCGCCCGCGACATCGCCGAAGCGCGGTCGCTTGGCATCGCCATCTCCGTGGTGATCGGCGGTGGCAACATCTTCCGCGGCGTCGCCGTCGCCTCGAAGGGCGGCGAGCGCGTGACCGGCGACCACATGGGCATGCTGGCGACCGTCATCAACGCGCTGGCGCTCCGCACCTCCCTCACCAAGCTCGGGATCGACGCGATCGTCCTGTCCGCCATCGCCATGCCGGAGATCTGCGAAAGCTTCTCGCAGCGCGTGGCGCTCGCGCACGCCGAGGCCGGCCGCGTCGTGATCTTCGCGGGCGGCACCGGCAACCCGTTCTTCACGACCGATTCGGCCGCCGCGCTGCGCGCCGCCGAGATGGGCGCCGAAGCGTTGTTCAAGGGCACGCAGGTCGACGGCATCTACAGCGAGGACCCGAAGAAGAACCCGGACGCCACGCGCTTCGACAAGCTGACGCACGACGAGGTGCTCTTGCGCGGCCTCGCCATCATGGACGTCGCCGCCGTGGCGCTGACGCGCGAGAACCGCATCCCGGTCGTGGTGTTCTCGATCCACGAGCCCGGCGGCTTCGCGCAGATCCTGCAAGGGCACGGGCGCTCGACGCTTGTGTCCGACTGAACTTCACGCGACGCTCCGGCCGAGCCGGCCCGCGTCCGACGACCGCGAGAGGAGACAGATGGCCGATTTCGACTTCAACGAGATCAAGCGCCGCATGGACGGAGCGGTCGCGGCGCTGAAGCACGACCTCTCGGGCCTTCGCACCGGCCGCGCTTCGGCGAACCTGCTCGACCCGATCAACGTCGACGCCTACGGCGCCTCCACGCCGCTCAACCAGGTCGCGAACGTGTCGGTGCCGGAGCCGCGGATGCTTTCGGTCAGCGTCTGGGACAAGACGCTCGTCGGCAAGGTGGAGCGGGCGATCCGGGACTCGAACCTCGGGCTCAACCCGATCACGGACGGCACGACGCTTCGCATCCCGCTGCCCGAGCTCAACGAGCAGCGGCGCAAGGAACTGGTGAAGGTCGCCGGCACCTACGCCGAGAACGCCAAGGTCGCGGCCCGGCACGTGCGCCGCGACGGCATGGACGCGCTGAAGAAGTTGGAGAAGGATGGCGAGCTCGGTCAGGACGAGAGCCGGCAGTTCGCCGAGCGCGTGCAGAAGATGACCGACGAAACGATGGTCGAGATGGATCGCACGCTTTCCCACAAGGAAGCCGAAATCCTCCAGGTGTAGTTGCGTATTGACGGGCCGCGACCGAAGCGGCCTGATGCCGGCCGCGGCGCGGGTCGGCCGAAGGGCGCAAGCCGGAGATGGACCAGGTGCGGTACCCGCAACACGTCGCGATTATCATGGACGGCAACGGCCGGTGGGCACAGGCGCGGGGCATGCCGCGCACGCTCGGCCACCGTCGCGGCGTGGAGGCCGTGCGCGACGCCGTGCGGGCCGCGGGCGAGCTCGGCATCGCCTACCTGACGCTGTTCGCCTTCTCGTCCGAGAACTGGCGTCGGCCGCCGCAGGAAGTGAACGAGCTGATGGGCCTCCTGAAGCTCTTCATCCGCCGCGACCTCGCCGACCTGCACAAGGAAGGCGTCCGGGTCCGGGTGATCGGCGCGCGGGACAACCTGTCACCCGACATCCTCACCCTCTTGGAAGAAGCGGAGAACTTGACGCGGCAGAACACCGAGACGACCTTGGTGATCGCCTTCAACTACGGCGCGCGCGAGGAGATGGCGCGCGCGACCCGGCGCGTCGCCGAGAAGGTCGCCGCCGGTCTCCTGGCCCCCGAATCCATCACGGCCGACACGATCGACCGGCACATGGACACGGCCGGCATTCCCGACCCGGACCTCGTGATCCGCACCAGTGGTGAGATGCGGCTGTCGAACTTCCTGCTTTGGCAGGCGGCCTACGCGGAATACGTGTTCCTGCCTTGCATGTGGCCGGACTTCGACCGCAAGGCCTTTCAGGACGCGCTCAGCGAGTTCGCGGCGCGCGACAGGCCGCCGAAGCGGCGGTCGCGCGAGATCGCGTCCTAGGGCATGGGCCTCGGCATCGCGCGGATCGTCAACGCGCCGACCTGGTCGGACCTGCGTTCGCGCCTGATCTCGGCGGTGATCCTCGCCCTCGTTTCCCTCGGACTGCTCATCGTCGGCGGCTGGCCCTTCCGGGTTCTCTGCTGTTGCAGCGGCTTGATCGTCTTCTCCGAATGGTCGCGGATGACCCGCGCCAACCGCGCCGGGCCGGTCTTCGACTTCGCGCAGCGGGCGCTCTTCGTCAGCCTGGTCGCCTTCCTGTTCGGGTGGAATGCCGCGTCGGTCGCGGTGCTGGTCGCGGCCGGCCTGTTCATCGCCCTCGTGGACCGGGGCGAGCGCCGGGCCGACTGGGTGGTCGGCGGACTCGTCTACGCGGCCTTCGCCTCGCTGGCGCCGGGCATGCTGCGCAGCGACGACCTCGCCGGCCTCGCGGCGATGTCGCTGATCGTGTTCGTCGTCTGGCCGACCGACATCTTCGCGTATTTCACCGGCCGCACGATCGGCGGGCCGAAGATCCTGCCGGCCATCTCGCCGAAGAAGACGATCTCCGGCTCGATCGGCGGTCTTCTCGCCGGCGTCGCGTTCGGCATGGCCTTCTACGTCTTCGTGGACGGCGCCTTCAGCTGGTTGATCCTGCTTCTCACCGCCATCCTGTCGGTGCTGGGGCAGGCGGGCGACTTCTTCGAGTCCTGGGTCAAGCGCCGGTTCGGCGTCAAGGATTCCGGCCGGCTCATACCCGGCCACGGCGGGCTGATGGACCGCATCGACGCCCTCGTCGTCGCGATGGGCTTCGCCTGGCTTGTCGGAATGCTGGTCGCAGGCTTCGAGCACCCCGCCCGCGCCATCTTCACGTTCCACTAACGATCCGGCGAGAACCGGGGCTTGCCATCGGCGCGCCGTTTCGCTTGGCTCGCCGACGCCCGCTCCCCACTCTCTAGGGGTCGCGCGCATCTCGAAAGGACGACTGGAATGGATTTCCTGGCCGGCTTCGACATCCTTTGGGACAACGTCCTGATCCGGATCGTGCCGTTCCTGTTCGTGCTGACCGTGATCGTCTTCTTCCACGAGCTCGGCCACTACGCCGTCGGTCGGCTGTGCGGCATCCGCGTGCTGGCCTTCGCCGTCGGCTTCGGGCCGGAGCTCGTCGGGGTCACGGACCGGTCGGGCACGCGCTGGAAGCTCTGCGCCATTCCGCTCGGCGGCTACGTGAAGTTCTTCGGCGACGAGAACGTCGCGGGCGTGCCCGACGGGAAGGGCGTCCGCGCCATGACGGACGCGGACCGCGCGCAGGCGTTCCCGGCGAAAAGCGTCGGCCGGCGGGCCGCGACCGTCGCCGCGGGCCCGATCGCGAACTTCATCCTCGCGGTGCTGATCTTCGCCGGCGTCGTGTTCTTCAACGGCCGGCCCGTCGGCAATCCGGTCGTGTCCGAGGTGACGGCCGACTCGCCGGCCCCCCCGGCCGGCGGGGGGCCGGGGGGCCCGCTAGTCTCGCACGCCCGCGCGGCGCTAGC
>CAXUCL010000031.1:15842-19389 GCA_964249395.1 uncultured Rhizobiaceae bacterium
GCAGCGGCGGGCGGGTCGGAAAGGGGGGGGGGTGGGCGGGGCCGGCGGAGTCGCCGGGCGCCGGGGCGGGGGTGCGGCCGGGGGACCGGATCGTCTCGCTCGACGGCGAGGCGATCGAGTATTTCGAGGACATCCGCGAGCACGTCGCGCTCAATCCGAGCGAGCCGATCGCGGTCGGCATCCAGCGCGGCGAGCAAAGGCTCGATCTCACGATCACGCCGCGCATGGTGAAGCAGACCGACCCGTTCGGGAACACCTTCGAAGGGCCGCTGCTCGGCCTCGGCGCCAACCGGGAAACGGCCGACTTCCGGGTCGAACCGGTCGGGCTGGTCGACTCGCTGGGCTACGGCGTTTCGCAGACCTGGTTCTTCACCAAGGCGACCGCCGGCTTCATCGGCAACATCTTCTCCACCGGCCAGGGTGCCGACCAGATCGGCGGTCCCGTGCGGATCGCCGAGATCTCCGGTCAGGTCGCGACGATCGGCTTCGGGGCGATCATGCTGCTCGCGGCGCAGCTTTCCATCTCGATCGGCCTCCTGAACCTGCTGCCGGTGCCCCTGCTCGACGGGGGCCACCTGATGTTCTACGCCGCCGAGGCCGTGCGCGGGCGCCCGTTGAGCGAGCGCCTGCAGGAAGCCGGCTTCCGCATCGGCCTCGTGCTGGTTCTGTCGCTGATGGTGTTCGCCTTCTGGAACGACCTGACCTGAGGCTGGCGAGCCTCGGAACCGGCAACCGTTCGTTAACCATGCTTTTCCCGCGGAGTGGCGGTGATGCAACGCCTTTCCGATTCCTCAAGGGATTAACGGCACTTTGCTTGAACGCCGGGGCAAAGCCGGTAAAAGGCGAGATGCGGAATGCCCTGGCGGCAGGCCGCGAAGGGGTGAATGAAGGGTGGCGAAGCCTATGACGGCTGGATCAAAGTTGCTTCGGGCCGTGTCGGCGCTGGCGCTTTCCTCGACGGTCCTCGCAACCTCGGTCGGGTTCGTCGGCACGGCTGAAGCGGCGGTCGTCAGCCGCGTCGACGTGCGGGGCAACCAGCGCGTCGAAGCGGACACGATCCGCAACCTCCTGTCCATCCGCCCCGGCCAGAACACCACGGACGCCGACCTCGACGAGGGCGTCCGCAAGCTTTATTCCACCGGCCTGTTCTCCGACGTCCGCATCAACCAGCAGGGCGGCACGGTCGTCGTCGAGGTCAACGAGAACCAGATCGTCAACCAAGTCCTGTTCCAGGGCAATTCTCGGCTCAAGGACGAGCAGCTCACCGCCGCCGTGCAGACCGCGTCGCGCGGCGCCTACTCGCAGGCCACCGCGGAAAGCGACGTCGCGGCGATCCAGGAGGCCTACACCCGCATCGGCCGCAGCGACGCCACCGTTTCCGTCCGCACCGCGCCGATCGAGAACAACCGCGTCAACGTCGTGTTCGAGATTAACGAGGGCGACCGGACGAAGATCGCCCAGATCGACTTCGTCGGCAACAACGCCTTCGGCGACGGCCGCTTGAAGGAGGTGATCGCGCTGCGCGAGTCGGGCATCCTCAGCTTCCTGCAGCGCAACGACGTCTACGACAACGACCGGCTGCGGGCCGACGAGGAGACGCTGCGCCGCTTCTACTTCAACCGCGGCTACGCGGACTTCCGCGTCGTCTCGGCGACGGCCGACCTGAACGAGGCCGAGAACCGCTACTTCATCACCTTCACCGTCGAGGAAGGCGAGCGCTACACGTTCGGCAACGTCAGCGTCGACTCGACCATTCCCGGCATCGACGGCTCGACGCTCCAGGGCGTCCTCAAGACCGAGACCGGCGACGTCTACAGCGCGCAGCGGATCGAGGAGTCGCTCGTCGCCCTGACGAACCGCGTCGCGGCCGATGGCTTCGCCTTCGCGCAGGTCACGCCGCGCGGCGACCGCGACTTCACCAACCGCACGATCTCGGTCAACTACGTCATCGATCAGGGGCCGCGCGCCTACATCGAGCGCCTGGAAGTGCGTGGCAACACCAAGACCCGCGACTACGTCATCCGCCGCGAGTTCGACGTGTCGGAGGGCGACGCCTTCAATCAGGTTCTGGTGCAGCGCGCCAAGCAGCGCCTGGAGCGTCTCGGCTTCTTCGAGAAGGTCAACATCTCGACGGCGCCGGGTTCGGAGTCCGACCGCGTGGTGGTGGTGGTCGACGTCGTCGAGAAGTCGACCGGCGAGTTCTCGATCGGCGGCGGCTACACGACCGGCGGCGAGTCGGACGGCCCGGTGGCCGAGATCGGCATCACGGAGCGCAACTTCCTCGGCCGCGGCCAGTTCGTGAAGGTGTCCGCCGGCTTCGGCGCCGACACCACGAGCTACCAGTTGTCCTTCACCGAGCCGTACTTCCTCGGCCGGCGCTTGGCGGCGGGCTTCGACATCTACACGACGAAGAACACGTCGGAATCCTACGACGTCGAGCGCATCGGCGGCGATTTGCGCGTCGCCGCACCGATCACGACGGAGCTGACGGCCCAGGTCGCCTACAACTTCAAGTCGGAGGAGTTCGGCGACGACGAAGGCCGCCGCTTGGGCGAGTTCCAGACGGTGGAGGGCGCCAACGGCGAAACCTTCGTCGACGCGGACCCGAACACGCCCGGACTGCAGCTCGTCGCGGTCGACGACGATTACGACGGCCCGTCGGACGTCCTGCGGCAGACCTGCGACGATCCCGATCCGGAGGACTTCGTTTCCGACAACACGACGGGCGACGCCACGGACTTCTCCAACGCGCCGAAATACACGCGTTCGCGCATCATCAACGCCGCGATCTGCGAAAGCCCCTACACGACGTCGTCGATCTCCTACGCGCTGACCTACAACACGCTCGACTCCTCCTCCGAGCCGCGCAACGGCTTCCTGGCGACGATCGGCCAGGAAGTCGCCGGCATCGGCGGCGACGCGAACTTCCTCAAGACCACTGGCAAGGCGTCCTACTTCAAGCAGCTGGTCGAGGAATACGATGTCATCGGGCAGCTCAGCGCCGGCGGCGGCAACGTCCTCGGGTTCGGCGACGACCTGCGCGTGTTCGACAACTTCTTCAAGGGTCAGGACATCGTCCGCGGCTTCGACACGAAGGGTATCGGCCCGCGCCAGTTCGAGCTGGACGAGGATGGCAACCGCGTCGGCCGCGGCGTCGCGATCGGCGGCGAGAACTATCTGAACGCCTCGGCCGAAGCGACCTTCCCGTTGCCGCTCATCTCGCGCGACTTCGGCTTCCGGGGCGCCGTGTTCGCCGATGCGGGCACGCTCTGGGGCACGGACTTCGAGGACGAGGTCGGCGTCGTCGGCTCCGGGCTGGACGTTCGGGCGGCGGCCGGCGTCGGCATCATCTGGGCGTCGCCGTTCGGTCCGTTGCGCGTGAACTACAGCCACCCGTTCTTGGAGGAGGAGTTCGACCGGAAGCAGGAACTGTCGTTCGGCTTCTCCACCCGGTTCTGATGACCGCGAACGGGCCGCGCGCGCCCGCGCGGCCCGCCCCCCCCCCCCGGCCCCCGCCCCCGGGGTACCCCCCCGGGCCGGGCTGACC
>CAXUCL010000032.1:0-19033 GCA_964249395.1 uncultured Rhizobiaceae bacterium
CGGCGCGAAGTCGACGATGGCCAGGACGCCCGCCGGCCGCAGCATCGCCGCGGCTTCCGCGACGGCGGCGGCCGGGTCGTCGAGGTAGTGCAGTACCTGATGGATCGTCACGAGGTCGAAGCCGCCGCGCGGCAGCGGCAGGCTGTAGCAGTCGCCTTGGCGGACCTGCGCGTTCTCGATGCCCGCGGCGTCGAGCTTGGCCCGCGCGAACTGCAGCATGGCGCGCGACGCGTCGACGCCGACCGCGCGCTTGGCCCGCGGCGCCAGAAGCTCGAGCAGCCGGCCCGTGCCGGTGCCGATGTCGAGGAAGTCGTCGAAGTCGGCCGGACCGATGGCGTCGAGCAGCGCCGCTTCGACCTCCGCGTCCGCGACGTGGAGCAGGCGCAGTCGGTCCCAACGCTCCGCGTTGCGCGCGAAGTAGGCCGCGGCGCGCTCGGCCCGTTGCCGGCGGATCGCCTCCAGACGATCCAGGTCGCGGGCGAGCATCGGATCGCCGTCGCCGACCAGCCGCAGCACCGCGGCGGCGAGCGAAGCGGGCCCGAACGCTTCCGTGACGCGAAAATAGGCCCAGGCGCCTTCCTGATAACGTGACAGCACGTCGGACTCGACGAGGAGCCGCAGGTGGCGGGAGATGCGCGGCTGCGACTGGCCGAGGATCGCCGTCAAGTCGGATACGGTCAGGTCGCAGCGCGACAGAAGCCGCACCAGCCGCAACCGGGTCGGCTCGGCCAGAGCTTTCAGCGTATCCAGCGCGAGATCGAAGGTGAGTTTCGAGGCGTCGAGCATGCGGCGTCCGGATAAGATATAAACATATCTTTATGTGTTTGTCGTCGCCGTCGCAAGCCTTTCGTCCGGCGCGATCGTCAAAACGTTGACCGGATCGGCGCGGCGGGCGACAGAAACGGCCGATGGCGGCCGACGATCGTCCAACGACCGATGAAGCCTTCGGCGCGCGGCATGGCGAAGCCGAGGTTCGCGACGGCGAGCGCCCGTTCGCGGGTCCGCCGGTTGGCGACGACGCGGCGCTCCGGTTCATCGGCCGCATCCGTTCGTCCTGGACGGCTCGTCCGGGTTGTCCAAAGAACCTGTGGGATGCCCGAGCGCGCGGCGGCGGAAACGGCTCCGTCGAGATCGACTCGCGCTACCGGCCGGCGCTGGACGGTTTAGCTGCCGGCGACTGGATCATCCTTCTGTCCTGGCTGCACCGGGCGCGGCGCGACCTCGCTCTGCAAAGGCCGCGCCACGCGGCCAGCCCGCGCGGCACCTTCTCGCTTCGCTCGCCGGTCCGGCCGAACCCGATCGGCTTGCACCTCGTCCGCATCGTCACGCTCGACGCCGAAACCGGCCGTCTCTCGCTTGACGCGATCGACGTCCTCGACGGGACGCCGCTCCTCGATATCAAGCCGTTCCTGCCGACGGTCGACGTGCCGGCGCCGCCAAACGGCGATCCTTGATGGCGACGGAGCGGCAGCGTGCCATCGCGCGCGTCCTCACCGCGACGATTCCGCGCGCGCCCTTCCTCGACGCCGAGGCGATCCGCGCGGCGGCCGCCTCGCGGCACATGCGCGACCTGCCGCCCGGCGCCGCGCTGTGGCTCGCCACGCTCGCCCACGTCCGCCACGCCCACACGGACTACGACGCGCTGATGGACGAGGGCTACGACCGCGACGCCGCGCGCTTCTTCGTGGTGGACGCGGTGAACGCCGTCCTCGACCGCTGGGGGGCGACGCGGCGCCTGGAGTCGCAGGCCGACGACGATGATCGGTATCCGGAAGCCGGCGACGGCGACGGCGACGGCGACTGATCCCCTCGTCGCTCCGACGTCAGTTGTGAAAGTGCGGCGGCTCGTTCGACCGCAGGTCGACCGGCTTGTCCCGCTTCTTCGGCTTGAACGTCACGACGCGCCAGACGTAGATCCCGACGACCGCGACGATCACCGCGTTGGAAACCGGGCCGACATAGGTTTCCACCGCATCGTATTGCTGGCCGAGCAGGTAGCCGGCGAGCGCGAGGCCCGCCGTCCAGATCACCGTGCCGAGCGCGGAGAAGGCGAAGAACGCCCCGAACGGCATGCGCGACAGACCCGCGGGAACCGAGATGAGGGTTCGCACCGTCGGCACGAGCCGCCCGAGGAACACCGCCCAGTAGCCGTAGCGGCGGAACCAGTTGTCGGCGGTCTCGACGTCCTCCGGCGTCATCGTCAGCCAGCGCCCGTAGCGCTCGGCCAATTTCAGGATGCGCTCCTCGCCGACGGCGTAGCCGAGGTAGTACCAGGGCACGATGCCGAGCAGCGAGCCGATCGTGCCTGCAACGATGACGACCACGATCGACATCTGCCCGCCGGCCGCCTCGAAGCCCGCGAGCGGCATGATCAGTTCCGACGGGATCGGCGGGAAGATGTTCTCCAGGAACATCAGCAGCGCGATGCCGAACGGCCCGAGCGAATCCATGAGGCTGCGGACGAAGGCGTCCATCGGCGGCGCTAGCTCCCGTTGACGGCAAACACATGCCGTTCCGCGCCGCGCGACGCAATCGTCGAGCCCGCGCGAACGCAAGCCCGGCTAAAGCGAGCGGCCCGTAGCAGCGGCGATATGGCTGCCGAGTTCCTTCGCGGAATAGGGTTTCTGCAGGATTTCGCAGTCGTGCCAGTCCTGGTCGACGCCGGCCCGGCCGTAGCCGGTCGCGAACACGATCGGGACATGCCGCTCGCGCAGCCGAGCAGCCACCGGGTAGACCTTCGTGCCGCCGATATTGACGTCGAGCACGGCACACTCGATGTCCGGCAGGCTGCCCGCCATCTCGAGGGCGCGGTCGAAGCGCATCGCCATGCCGACGACGTCGCAGCCGAAATCGAACAGGATGTCCTCGAGTTGCATGGCGACGAGCGATTCGTCTTCGACGCAGAAAACCTTGAGATCCGCGAGCGCGCCACTCCCCATCGCCGTCCCGCATCCCCTTTCACCGCGCCGTCGCCGGTCCCACCTCGTCCAAGGCGACGCGAAAGCGGCAAATGAGCCCGTCGGCATCCAAATCAAGGGTGAGCGATCCGTCGAGTTCGCCCTCGACGATCCGGCGCAGCGTCCGCATGCCGAAGCCCTGCATCCAGGACTGCGGCGCCGATCGGTTGCCGGCCTCGCGCCATTCAAACAGGAGATGCCGCGCGCCGTTTGGGGCGTCGAGCGCACCCCAAACGGCGGAAAGGCCGTCCCCCTGCCCCGCCAGCGGGCCGTATTTGACGGCGTTGCTGGCGAGCTCGTGGAACACCATCGCCAACGCGATCCCGGCGCGCGGCGTCAACTCAACCGGAGGCCCGGCGATCTCGACCCGGTCCGTGGCGTCGAAGGCAGCGAGTTCCCGCCGCAGCAGCAGTTCGAGCCCGATCCGTTCCCAGTGCCGGTCGCTGATCATGTCGTGGACGTTCGACAGCGCCCGGATTCGCGCCTCGAACGCCTCGAAACCGGCGTCGTCCACGCCGCGGAAGCTGCGGCGCGCGATGGACTGGACGGTGGACAGCGTGTTCTTCACGCGATGGTTCAGCTCGTCGAGCAAGAGGCGCTGGCGCTGCAGCGTCCGATACTGCGCGGTGCGGTCCGTGCCCTGCACGAAGATGCCGTTGATCCGGCCCGCGCCGTCGCGGATCGGCTGGTAGTTGAAGTCGATGAAGGCCTCGCGCTTGCCCTTGGCTTCATCGTCGAGAATCACGCGCATGCCCTCCCCGCTTTGCGGTTGGCCGGTCCGGTAGACGCCATCGAGCAGGCCGACGAAACCCTGGTCGACGGTCTCCGGAAACACGTCCCGAACCGACCGCCCGTCGAGAACGCGGCCGCCGGTGAAGGCGAGGTAGGGATCATTGGCGAAGGTGAAACGATGGTCCGGACCCGACAGAATGGCGATCATGCCCGGCGCCTGCGCGAACAGGCGACGGAACTCGCTGCTTTCGGCGAGCGACTCGCGGTAGGCGCGCTCGGCCTCGCGCGCTCGCTCCAGCACCTCGACGCCGCTGGCCGAAGGGGCCTTCTCCCACGCCATCGCGCCCGACCGGACGAGGTCCGTGACGTCGACCGTGTTCTGCATGACGAAGGCGACAACGGCGCCCGCGTCGCGCAGCGGCGTGTGCACGGCCGTCCAGTAGCGCTCCTCGAAGCCTCCGCCGTCCGCCTCCGAACGCGGTATCGCGTAGGGGATGAACGCGATCGTATCGCTGCGGCCGGTGGCCAGGACCGATTGCAGCGACTGGCGTAGCCGCTGGCCGCTTTCGTCGTCGTTCGGAAACAACGCGAAAAGGTTCCGGCCGACCAACGCGTCCGCCGGAAGCTTGACGGCGGCTTCGTAGGCCCGGTTGACCGCGACGTAGTTCAGGTCGCGGTCGAGCACCATGTAGGGGCTCGGCAAGGCGGCGAAGATCTGCTGGAAATCGATCACGCTCGAATGCTTCCGGACAAGCCCGCGGCTTTCGCTCCGCCGGTCGCTTCGGACCGGAGTCCGCCAATGACGACCGGCAACCCTGGTTCCGCGAACGGCGGTCGGCGCGAGATCACGATCGCGAAGCTCCGTGCTCCAGCGACCATGGACCCGCCTGGAGATACGAATGTCCCAACTCCGCGGATGATGTCCGCCGCGCGACCGCGAGACCGCCCAGCAGCGGCGGGCCGCCAGCGAACGACGACCACCTTCTTCTCGCGGATCAGCGGGTCAGGCGCTTGTAGGTGGGACGCTTCGGGTTCACCGATTCCGGCCCGAGCCGCCGGATCTTGTCCTCTTCGTAGGCGGCGAAGTTGCCCTCGAACCATTCGACGTGGCTGTCGCCCTCGAAGGCGAGGATGTGCGTGGCGAGCCGATCGAGAAACATGCGATCGTGGCTGATCACCACGGCGCAGCCAGCGTAGTCCTCCAACGCGTCCTCGAGCGCGGCGAGGGTCTCGGTGTCGAGGTCGTTCGTCGGCTCGTCGAGCAGGATGACGTTCGATCCGGATTTCAGCATCTTGGCAAGGTGGACGCGGTTGCGCTGGCCGCCGGACAGCGTCCCGACCTTCTGCTGCTGGTCGGTGCCCTTGAAATTGAAGTTGCCGACATAGGCGCGGCTGTTCATCTCGAACTTGCCGAGCTTCAGGATGTCGACGCCGCCTGAAATCTCCTCCCAGACGTTCTTGCGGCCATCAAGGTCGTCGCGGCTCTGATCGACGTAGCCGAGCGAAACCGTGTCGCCGACGACGACCTTGCCGTCGTCCGGCATTTCCTGCCCGGTGATCATCCGGAACAGCGTCGTCTTCCCGGCGCCGTTCGGACCGATGATGCCGACGATGCCGCCCGGCGGCAGCCGGAACGTCAGGTTCTCGATGAGGACGCGGTCGCCGTAGCTCTTCGTCAGGTTCTCGACCTCGATCACCTGCCGGCCGAGCCGCTCGCCGGTCGGGATGACGATGCGCCCATCGGCGGGCTTGCGCTGCTCGGCGCGCTCCACGAGGTCGAGATAGGCCTGGATGCGGGCCTTCGACTTCGTCTGCCGGGCCTTGGCACCCTGCTGCATCCATTCGCGCTCGCGGGAAACTGCGCGCTGCCGGTTGTCGTCCTCGCGGCCCTCCTGCAGCATCCGCTTCTGCTTCTTCTCGAGATAGGTCGAGTAGTTGCCCTCGTACGGCACGCCCCGGCCGCGGTCGAGCTCGAGAATCCAGCCGGTGACGTTGTCGAGGAAGTAGCGGTCGTGGGTCACCATCAGCACGGCGCCCTCGTAGTTGCGCAGGTGCTTCTCCAGCCAGGCGATCGTTTCAGCGTCGAGGTGGTTGGTCGGCTCGTCGAGCAGCAGGATGTCGGGCTTGGCCAGCAGCAGCTTGCACAGCGCGACGCGGCGCTTCTCGCCGCCGGACAGGGTCGAAACGTCCGACTCCCTCGGCGGACAGCGCAGCGCCTCCATCGCCATCTCGACCTGCGGCTCGAGGTCCCAGAGGTTCTGCGCGTCGATGAGGTCCTGGAGCTTCGCGCCCTCCTCGGCCGTCTCGTCCGAGTAGTTCATCATCAGCTCGTTGTAGCGGTCGATGATCGCCTGCTTGTCGGCGACGCCCTCCATGACGTTCTCGAAGGCGGTCTTGGTCGTGTCGAGCTGCGGCTCCTGCGGCAGGTAGCCGACCGTCGCGCCGTCGGCGGCCCAGGCCTCTCCGGTGAACTCGGTGTCCGCGCCGGCCATGATCTTGAGGAGCGTCGACTTGCCCGAGCCGTTCGGCCCGAGGATGCCGATCTTGGCGTTCGGGTAGAAGCTCAGGTGGATGTCGTCGAGGACCTTCTTGTTGCCATAGGCCTTCTTGAGGCCCGACATGTGATAGATGAACTGGCGTGCCATGGCGCGCGAGAACCCCGCAGTCAGAAGAGGTTTGGAAAGCTGGCGCGTAACTAAGCGATCCGGCGACACGTCGCAACCGAGTCCGAGCAGGGTCCGCGCTCGCAGCCGAGCCCGCATCGACGTCCGCTCGCATTAGCCGCCGCCCGACGAAACGGTCTTGGATATCCTATGGCGCGCCGGTGCCGACCGCTCCGGTGACGAGACCGATGACGAGGACGACGAACGGCAGCGCGAGGATGAGGGGCGTCGCAACGGCGGCGCAGACGATCGCGCGACGCGGCCGCACGCCCACCTGGACGAGCACCGTCGACACGAGCAGCGCCATCGCCACCGCCAGGGAACAAAGGGCGGACAGCGCCGCAACCGTCATTGCCCGGCTGTTCCGCGCTTCAAGTTTCCCTTCGCCCGCTACTGCGCCCCCGCGGCATCGACGACCCCGCCCGGGCACCCGGCCCGCGTTGGCCGCGCCGCGCGGATGAGCGCGGCCAAATCGGGCTCGGCCGCAACTTGGCCGACGAGCCCGATCGTCAGTTCGTCCACCAGCCGGCGCCCGCCGTCGTCGCGGCAGGAGACACGCACCCGCTCGCCGCTGCCCGGACCGAAGGCCTGGTCGAACGCCGCCCGGATCTCCTCTGTCGTGACGGTCCGGCCGACCCGGCCGGCGAACAGCGCGCCGACGGGCGAGGCGTTGACCCGGTCGAGCAGCGCCAGCGACTCGCGGAAGTATTCGTCCGAGAACCCGGCCGAGGCGCCGCAATACTGCCGGTCGCGCGGCTGCGGCCACACCCCGTGCAGCGAGAAACGCGAGGCGTCGGCCCGGCCGCCGGCCTGCGTCCGGCATTCCGGCCGGTTCGGCTGGCCCTCGCAGAAGGCCGGCTGCCAGGAGATCGCGAGGATGTTGCGCGTCGAGGTGCTGCGATCGGCGTCCGGCATCGGCGAGGTCGGCGCGACAGCCTCGCGCACGGGCTCCGAGCTTGCATCATCCGCAGGAGCCGGCGTCGCCGCGCTTCCGGTCGTCGGCGCGACACGCTCGCCGCAGGCGCGGTCCACCCAGCGCCGCGACGGCGAAGCCCCGGACACCTCGATCTGGTAATGCGTCGCCGGCTGCTTGTTCTCGGCGACGACGCGATAGGCGCGGTCCACCTCCAGGGTCGCGGCGGCGACCGGGTCCGCGCCGCGAACCGACTGGGTCGCGCCGCAAGCTCGGCGTGCGATGAAGTAGCCGTCCACCGGTTGCGCCGCTGCGGCGGCCGCACCGAGCGAACAGAACGCGACGAGAAAAACGAGGAGGAACCGCATTCGGAACGACTCAGACAAGAACAGAGCATAAACATTTCCGAGTCGCGCCACCTTGGCAAGAGCGCTGCCGCGCTCGCGACGCCGAAAAACTGGCAAGTCGCGGGACGCGCCCGATCTTTCCCGACCCTGCCCCCTCCTGCTCTTGCGCCCGCCGTTGTTCGACCGCACCGTCACCTTCGAAAGCCCGACGGGCGCCCTCCTCGCCGTCCACCAGACGGATGCGAAGGCGCCGGAACGCGGGATCGTCCTCATCCAGCACGGACTGGCCGAGCACGGCGCGCGCTACGCGCGCTTTGCCGGCGACCTCGCCGCACGCGGCTTCCACGTCTACGCCCACGATCACCGTGGCCACGGCTCGACCACCGCGATCGACGCGCCGCTGCGCCGCTTCGCGCGAACCAACGGCGCGGCGAAGGTGCTGGCGGACGCTCACGCCGTGATCGACCGCGCCAGAGCCGAGCATCACGACTTGCCGCTCGTGGTCTTCGGCCATTCGCTCGGCGCGCACATCGCGCTGAACCTCGCCGTCAAATACGACGTGAACCTCGCCGGCGTCGCGGCTTGGAACGCCGACACGGCCTTCGGTCTCAAGGGCAGGCTCGCCGTCCGTGCGCTGAAGGTCGAGCGGGCGTTGAAGGGTTCGGACGTCGCGAGCGACCTGTTCGCGCGCGCGACCTTCGTTCCCTGGAGCCGCTCGATCGTCGATCGAAGAACGGACGCCGACTGGCTGAGCCACGATCCGTCGGTCGCCGGCGCCTACCTCGACGATCCGCTCTGCGGCTGGACGCCGACCGTTTCCATGGCGCTCGACGTCCTGGACCTCGTCGCCCGCCTGAACGAGCGGGACGCCCTGGGACGGATCGCGACAAACCTGCCGGTCCACGTGCTTTGCGGCGGCGCGGACGCGGCGACGCGGCGCGGCGCGGCGGCGCACGAAACGGCGGGGGCCTTGCGTCATGCCGGTTGCCGGGACGTTACGGCCGTCGTGATCGAGGCGGCGCGGCACGAGACGCTGAACGAGATCGAGCCGATCCGGCAACAAGCGCTGAACCGCCTCGACGCTTGGCTCGATCGCATCGCTTCGCCGCGAGCGTGAGTGGGCGCGTCAAACCGACCGGTCAAGTGCCGGGAACGAGGTGCGCCGGCATTGGCGGTCCCTGCACCGGCTTCGTTACGTAGTTCGAGGCTTCGAGCTCGGCACGGGTCAAGACGTAGAGCTCGTTCGGCGGCGTTTGCAGCGCCTTGATCCAGATGTCGGCTTCGACGCCCATGTCGACGAGCAGCGCCTGACAGCGCGCCACCGTCGCCTGGATGTCGGCGATCGAGCGGTCGAGGTCGATCAGCCGAGGCACGCCGGGCACCTCCGCGGCGTAGACCTGGTGCAGGCCGATCCAGGCGTTCTCGCCCGCCGCACGTTGCACGCCGCCGGCAAAGAACAGCGGGCAGGCCGAGGCGCAGTAGCCGTCGGCCGGGACTTCGGTGTCGAGCCGGCGCTCGCGCGCGAGCCGCGCCATGGCGAGCGCGTCCTCCACCGAGCCGCCGGGCGAATGAAGGTGGATGCGCTTCGCGCCGACGCCTTCCCCATCCAGAAAAGCACGGAACGCATCCGCCGTACCGACGTCGATGCGCCCGATCGCGACCACCGAGCGGTCCGGTCCGGCCTGAAAACGCATCGACCGGCCCATCGCCTCGCCGTCCACCGGCCCGTCGTAGCCCGGCAGCTTCGGCTCGCCGCGGTCCGGCGCGACGGGGATGGTCCGCGGCAGGAAAGGGCGAACCTGATCGCCCGGCTCCGGTCGCTTCAACGGCAGCGGCTCGGTGCGCTCCGTCCGCTCGCGGTCGGCGCCCGCGCTCGCCAGGGCCCGGTAGTCCATGCCGATCATCCAGACCGACAAGCCGAGCAGGCCGGCGAACACGCCCCGCAGCAACGTTCCGTCGGGCATGCGCCGGAACAGGCGTTCCAGGCGGCCCGGAGAGTACTCATCGCCGACCATCGCGGCCTACCGCCGAGCGGCGATCGGGAACGGTCCCACCGGCTCGTTCTGCTGCACGACGTCCTCGCGCCGTTCGGCCTCCGCCGGCAGTTCCTCGTCCACCCTCCGCAGTTGCCGCTGTATCCGCAGGGCGCGCATCAGGTCCGCCGTGCTCATCTCGGCGGTTTCGGCCTCCGTGCCGTCCTCGCGGCGGATCACGTCCTGCACGATGCACAGAATGAAGATCAGGACGCCCGGCACGAGGTCGATGGCGATCGCGCCGGCCCAGGACGGCAGGAAGTCGCCGGCGTAGCGGATCACCGCCTCCGGCGCCGACAACGGCGTGAAGCGCAGCGGCTCGGCGACGGGGCGCGCGAGGATCTCGTCGGCCGCCCGCGCCAGCGCGACGCTCTGCGCCTTCACCGCCGCCTCGACCCGGCGGACGACCTCGCTCTGGCGCGACTGCAGCGCGGCATCCGCGCCGTCGGTGACCGGCGCGATGAAGCTCTTGCCGAGGTCCTCGGCGGCGCGCTTCACGGCCGGCGCGACGGACGTCTGCTGGATTGCGGAAACGATGCCCGACAGCTTCACCGCTTCCTCGGCGTAGGCGTTGGAGCGGTCGGCGATCGGGGCGTTGGTAGAGCTCACGAGCTCGCGCATGCTGGCGAGCCGCTTCTCGCCGTCGGCGAACAGCGTTTCCACCGCCTGGCGCGACTCGGCGATCTCCTGTTGCAGGCCGGAGAGCTGGCCGGACATCTGCGACAGGAGCTGCACGACGGTGCCGGAACCCGACGTGCCGGTCAGCGCGCCGGACTGGCGCTCGACGTCGGCGAGCCCCGCGAAGCGCTGGCTGGCGAGCTGGATGTCCGGCAAGAGGCTCTGGGCGGCGAGCGCGTTCTCGTTCGCCGCGTTGAACCGCTGCTGATAGTCTTCCGTAGTGTTGGCGAGGTGCTGCTCCAGCGCCGCCGCGCCGGCGAGCGCCGAGGCGTTCAACCAGGAGGACATCGCCATGATCATGCCGGCGCCGAGCAGCATGGCGACGTAAAGCAGGCCGCGGCCGCCGCGCACGTGCGGCATCAGCCGCATCAGGTAGCTCCAGAAGGCGAAGATCGCGACGGACACGGCGGTGGAATAGATCACCGCGCCGAGAAAGACGGTGGTGGCCGAGCCGTCGAGCAGCTCGCGCACGCCGAGATAGGTGAAGACGCCGCTGCCGAGCGCCAAAACGGCGAGCGTCACCTGCGTCGTGACCTCCAGCCGGTTGAGCTGGCCGCGCAAAAGGTAGGATTGCGATCTCGACATGCGTGCGTCCCGCAGTAGACCCGCCGTGCGCGGCGGCGGCAACGGAAACGGACTCGCCCCGCGCCGAACAAAGTTAAGCGGACATTAAGGCCGCCGGGCGGCGGTTGCGAGGCACTCCGTCTCGCCGGGCGTTACCATTTCGCAAGATGATGAACGGCGGCGCTGGACGCGGCCCGGCCCGCTCGGCCACAAGCGGGGCGCCGCACCCACGGGGCCGAGACATGCGCGCCGCGATCTACTTCACCCCGCCGCCGGACGATCCGCTGACGCTCGTTGCCGCGCGCTGGCTCGGGCGCGACGCCTGGTCCGACCGAGCGACCCGCGAGCCCGATCCCGCGCTCGACCCGCTCGTCGCCGAACCCGCGCGCTACGGCTTCCACGCGACGATCCGCGCGCCATTCCGGTTGTGGGACGGCGCGACGCTGGACGACGTTTCGACGGCGCTGCGCCGTGTCGCGAGCGGTTTGCGGCCATTCACCCTGTCGAGCTTGAAGCTCGCGCGGCTCGAAAGCTTCCTTGCGCTGGTGCCCGGCGAAGCGCCCTTCGAGCTCGCTGAACTTGAGAAAACGGTGCTCGCCGCCTTCGAGCCCTTCCGCGCGCCTTTGACGCCGGACGAGGTCGCGCGACGCCGGCCCGACGACTTGTCACCCCGGCAGCGCGCCAACCTCGACCGCTGGGGCTACCCGCACGCGAACGAGGACTTCCGCTTCCACATGACCCTGTCGGGCTCGCTATCCCCCGCCGACCTGGACGGCACGCAGGCACGGCTGCTCGCCCATCTCGGGCGGCTCGACGGGGCTCCGCGCTGGATCGATTCGCTGTGCCTGTTCGTGGAGCCCTCGCCCGGCGCGCCCTTCGTCGTGCGCGAGTGCGTGACGTTCGGCGGCTGATGCCGGACCGTTCACCCAGTCGGGACGGCTGGCGCCCTTCCGCATGCGTCCACGAAAGGCGATATCGCGGTGGCCGAAACCCTTGGCCGCAAAGTCCGAAACGCCGCCCCCGGACAATCCCCACGTCCGGTTCGACATCCGCCGCAAGTTTTTCTGCACCGGCCAGCGGCCGTAACGTCGCGTCCGCCATTTCCCCGTCCGTAGTCAGTTGTTGCCATTCGATGATCGTCGTTCGCCATTGCTTGTTCGCCGCGCTGGTCGCCGCGCTCGGCGGCGGCACTGCGTCAAGCTCGTGACGCGCGACCGCGAGGGTCGGCCGAAGACCGTCGAGCGCTCAAACGATCGGGCGAACGCAAGCGACCCGGCGCCGGCCCCGGACGAATAAAGGCGGCCTCGCAGCGCCGGTGCGTCCGGCCGTGGCCGGGTGACGCATGAGGACGCCGATTGCATTCCGGAACGATTTCCTGTTCCAAGCGGCTCCACCCGTAGTCGGCCCCGCGCGCCGACCCAAATGCATGCCGGCGCAAGCGGGCAGCCCTGAATCAGGCGTCGTCGTCGGCGGGTTGCGGCTCGGAGAATCTTCTTGGCGGTCGAGGCGGATCAACCGAGCCTGTCCCACGAGCGGGGACACGACACTTCGAACTTCTGGAAACTGCTGCTGGGCTGCATCGGCGTCGTTTATGGCGACATCGGCACGAGTCCGCTTTATGCGCTGCGCGAGGCGGTGGTTCATTCCGCCGGCGACGGGGCTCTTGCCGACGCCGAGGTGATCGGCGTCGTGTCGCTCCTGTTCTGGGCGCTGACGCTGATCGTCACGATCAAATACGTGCTGCTCGTTCTGCAGGCCGACAACAACGGCGAAGGCGGCACCCTGTCGCTGCTGGCGCTCGTGCAGCGCGTCATGGGCCGAAGGGTGTTCCTGTCGATCGTCGGCATCGTCGGCGCCTCGCTGTTCTACGGCGACGCGATCATCACGCCCGCGATCTCCGTCCTGTCGGCGGTGGAAGGCCTGAAACTGGTGACGCCCGTGTTCGACGACTGGGTGCTGCCGATCACGATCGTGATCCTCATCGCCATCTTCGCCGTCCAGAGCCGCGGCACCGGCCGGATCGCGGTGTTCTTCGGACCGATCACCGTGGTCTGGTTCGTGGTGCTGGCGATCCTCGGCCTCCTGCACATCGGCGACCGCCCGGACATCCTCAACGCCCTGAACCCGCTGAACTGCGTCGCCTTCATCCTCGACCACGGCTTCATCGCGCTGATCGTGCTCGGCTCGGTGTTCCTGGCCATCACCGGCGCCGAGGCGCTCTACGCCGACATGGGCCATTTCGGCCGCAGGCCGATCCGCGTCGCCTGGATCGCGCTGGTGTTCCCGGCGCTCGCGCTCAACTACCTCGGCCAGGGCGCGCTGATCATGTCGGACCCCGCGGCGCTGGAGAACCCGTTCTACCTTCTGGCGCCGGACTGGGCCCGCCTGCCCCTCGTCGTTCTCGCCACCATGGCGACCGTGATCGCCAGCCAGGCGGTGATCACCGGCGCTTTCTCCCTGACGCAGCAGGCGGTGCAGCTCGGCCTCGTGCCACGGCTGGAAATCTTACACACTTCGGAGGAGCAATTCGGCCAGATCTACATGCCGCGGGTGAACTTCCTCCTGTTCATCGGCGTCATGGTGCTCGTTCTGAGCTTTCAGACGTCGGGCCGCCTGGCCAGCGCCTACGGCATCGCCGTCACCGGCAACATGATCGGCACCTCGCTTCTCACGATCATCTTCCTGTGGAAGTGCTGGAAATGGTCGCTGCCGCTGGCGATCGCGACCATGGTGCCGTTCGTGGCTTTGGAGTCGGTGTTCCTCGGATCGAACCTCCTGAAAGTCCTTGATGGCGGTTACGCGCCGCTCGGCCTCGCCGCGGTCCTGACCCTCGTCATGTGGACCTGGATGCGCGGCACGCGGATCGTCTACGCCAAGGCCCGGCGCGAAAGCATCGCCCTCGCCGATCTCACCGGCATGCTGGAGCGCTCGCAGCCGGTGCGGGCGCGCGGCACGGCGGTGTTCCTCACCTCCGATCTGCAGATGGCGCCGAGCGCGCTCATGCACAACCTGAAGCACAACGGCGTCCTGCACGAGCGCAACATCATCATGACCGTGGTGGTGGAGAACACGCCGCGGGTGCCGCCGGCCGAGCGGGTGCGCATCGAGCAGGCCTCCGAGCTGTTCACCCGGGTCCTCCTGTATTTCGGCTACATGGAGGAGCCGAACGTGCCGAAGGCCATGTCGCTCGCCAAGAAGCAGGGCCTGAAGTTCGAGATCATGTCGACCTCGTTCTTCCTGTCGCGTCGGGTGTTCCGCCCCACCGCGAGCGCCGGCATGCCGGCTTGGCAGGACCGGCTCTACATCTCGCTGGCGCTGTCGGGCACCGACACCTCGAACTACTACTGCCTGCCGACGAACCGCGTGGTGGAGATGGGCCAGCAGTTCACGATCTGAAGGGCGGCGAGCGGCGCCGGACCGCTTCGGTCCAGCGCCGGGGCGGCAAGGCTTCGTTCACGATCGCGACGCATCGTCGGATCGCGTCTTCGTCTCGTCGAAGTGCCGTGCTAACGGGCGGGCCGTAAGCCAATCATCCACCGGGACGCGTGATGGACGACGGACAGCTTCTTCCGCCGCCCGACATGAAGCGCAAGCTCGCCGACATCCTGCTCGCCATGGCGATGGACGAGACGCGCGAGCGCGTATCGGTCGCCGACCTCGTTGCGACGCTGCAGGACCGCGCCTTCGGCGCCCTGATGCTGGTCTTCGCGATCCCGAACGCGTTGCCCTCGATCCCCGGCACGTCGGCGATCCTCGGGGCGCCACTCCTGTTCTTGGCGGCGCAGCTCGCCTGCGGACGGCAACCCTGGCTGCCGCGCCTCATCGCCGACCGCTCCATGACGCGGGCCGATTTCGCGGCGCTGATCGGGCGGATCATCCCCTGGATCCGACGGGCCGAAAGGCTGCTAAAGCCCCGGTTGGTCGTGCTCACCCGGCCGCCCGCCGAATACGTCATCGGCGGCTGCTGCCTCCTGATGGCCGTGATCCTTTTTCTTCCGATCCCGCTCGGCAACATGCTTCCGGCGCTGGCGATCTGCCTTTTTTCCCTGGCGCTTCTGGAGCGCGACGGCGTCTGGACGGTGCTTGGACTTCTGTTTTCGAGCCTTGCGGTGCTGACCCTGGTGCTCGCCTACAAGCTCGTGATCGCCGCCGTCGTCGCCGCTTGGCGCTTCGTCGAGCAGCTTTTCGTCTGACGGCGCTACCGCCCTCTCCGCCCAGTCGCCGAGGATAACCTTCAGTTCCGGCTCGTCCACGAGTTCGGCCGCCTCGAACGGCGACACCCAGCGCCGACGCCGCTCGAGCGCTTCCGGCCAGTCGTCCCTCAGCGCGCCGACCTGCAACGGAAACACCCGGACCGTGCAGCGGACGAACGAGCCGTCCGGCGCGTATTTGTCGTAATCGTAGCTTCCGAGCCGCTTGCGCCGCGCCTTTCCGACGACGCCGGCCTCCTCGAAGGCCTCCTGCGCCGCGGCCTCGTGCGGCCGCTTGCCACGCATCGGCCAGCCTTTCGGGATGATCCAGCGTCCGGTGCCGCGGGAGGTCACGATGAGGACGCGAACGTCGCCGTCGGGTCCGATGGCGAACGGCAGCGCGCCATACTGGATCTTGAGCTTGTCCCTCGGCATTCCAACTCGTTTTGCGGCACGGACGGCGGGTTCGCCATCATATAGCGACCGCAGCCTGCCAACCAAAACCATTCCCGCTAGGCGGCTGGCGAAGCGCCGCAAACGGCGCAGCCGCGTCCGCTTCACACCGCCGGCCTGAGCGCGCGACGCGTGCGCTCGACCCCGACGGCGATGACGTGCAGCATCGCGCGGCGCGTTCCGGCCTCGTCTCCTGCCGCGATCGCGTCCACGATGGCGCGGTGGTTCGCCTCGCATTCGGAGATCAGCATCGGCTCCGCGGCCGGCGAGCTGAGCTTGAAGGTGCTCGCGAGCGCCGCCTCGATCAGGGTCGAGATCGACAGCATGAACGGGTTCTTCGACACCCGCGCGATGGCGAGGTGGAACTCGAGGTCGACTTTCACGATCGACACCCGGTCGTGCGCCGGGTCGCCGAGCCGCGCGGCGATGTCGTAGAGCATGGCGACGTCGGCCGACGTCGCGTGGCGCGCGGCGAGCGCGGCCGCCGCGGGCTCGAAGGCGGCGCGCATCTCGGCGAGGTGCAGGAGCAGGTCGTCGTCGAGCCCGGTCTCGAAGCACCAGGCGAGCACGTCGCTGTCGAACAGGTTCCATTGGCTCTTGTCGAGGACGCGCGTTCCCACGCCGGCCCGCGGCCGCACGAGGTTCTTGGCGCTGAGCGTCTTCATCGCCTCGCGCAGCACCGTCCGGGAGAAGCCGAAGCGCGCGCAGAGCTCCTCGTCGCCCGGCAGGGTCGAACCGATCCCGTACTCGCCCGACACGATCGACCGCCCGATCTCGTCCACGACCTGCGCGTGGCTGTTGCGCCGCACCCGGCCCGTGATGGCGGTCTCGAGCAGGCTCATGCGGCCGCAGCCGGAGCGGCGGCCTCGCGCTCGGCCTCGCGCGTCGGCACCGGCCGGCGGGACGACAGCCAGAGGATCACGCGCTGCAGCACGATGAAGGCGAACAGGAGGATGCCGATGACGATCTTCGTCCACCAGCTCGACAGCGTCCCGTCGAAGACGATGTAGATCTGGATCAGACCTTGGATCAGGACGCCGATCAGCGTGCCGAGCACGAAGCCGCTGCCGCCGGTGAGCAGCGTGCCGCCGATCACCACGGCCGCGATCGCGTCGAGCTCGACGCCCACCGCCGAGAGCGAGTAGCCGGCCGAGGTGTAGAGCGCGAAGACGATGCCCGACAGCCCGGCGAGGAAGCCGGACAGGGCATAGATGCCGATCGTGGTGCGCGCCACCGGCACGCCCATCAGCTCGGCCGACTGCGCGCTGCCGCCCAGCGCGTAGACGTTGGTGCCGAACCGGGTGCGCTGCGCGACGAGCGCCCCGAGCGCGAAGACCGCGAGCATCGCGACGCCGATCAGCGTCAGGCGGCCGCCGCCGGGCATGCGGTAGTAGAGGCCTTGCAGCGTGTCGAAGAATGGGTGGCTGATCGGCACGGACTCCACCGACATCATGAAGGACATGCCGCGCGCGAAGAACATGCCGGCGAGCGTCACGATGAAGGCCGGCATCTGCAGGAAATGGATGATCGCGCCCATCAGCGCGCCGTAGAGCGTCGCGAGTGCCAGCACCGCGACGAAGACGACGACCGGGTGCAGGCCGGTGTCGCGCAGCACCACGGCGATGAAGATGCCGGTGAAGGCGATCACCGAGCCGATCGAGAGGTCGATGCCGCCGGACAGGATCACGAACGTCATGCCGACCGCGGCGATGCCGAGAAAGGCGTTGTCGGTGAGGAGGTTGCCGACGACGCGCGTGGAAAGCATGTTCGGGAACTGCAGGACGCAGGCCGCGTAGGCGAGGACGAAGATCAGCAGCGTCGCGGCGAGCGGCAGGTATTTCGAGCGCAGGTTCATTCCGCCGCCCCCACCTTCGCGCCGAGGGTCGGCCCGTGTTTCGGCCGCGGCTTCAGGGCGCCGAACAGGGCGGCCGTCGCCGGCGACTGGATCACCAGGATCACGACGATGATGCCGGCCTTGATCACCAGGTTGAACTCCGGCGGAAAGCCCGACAGCAGGATGCCGGTGTTGACGGCCTGGATGATCATGGCGCCGATCAGCGAGGCGACGATCGAGAACCGGCCGCCGAACAGCGAGTTGCCGCCGATCACCACGGCGAGGATCGCGTCGAGCTCCAGCCAAAGGCCGGCGTTGTTGGCGTCGGCGCCGCGGATGTCGGCGGTTGCGATCGTGCCGGCGATGGCGGCGCACAAGCCGCTGACGGCGTAGACGGCAAGGATCAAGACCACCGCGTCGACGCCGGCCAGCCGGGACGCCTGCCGGTTGACGCCGACGGCCTCCACGAGCAGGCCGAGCGCCGTGCGGCGCGCCAACAGCGTCGCCCCGACGCCGAGGCCGACGAAGAACAGCACCGGCAGAGGAAAGCCGGCGAAGGCGCCGCTGCCGAGGAAGGCGAAGGCCGGATCGTTGAAGGTGAGGATCACCCCTTCCGTCACGAGCTGGGCGATGCCCCGGCCGGCCACCATGAGGATCAGCGTCGCGATGATCGGCTGGATGTCGAGCACCGCGACGAGGAAGCCGTTCCACAGGCCGCACAGCATGCCGAGCCCGAGCACCACCGCGAGCGTCACCGGCAGCGGCGTCCCGTCGGCGACGAGGCTCGCGCCCACCGCGCCGCAGATCGCCATTACCGCGCCGACCGACAGGTCGATGCCTTTCGTCGCGATCACCAGCGTCATGCCGATCGCCAGGATCGCCACCGGCGCGCCGCGGTTGAGCACGTCGACGACGCTGCCGTAGAAGCGCCCGTTCCGGAAGTCGACGTCGAAGAAGCTGGGGAACATGATGCCGTTCACCGCGAGCACCACGGCCAGAACGGCGAGCTGAGGCGCGAGTCGCTTCAGGGTGGTCACGCCGCCGCCTCCTTGGCTTCCGGCGCCGCGATCGCGGCCATGATGCGGTCGGGCGTCACGTCGTCGCCGACGAGCTCGGCGACGTGCGCGCGCTCGGCGCAGACGACGATGCGCCGCGAATAAACGGCGAGCTCCTCCAGTTCGGAAGAGATCACCAGCAGCGACATGCCCTCGTCGCAGAGCTCCTTGATCAGGCGGATGACCTCGGCATGGGCGCCGACGTCGATGCCGCGGGTCGGCTCGTCGAGAATGAGGAAGCGCGGGTTGGTGGCGAGCCAGCGGGCTAGAAGCACCTTCTGCTGGTTGCCGCCGGACAGGAACTTGATCGGCTGCTCGCGGTCCGACGTGCGGATGTCGAGCGCCTTGATGTAGCGGTCCGTCAGCTCGACCTGCTCGGCGCGCGACAGGGGCCTCGCCCAGCCGCGCCGCGCCTGCAGCGCCAGCACGATGTTCTCGCGCACCGTCAGGTCGGCGACGATGCCTTCCGTCTTGCGCTCCTCCGGGCAGAAGCCGAAGCCGGCGGCCACCGCGTCGCGCGGCGAGCGAAGCGTGAGCGGCCGCCCGTCGGCGCTCGCCTCCCCCGAGTCCGCCCGGTCGGCGCCGAACAGCAGCCGCGCGGTTTCGGTGCGGCC
>CAXUCL010000033.1:0-257 GCA_964249395.1 uncultured Rhizobiaceae bacterium
GGCTCGTGCCGATCCGCGCCCCGTCGATCGGCGAGCGAACGTCGACGTCCACGGCCTCCAAGTCCGGCACGGCGCAGGCGGCCACGGTCGCCGGCAGCTTGGCGCGGTTGCGGGCGGCCAGGAACGCGTCGAGCACGAGGCGCTCGCCGAACTCGACGCCGGCCGAGTTGCGCCGCCGGGAGCAAGAAGCCCCCCGGGGGGGGCGGGTGGGGGGGGGCGCCCGGCCCGCCCCCCCCACGGCGCGCCGCCCCGCCCCC
>CAXUCL010000033.1:402-4693 GCA_964249395.1 uncultured Rhizobiaceae bacterium
GCCGGCCGAAGATCGCGCCCGGGGCGGCGATCTTCGGGTGGGACGCCGGGCCGGCCCGCATCAGGTCGCGCGGCCGCTCCAGCAGTTCCTCAACCGGCACGTCGGCGTCGCCGACCTTGGCGACGAAGGACGAGTTCGCGCCGTTCTCTAGGAGACGGCGGACGAGATAGGCGAGGAGGTCGCGGTAGCCGCCGACCGGCGCGTAGACGCGGCAGGCGAGCTTGGGTCCAACGCGGGCGCGCACCGCCTCGAACAGCGCCTCGCCCATGCCGTGCAGGCGCTGGAACTCGAAGCCGGACGGGTCGTCGGCAGCCATCTCCAGGATGGTGGAAACGGTCAAGGCGTTGTGGGTGGCGAACTGCGGGTAGAGCCGCGGCCGGCGGTCGAGCAGCGCGCGGGCGCAGACGAGGTAGGACAGGTCGGTGGCGGCCTTGCGCGTATAGACCGGAAAGCCGTCGAGCCCGCGCTCCTGCGCGTGCTTGATCTCCGAGTCCCAGTAGGCGCCCTTGACGAGCCGCACCATCATGCGGAGGCCGCGCTCGGCGGCCAGCGCGTCGACGTGCTCGATCACCGCGAGCGCCCGCTTCCCGTAGGCCTGCACCGCGAGGCCGAAGCCGTCCCAGCCGGCGAAGTCGGACTGGCGGGCCACCGCGTCGATCACGTCGAGCGACAGTTCCAGCCGCTCGGCCTCTTCCGCGTCGACGGTGAAGTTGAGATCGTAGCTCTTCGCCCGCATCGCGAGGTCGCAAACGATCGGCACCAGCTCGGCGAGGACGCGCTCGCGGTTGGCCGGCGCGTAGCGCGGGTGGAGCGCCGACAGCTTCACCGAAATGCCCGGACGGTCGGGCAGCGCCTTGTTACCGGCGCGCCGGCCGATGGCCTCGATCGCGTCGGCGTAGGATTTCAGGTAGCGCCGAGCGTCGTCGGCGGTGCGGGCGCCCTCGCCCAGCATGTCGTAGGAATGGCGGTAGCCCTTCTTCTCCAGCGCGCGGGCGCGCTCCAGCGCGTCGGCGATGGTCTCGCCGAGTACGAAATGGCGGCCGAGGAAGCGCATGGCCTGGCGCGTCGCATGCCGCACCGCCGGCGCGCCGACCCGCTTCACCAGCGACGACAGGACGCCCGTCGGCGTTTCGCCCGGCCGGATGATGCGGGCCGACAGGCCGAGCGCCCAGGCGGAGGCTGCGGTCAGCATCCGGTCCTCGTCGCCCTCGCGCGTCGCCCAGCCGCCGGCGCCGATCTTGTCCTCGATCAGCCGGTCCTGCGTTTCGGGGTCCGGCACGCGCAGGAGCGCCTCGGCCAGCACCATCAGCGCCAGCCCTTCGCGCGTCGACAGGCCGAACTCGCGCAGGAAGTCCTCGACGCCGCCGATGCCGCCGCTTCCCTTGCGGATGCGCTCGATGAAGCCGCGCGCCGTTTGGTCGACGGCCGCCTCGTCGTGCGTCCAGCGGTCCGCCTCGCGCAGGAGCGCGGAAACGGCTTGTTCGTCGGCGGGCGCGAAGGGTGCGGCGAAGGCGGTGACGGGCATCGGCGGGTCTCGTTCGAGGGCAGGCTGCGACCGCCGGCACCATAGCAGCGCCGCCGCCGCGCTTCCCACGGTTCTTCGCTTCTCGCGTAGTGACTTCACCGGCCGAACGCCGCATCTTTGGTGATCATGACCGGCATCGACGCTAAGGACCGCCGAATCCTCCAGCTCCTGCAGGACAACGGCCGGCTGACCACCACCGAACTCGCCGAGCGCGTCCACCTGTCGCCGACCGCCACCGCCGAGCGCGTCAAGCGCCTGACGCGCGAGGGCTTCATCCTCGGCACGGTGGCGCGCCTGTCGCCCGAGAAGCTCGGGCGCGGCATGATCGTCTTCGTGGAGGTTCGGCTCGACCGCACGGCGGACGACGTCTTCGCCGCCTTTGCCGAGGCGGCGCGGCGGAGCCCGGACATCACCGAGTGCCACATGGTGGCGGGCGGCTTCGACTACCTCATCAAGGCGCGGGTGAAGGACATGGCCGCTTATCGCGCCTTCCTGTCCGACACGCTCCTGTCTTTGCCGGGCGTGCGCGAAACGCACACCTATGCGGTGATGGAAGAGATCAAGAACACGGTTGCCGTTTCCTTGTGACTGCACACCGAATGGGCAGTTGAAGCGTCCGTTCGCGACTTGCGCTGCCGCAGACGCCTGCGCATAGTCCGGTTTCGTGAGGTTGCATCGGCATCGGGCCGCTGGCCGCCCTGGGAGGATCAGATGAAACCGATTCGCACGCTTATCACCGCTCTCGTCGCCACGAGCGCGCTCGCCTCCGCGGCAGCCGCGCAGGAAGCCCCGAGCTGCTCCACGGTGCGGCTGTCGGACGTCGGCTGGACCGACATCACCGCCACCACCGCGGTAGCGAGCACCGTCCTCAAAGCGCTCGGCTACGAGGCGGACGTCAAGATTCTGTCCGTGCCGGTGACCTTCGCCTCGCTGAAGAACAACGACATCGACGCCTTCCTCGGCAACTGGATGCCGGGCCAGGCCAGCCAGGTGAAGGGCTACCTGGACGAGGGCTCGATCGAGCGCATCAACACGAACCTCGAAGGCGCCAAATACACGCTCGCCGTGCCGAAATACCTCTACGATGCGGGCCTCAAGGACTTCGCCGACCTGCCGAAGTTCCAGGACGAGCTCGGCGGCAAGATCTACGGCATCGAGCCCGGCAACGACGGCAACGGCCACATCATCAAGATGATCGAGACCAACGACTTCGGCACGAAGGACTTCGAGCTCGTCGCCTCGTCCGAGCAGGGCATGCTGAGCCAGGTGGCGCGCGCCACCCGGTCCGAGAAGCCCGTCGTGTTCCTCGGCTGGGCGCCGCACCCGATGAACTCGAACTTCCAGATCGAGTACCTGTCCGGCGGCGACAAGTATTTCGGTCCGAACTTCGGCGGCGCCACGGTCCACACCGTGACGCGCAAGGGCTACGCCGCCGAATGCCCGAACGTCGGCGCGCTTCTCAAAAACATGGTGTTCGACGTCGAAAGCGAGAACGTCATGATGGGCGACATCCTCGACAAGAAGCAGGAGCCGGCCGCGGCGGCGACCACCTGGCTCAAAAGCCATCCCGAGAAGATCGACGCCTGGCTCGCCGGCGTGAAGACCCGGGACGGCGGCGACGGCGCCGCGGCGGTGAAGACGGCGCTCGGCCTGTCCTGACGGGTCGCGACGTCGGACGCGCGGGCCGGCCAGCCGGTCCGCCCGCGCGCCGATCCCCCTGAAACGCCTCGGAGACCGCCGCGCCCGTGAACTGGCTCACCGCACAGAAGCTGCCGATCGGCGACTACGCCGAAAGCGCGGTGGACTGGCTGACAAGCAACCTGTCGGTCGTGTTCGACGCGATCACCCGGGGCCTGGAGGGCTTCATCGACGCGATCCAGTTCCTCTTGGAGACGCCGCACCCGCTGGTCGTGGTCGCCGTGTTCTGCCTGATCGCGTGGGCGAGCCGCCGCTCGGTCGGCCTCGTGGTGTTCACCGGCCTCGGCCTCCTGCTCATCATCAACCTCGGCTTCTGGCGGGAAACCACGCAGACGCTGGCGCTCGTCCTGTCCGCGACGACCGTGTCGATGCTGATCGGCGTGCCGATCGGCATCGCGGCGGCGCGCCGCGCCTGGCTGTTCGCGGCCCTGCGGCCGGTGCTCGACCTGATGCAGACCATCCCGACCTTCGTCTACCTCATCCCGGCGCTGATCCTGTTCGGGCTCGGCGTCGTGCCGGGCCTCGTCGCGACGGTGATCTTCGCCCTGCCCTCGCCGATCCGGCTGACGCGGCTCGGCATCGTCTCGACGCCGCGCCAGCTCCTGGAAGCCGGCGACGCCTTCGGCGCGACGCCGATGCAGCGCCTGTTCAAGGTCGAGATCCCCTACGCGCTGCCGCAGATCCTCGCCGGCCTGACGCAGACCATCATGCTGTCCTTGTCGATGGTGGTGGTCGCGGCGCTGGTCGGCGCGCCGGGCCTGGGCATCCCCGTCCTGCGGGCGCTCAACGCCATCAACGTCGGCATGGGCTTCGAAGCGGGGCTCGCCATCGTCCTCCTGGCGATCATCCTCGACCGCCTGTTCCCCGTCGCGGAGGATTCGCGTTGAGCGCCGTCCGGAACGCCGATGCGGCGATCGCCAACCCGATCGTCTCCTTCGAGAACGTCTCGATCCTGTTCGGCCGGCGCGCCGAGGCCGCGTTGGCGCATGTCGATCGCGGCGCGACGCGCAGCGAGATCAAGGCCGAGACCGGGGCGGTGCTCGGCGTCGCCGACGCCACGCTCACGGT
>CAXUCL010000033.1:4703-18361 GCA_964249395.1 uncultured Rhizobiaceae bacterium
GTCCTCCCGGGGCGCGCGGGGGGGGGGGGGGGGGGGGGCCCCCCCCCCGCCCGGGGCCGCCCCCGGCGAGATCGCCGTCCTGATGGGCCTGTCGGGGTCGGGCAAGTCGACGCTGATCCGCGCCGTCAACGGCCTGGCGCCGGTGACGCGCGGCCGCGTCGTCGTCGACACCGGCCGCGGGCCGGTGGACCCGCGCGCCTGCAACCGGACGCGGCTGCGGGACCTGCGCCGCCGCGAGGTGGCGATGGTGTTCCAGCAGTTCGCGCTGCTGCCGTGGCGCACCGTCGCCGAGAACGTCGGCTTCGGCCTGGAGCTGTCCGGCGTTCCGAAAGACGCGCGGCGCGAGGCGGTGGGGCGCCAGCTCGAGCTCGTCGGGCTCACGGACTGGGCGAACAACAAGGTGGGCGAGCTGTCCGGCGGCATGCAGCAGCGCGTCGGCCTCGCCCGCGCCTTCGCCACCGACGCGCCGATCCTGATCATGGACGAGCCCTTCTCGGCGCTCGACCCGTTGATCCGCACCCGCCTGCAGGACGAGCTGCTCGAACTCCAGGCGCGGCTGAAGAAGACCATCCTGTTCGTCAGCCACGACCTCGACGAGGCGTTCAAGCTCGGAAAGCGGAGCGCTAACATGGACGGCGGGCGTAAAACCCAGCCCGCCCCCGCGCAGGACAGCGGCGGGCGCCCGGCCAACGACTACGTCGCGGACTTCGTCGCGCACATGAACCCGCTCAGCGTCCTCACCGCCGGCGACGTGATGGCGCCGCTCGACCGGGCGTCCTCGGCGGCGCCCGTCGCCGGGAGCGCCGCGCCCGACACGCCGTTGAAGAAGGTGATCGCGGCGATCGCCGGCAACAAGGGCGAGGTGGTGGTGTCCGACGGGGGCCGCGTCGTCGGCCGCATCGGCGCGAGCGAGATCGTCGAGGCGCTGGGACGCCGGCGGCACTGAGCCGCTCTGGCGCTTCAGGGCACGGGGGCCGGCGGCGACGCGGCGGACGGCTGGGTCGGAACCAGGCCGCGGTCGATCGGCGGCGCGCGGTCGCCCGGCTCGCCGGTGGTTTCCACCCACAGAACGACGCCGAGCAGCCCGCAGAGCGCCAGAACCAGCACGACGCCGACCGGACCGAAGCTGCTCCTGTGCGGATCGGGATACTGATCGTTCGACGGCATCGGCTCTCGAACCTCGCGGGCGCTGCGGGTCGATCCCGCCTCGTGTGAAAGCACCGTAGACCGCGAGCGTTGCGCCGGCGCGCCCGCGGCGCATGCTCGCGGGGGCAAAGCCGGGCGCGCGCGTCAGGCCGAGCCGGCGAGCCGTTCCAGCGTTCGCGCGTCCGGTTCGCCGCCGAAATACTTGCGCAAGGCCGCCTCGAAGCCCGGTTGCGCCGGGTCGACGGCGCGAAACAGCGTCACGCAGGAGCGGAACTTCAGGTCGTCCGGTGAGCCGAAGATCTCGCTCGCCGACCGGTCCTGCACCCGGTTCACGAGATCGACGCATTGCAGGAGACGGTTGCCGAGCGTCGGATGCTCCAGATAGGCCCGCGCCTCGTCCAGCGAACCAATGGCGTAGCGCCGTGCCGTCGGGCTTTGGCCGAGACCCTCGACCTGCGGAAACACGAACCACATCCAATGCGTCGCTTTGCGGCCCGCCATCAGCTCGTTCACCACGGCCGAGAACACGCCGTCCTGCGCGGCCACGAAGCGTTCGAGATCGAAGGGATTGGCCATCGTCGCGTCCTGTCTGTCGGTTCCGGGTCTGCAAGGTTCCCGGCTCGGCGGCAACACCGGAAGCCAGAGCGATCCTGCCGCCGCGAGGGTGCCGGGACAGCGGCGTCGCAATCGCTTCGCCGGTTCCAAAACCCTAAAGGTCGGTCCGACCGGCCCTCACCGGCCGGACCGACGACGCCCGTCAATAAACGGTGCGGCCGTTGCGGCTCTTGCGCGCGATGTTGCGCGACGCCCGGTTCTGCAGGCGCTCGATGCGTCGGCGCTCGCGCGGGGAAACGTAGCCGTCGCGAGCGGACCGCCTTTGAACTTGATCGATCCGGCGCTGTTGGCGCGAAAGCCTGCGGGTTTCGCGCGGGGTCAGGTCGCCGCGCACGATGCCGCGCACGATTCGGCGATCCTGGTTGTATTCGCGCGTTTCGCTGCGATACGTCTGCGCCACGATGGGCGTTGTTGCGGCGATCAGGAGGGCGAGCGCGCCTAAAACGATCTTCTTCATTCGGTGCTCCGGTGCGGGCCGTTCGAACGAACGACGGCTGCGATCCCAACGAAGCCCCAACGGTTCGGGCCGCACGAAGGATGCACCGGCCCGCTCCGGCCCGCTTGGAGCCGCGACAGGACGGATTGCCGTGACCGAACCTTCGGCGTCGGCATCGCCGGGCAACGAAACCGGCGGCGCCGTCCGGTCGCGGGCACTGGCCCGCGCGGCCAAGGAAGTCGCCGGCCGTCAGGCCCTCGCCGCTGCCGCCGTGCGTTCGTCGGCGTCGCCCATCACGCAGCGGTTCCGGCCCCGGCGCTTGGCGCGGTAGAGCGCCCGGTCGGCCGCCGCCAGGACGCCCTCCGGCGTCGCGGCGCCGCGTGGCGGCCGGAACGCCACGCCGATGCTGGCCGTGACGACCCCGGTGCCGTCGCCCCGTCCGGGATGCGCGATGCCAAGCGCCTCGATCGAGCGGACGAGCGTGGTCGCGAAACGGGCCGCGGCAGCTTCGTCCGCGCCGCGAAGGGCGATGGTGAACTCCTCGCCGCCGAAGCGGGCGCACAGGACGTCGGGCGCCTGCGCGGCGCCGAGAACCATTCCGACGCGCCGCAGGCAGTCGTCGCCGGCCGGATGGCCCAGCGCGTCGTTGAACAGCTTGAAATGGTCGAGGTCGAGCATCATCAGCGTCACCGGCCGGTCGTCGACGAACCATTCCGCCAGGCGCTCGTCGAGGACGCGGCGGTTCGCCAGTCCCGTCAGCGCGTCCGTGCGCGACTGGTCCTCGAACCGGCGCTTGTCGCGCTCCGACGTTTCGGCGCGCAGCACGGCGAGATGCGCGACCACGAAGTCGCGGCAGCGGCGCCGCTCCGTCTTGTGGTTCGCGTAGAGGCTGATGACGCAGGCCATCGCGATCTGCACGACGAAGGCGAAGCGCAGCGCGTCGTCCAGCGACGGCTTGGTCCAAACGACGGCGAGCGTCAGCGCGAGCGACAGGGCGGTGAACAGGACGGCATGGCGGAAGCGCAGCGCCATGAGCATGTTGCCGAAGACCAGCGTCAGCCCGAACTCGCTGAACGCGTAGGCGCCGAACGCCGCCTGGCTGAGGGAGAACAGGACGATCTCGATCGCAAAAGCGCTCGTCACCATCGCGAGCACGGTCCATTCGCGCAGCGTCGCCGACATCTTGTCCAGGTGCCAGACCGCCAGGAGCCCGACGGGCGTCACGACCAAGGTCCGCAAGACGACGGCGAGCCAGAGCACGTCCGGCATCAGGAAGACGTTCGTCAGGTTGTGGATGTTGAAGAGGGCGAGGCCCGCGCAGGCCGTTTCGCGCAGGTGCGCGACGCGCGCCGCGCCCTTCTCGGCGTTGTAGCGCCGGTCGAGCACGGGGTCGAAGCGCAGCCACCGGTCGACGAAGCGATCGGTTTCGCCGCCGGGCATCGGCGAGGGTAAAGCGTCGTGCAAGGCGGGCGGGCTCCGTCCTGCCCCAGATTACCGCACGAGTTCCTGAATCATTGGTTGCTGGCCCGACGCTCCAACACCCATTTCACCGGTCCGTCGCGCGTTTTGCGGCTTGATGCCGCGCAGGCCGAAACCGTCGCCGGTCGAGGTTGCCGACGCGACGCCCGGTGGAAACTCTTTCGGAAAGCCTGACGTCCCAACTCCCCTGCGCGCGATCACGCCGCGCCCGGCGATCCGCCGCGACTCGCCATTCCGTTCGAACGCGAAGCGGTCGAGAAAGATGGTGCCCAGGGGCGGAGTTGAACCACCGACACGACGATTTTCAGTCGTCTGCTCTACCACTGAGCTACCCGGGCATCCAGCGAGCGGCATCGAAACGCCGCGCGACGCGGGGGCTTATAAGGCCAAGCGGTTGTTCCTGTCCAGACCCTCGGCGCGATCGGCGCCGCCCGTTCGGCGTCGTCGCGGAAGGGTCGAACCGGGCCGCGGTTCGAAGCGCGACCCGTTGGGCACCGCCGCCTTGCATTCCCGCCGCGTTTCGTGGCAGAAGCCCGCCCGACCGGTCGCGCGTCGCGTGCTTTCGCGCCGCGTCGGTCGAGGGCGCTTCGCCCGGCCGACCTTCCCCCGGACGCTCCTCGCTTTCGGGCTGGGCCTTCGGACGGAACGGCCGCTCGGGTTCGCTGCGGTAGCTCAGTGGTAGAGCACTCCATTGGTAATGGAGAGGTCGCGGGTTCAATCCCCGCTCGCAGCACCATTCAACAGTCTGAAATCGTTGACGGAAGCGGGGCGAGCACTCCCCATTCCCCCACGGTTCGAGCCCGAACAAGGCGCGAACGTCCCCCAAATCCTGGGAGAAATCTGGGGGAAGGCGTTCTCGGCCTGTTCCGACGAGCCGCCGGACCCCGGAAACGAAAAAGCCGCCCCGGATGGACCCCGGAGCGGCTCGCAGAATGAAAAAGCACTTGGCGGCGCTTTCGACAATCTTGATACCATCGCCGCCCGCGTCGACGCAATCGCCATTCGCTTCGACGCCTTCGACCTTCCCGACGACGCGCTCGTCGCGCTTCACTTCGCGGACTGGCTCGCCGGCGACGCGGACGGCGAGCCGTCGCTGGGGGCGTTGGAGTTCAATGGCGTCGCCGAGCTCTACCTCGGCACCGTCGCGGGGTATCCGGCCTGGGAAGCGAACCCGAACGCCGATCAATCCGGCTGGGGGCTGACGGGTGCGGACGGGCGCGAGGAAGACGCCGGCGACGAGCCGGAAGGCCCGGACCCAGACCTTGAGCCGGCGCTCGGCTGGACTCTCGCCGGCGACAAAGGCGCGGACGCGGCTTCCCGTCGCGGCGAAGACGAGCCGTCGCTTGGCTGGATCGGCAACGGCCCGCGTCCGAACGAGAACGGTGACGACCGCGAGGAAGACCGGGGCGAATACGACATCGCCCGGACGGAAGACGAGCCGATCTTCCCCGACACCGGGCCGGACGAGCGGCACCATCTGATAGCGGCCCTGAACTGGCTCGCATCGTGCCGCCCGGCGCCGCGGAGCGCCCGTGACGAGGGGAACGTCGTCCGGCCTGACGCCGCCGTCTGGGGGCGCCGCCCATGAGCGCGCTCGTTCACTCCCGCGCGGCGCTCGTCGAAGCCGCCAAGGCCGAGATCGAGGCGATCGTCCGCCACCATCGCGGCGAGCCGAACCGGGCGCTGTCGTCGCGGCGCGAGCTGCGATGGGGCAGCAAGGGCTCCCTCGTTCTCACCCTCGCCGGCGAGCATGCCGGGCGGTTCCACGACTTCGAGACCGGGGCGGGCGGCGACGCGCTCGACTTCATCCGCGCCGAGCTCGGCTTCGACTTCAACGCGGCGCTCGATTGGCTCGCCGGCTGGCGCGGCCAACCCCGTCCGATCGCGAGCGGCGGACGAGAAGCCGTCCCGCTCGACGGGGACGACGACGCGCTCAAAGCCCGCAAGGCGGCGGCGGCGTCGCTCATCGCACGGGACGCCGCGCCGATCGGCGGGACGCTCGCCGAACGCTACCTCGTCGCCCGGTTGGGCGGGCCAGTGCCGGCGGACGCGGTGCGCGCCGGCGACCTGCGCTTCCACCCCTCGCCCTTGTTCGGCAGGGAACAGGTGGCGGGCGCGGCCGGCGCGCTCGTTTCCGTCATGCGCGATCCACGCACCGGCGAGGGCGTCGGCGTGCAACGCACGTTCCTGACGGCGGACGCGGCGAAGATCGAACGGCGGATGCTCGGGCGGGCCGGCGTCGTTTGCCTGTTCCCCTTCGACGAGGTGACGGGCGGCCTCGGCCTTTGCGAGGGCGTCGAAACGGGCTTGGCCGTGCAAGCGCGCTACGCCTGGCGTCCGGTCTGGGCGGCCATGTCGGCGGGCGGGCTGGCGGGCTTCCCGGTGCTCGCCGGCGTCGAGACGCTGACGATCTTCGCCGACCACGACGAGGCGGGCCGTGACGCCGCCGACGCATGCGCCGCCCGATGGGCGGACGCCGACGCCGAGATCATCATCCGTCATCCGGAGACCCGCCAAGCGGACTTCGCCGAACAGGAGTCCGCATGATGCTGACGCTCGACACCCTGTCGCCGGAACAGCGCATGGCGCGCGATGGCGTCGTGACCATCAACTACAGTCGCCCGAACGGCGCGCATCCGCCGGAAGGCTTCCGTCCGAACGGCGGGCCGGGTAAGCCCCGAAAGAGGTTCGCGCAAACGAAGCTGGCCGAGCTCTCGACAATGGACTTCGACCCGTTGCGTTGGGCGATCAAAGGCTACGTCGCTGAAGGGCTGTCGGTTCTCGCCGGCCGGCAGAAGCTCGGCAAGACGTGGCTGGCACTCGACTGGGCTATCGCGGTCGGCACCGGCGGCGTCGCGATGAACAGCATCCCCGTCGAACAGGGCGACGTTCTTTACATCGACTTGGAGAACGGCCTTCGCCGCATCAAACGGCGTTTGGAAACGCTGTTCCCGTCCGGCCGTTTCCCGGACCTGTCGCGTATCGACGTGGTGACGGAAAGCCCGAACCTCGACGAGAACTTCATCGAAGAACTCGACCGCTGGCGACAATCCGTCGTCGCGCCGAAGCTCGTCGTGATCGACGTTCTGCAACGCATCAAGCCGGCCGGCAAGCTGGCGCGCAACGCCTACGAGAACGACTATTCCGCCATGGCGGAGCTTCAGCAATGGGCGACCGGGCACGGCATCGCCGTGGTCGCGCTCCACCATACCCGCAAGGGCGGCGCGGACGATCCGTTGGAAGCCTTGTCCGGTTCCAACGGCCTGTCGGCCTGCGCCGATGCGACGCTCGTCCTCGACAAGACCGGCAATGGAACGAGCCTCTACGTGCGGGGCCGCGACGTGGAGGAAACGGACACCGCCCTGCGCTTCGACGGCGGCATGTGGTTCCTGCTTGGCGACGCGGCGGATGTGCGACGCACCGACGAACGTTCCACCGTCCTCGCCGCGTTGGCCGAGTCCGACGAGCCGATGAGCCCGAAGGACATCATGCTGGCCACGGGCGTCTCAAACCGCAACGCGATCGACCTGTTGCTCTTCAAGATGAAGCGGGCCGGCGAGGTGCAAGTCGTCTCGCGCGGACGCTACGGCCTGCCCGGAAAGATTTACGACCCCGGAAAGATCGGAAAGAAGGAAAGATTGGAGGATGAGAACCCCGCGTTTGCAGGGGATACACTGGCTTCGACGCCGGGAAAGATCGATGAGACGGAAAGATTGGCGGAAAGATTGGAGGGGTCGGGAAAGATCGACGGAAAGATTGCCGCCGCGCCTGAATCCGTGTCGGGCAAGGGTTTGCCGGACCAATCTTTCTTTCTTTCCGATCTTTCCGCCCCCGGCGACGCCGAAACGAACGGAAAGAAACCCGCGAAGGGCGCGAACCCCTACAAAGCGGCCCACGACGGGGGTTCCAGCGATGCGTGACGCTCCTTTCTTTCTTTCCGATCTTTCCGCTCGCGAGGTCGGAAAGATTGCCGCCCTCGCCGATCGTCTTGAACGGCTCGCGCCCTCGCACCGCGACCCGCACCGCTTCTACGAGGAACGGAGCGAACTGGCCTACGGGCTGCGCGAGCTGGCACGGGAGGCGCGGCGATGAGCGAGGCCGACGTGATCCGCAGGCCCCCCGGTATAGAAACTCTGTTTCAGGGGGGCGTATCCCCAACGGACGCGAGCCCGCGAGACCCGCCTAGTTCGCCATTCTGGAAACAGGTCAACGCCCCATGACCGAAGCGCTCGGCATCAGCCTTCGGCAGCTCGCGTTGCGGCTTGGACGCGACAAGGGTGGGTTGTCCCGCGCGGCCCGCGATGGCCGTATTCCACGGCTTTCGGACGGAACCTTCGACGAAGCGGCCGTCCGATCCGCGCTCGACCGCGAGGCGTTGACGGCCCCCGTTGACGAGAAGGCAAGTCAACGCCCCGTCGTCAACGCCTTGGACCCGCAGGTGCCGGCGGCCGAGACGGCATCCCTTGTTCGGCGGGTGCTGGCCGAGGAAGGGCAGGACATCGGCTCGGACGACCTCACGCTGACGCATGTTCGGATGGCGGTCGGCATTCTGAAGGCTCGCGAGCAGGCGGTCGAGAACGCGAAGCTTGCGGGCGACCTCGTCGAACTGCCGATCGTCATGGAGGTGATTGGGCAAGGTCTCGACGCCGTCCGCACCCGGCTCCTGGCGATCCCGTCGAAGGTCGCGCCGATGGTCGCGATCGAGACCAGCGCGGCGGCGGTGCGGGCGATCGTCGCCGACGCGGTGAACGAGGCGCTGCATGAGATATCAGGCCCGGCCTTCGGCATCGGCGGCGCGGCGGAGGGAGACGACGAGAACATCTGAAAGCGGACGCCGACCGCCCGCCCTACGCCCTTAGGCACCGCCTTTTGCTCATTCTTGAGCGAAAGCAGCAGGCCTCGCTCCCCGCACGCACGCAGATACTGCCAAACGGAAGCTTGTTGCCCGCCTCCGGTTGAAGCTCGCTCAAGGGAAGCGGACCGGCTGTTCAAATGACACCGGACGAAAAGCATCCGCCGAAATATGTGCTTGCCAACACCCCAAAGCGTGGTTATATACCACACATTCAAGCGACAGGGCACCACAGATGTATCGTTCCCGCCTCTCCCCCATCCTCAAAGCGCAGTACAGCGCGCAGGACGTAGCGTTCGCACTTCAGCATAATAAGTTCGCGGATTACCAGCGCGAACTGACGCGCGCCAACGCTTCGATCCTGCCGCGCAAGCGCGCGAGCGGTCCCGGCGGCGGGCGCTACAAGTATCCGCACGTCGTGGAATTGGCGTTTCAAATGCAGATCGGCGCCAAGCAAGGGCGCGAGTTCAGTCGAATGGTGTTCTGGGGTTTGCTCGGCCGTCTTTCCGACAGCGACACCGGACTGAAGAAGATCAACGCTCTCCCGCAGGAAGAGCGCGACATGATCTGGCACGGCCACGATTTCGAGGACGCGGAGTTCCCGGCACAAGCGCCGAAGGACCTCGCGCAGATCGCAGCTTTTCCGCAGTATTTCTTCGACGATGACTTCATCTCCCGTGATCCGGAGAAGCCGACGTTCCTCACCTACGAACCACAGCCGATACCCGGCGTACGGACGGATATCCTGTTGCTTTCGGACATGCCTGTGTCGGAGGCGAAGAACAAGCTTCTAAACTTCCTGCTGCGTCGGGCGGGGAGCGAGGGCATGGCTGAAATCTATCGGGAGCAGATGGAGGACTTCGCGCTTCTCGACTTGACGGCGATGCTGAACCGCCTGGATCGACGCCTCAAGCTCCGCCTCGACGCGCAAAAGATGCGCGGCGACGTGGCCGACGAGGATGAGGGGGCGGCCGAATGAGCATCACCCTCCGCGACGGCATTATGACCCTGACCGGCAACGTCGGCCCAAGCCTGTTCGGCGACGGCTTCACCGCCGGCGAGGTCGCCCTCGCGCTCGCGAGCGTCGACGACGACGCACCCCTCACCGTCCGCCTGTCGTCCGCTGGCGGCTACGCCGACGACGGGACCGCCATCTACAACGCCTTCCGCGCTCGCGTCGGCGACGTGCATGTCGTCGTCACCGGCATGGCGGCCTCGGCCGGATCGCTGATCGCGATGGCGGGCGACCGAATCACGATGGCGAGCGGTTCTCTGATGATGGTGCACGAGCCGATGATGACGCTTCTCAACGCCAACGGCGCCGACCTCGCCAGCGCGGCGCAGGCGCAGGCCGCCTACCTCAACGGCTACGTCGCGATCTACGCCCGGCGCACCAAGCGCAACCCAGCCGACATCCGCGCCATGCTCAAGCAGACCGTCTGGTTCGACGCTCCCGGCGCGGTGGAGGCCGGTTTCGCTGACGACGAGGAGGGTGAAGCCGACGCCGAGCTGCCCGCCTTCGACTACCGGGTCTATGCCCGCGCACCCGAACGCCTCACGGCGATGGCGTCGGCGAAGCATTGGCAGTTCGATGCGGCCGTGTCCCTCGACGCTCGCGCCGAGCGGGCGCGGGCCGATCGCGCCGAGGCCGAACTCGGGACGCTGCGGGCCTTCAAGGCGCAGCGCGAGCGCGAGGACGATCGCGACCGCGCGATGATCGAAAGCGGCCTTGTCCGCGCCGACGGCCGCTTGAACGGCCAGGGCCTCACCGGCGCGACCTCGCCTCCCCGCTCCCGCACCGCCTCCCCCGTCTGGAACGATTTCCTGAAAGGACGCGACTGATGTCCCGCACCGCCCCCGCCTTCGGCCTCGCCGACACGTTCGACCCGCTGGCGTTGAACCTCGTCGCCCGGCACAGCCCCGGCGCCTTCCGCGCCACGTTCGGCGCCGACGCGGCGCGCCAGTATCCGGGAATGCCGCTCAAGGCCGCCGTGGATCAGGTGTCCGCGAAGTCCGGCCTGTCCGTCACGGCGACCATGACGAGCGCGGACTTCGCGCAGATCATCACCGAAACGGCGCACGTCGCCGGCATCCTCGGCTACGACATGACGCGGCCGGAAATCCTGCGCGCATCGCACGAGACCCGCGACATTCCGGACTTCAAGCTCGTCGCGCGAGTGCGAGGCAGTCTGTTCCCGCAGCTCCTGGAAACCCCGGAAGGCGCGGAGGTCCAATACGGCTCGCTCGGGGGATCGCGCGAGGCATACCAGGCGATCCGCTACTCGCGGCTCTTGGAACTGACGGAACAGGCGATCGTCAACGACGACCTCGGCCTTCTCGTCGGGCCAGCGCTCCGCATCGGTGAGGCGACGGCCGACCTCAAGGCGTCCGTCATCGCGGACCGGATCGCCTCCAACCCGGCGATGAGCGACGGCAAGACCGTCTTCCATCTTGACCACGGCAACGTCGCCCCGGCGGGCACCGCCCTCGACCTCGCCGGCCTGTCGATGGCGCGCACGGCGATGCGCCGGCAGAAGCAGGGCGACGGCGAGCGGCCGATGAACGTCGAGCCGGCCTTCCTCGTCGTGCCGCCCGAACTGGAAACCGCCGCCGAACAGCTCGTCACCACGATCAGTGCCAGCCGGTCCGACGAGGTGAACGTGTTCGCCGGCCGCCTCGCGGTGATCGCCGAGCCCCGACTCACCGACCCGAACGCCTGGTATCTGTTCGCCCGGCCCGAACGCCAGCTCGGCCTTGAGCACGGCGGCGTCAATGGGACCCAAGACCCGGAAATCCGCTCCGAGGCCCGCTTGGAGCGTCACAGCGTCGTCACCCGCGTCACCGTCGATTTCGCCTGCGGCTGGATCGACTGGCGCGGCGCCTACCGCAACGCCGGCATCTAAGGAGACACCTCGATGCGCAACCTCGTTCAGGACGGCCTCGTCGTCCCCCTCGTCGCCCCGAAGCCCATCCTGCCAGGCGAGATCGTCAACGTCGGCTCCATTGTCGGTGTGGCGGTGGGGCCGGCCTTGCAAGGCGAGGTCGTTCAGACCCGCCTCGAAGGCGTTTTCGAGAACCTGCCGGCTGCGAACGGCATCGCGGCCGGCACCGTCGTCTACTTCAATCCCGCCACCGGCTCCCTGGCGACGACGGCGAGCGGCAACGTCAAGTGCGGCGTGTCGCTCGGCAACGGCCGCGTCCGGTTGAACGGCGCGGCAGTGTAGCGATGGACTTCCGCATCACCCCCGTCGACTTCATCCCCGGCGACCGCTCGACCCTCGACGTCGTGGCCTACCTCGACGTCCTGATTGCGGAAACCATCGCGCTGCGCGACGGCGCTTTGGTGTGGCACGGCGAGGCGCCCGTTGCGTGGCCGCGCCGGAGCGAGTTCGCGGCGCGGCTGAAGGCTGCCGCCGTCGCGGTCGTTGCCGCGCTCGACGGCCCCTTGGAAGGGCGCGCGTAAAGCATGGGGGACTTCCCGACTTTCCGCAAAGCCGCGCAGCTCGTCGGGGACGTTTTCCCGGTTTCCGAAGCCGTGATCATCGCGGCGGCAAAAAAGCATGGCGTCGGCCGCCGACTTGGCCGAACGTTCGTCTTCTCGCGCGACGACTGTTCTCGGCTTTATGAGGTGTTGCCTTGCCCCTCCGCGTCGTCCGACGACCAAAATCGCCCCTCTTCTACGTGCGCGGGACGATCGCCGGCGTCCGCGTCGAAGAAAGCACTAGAACTTCTGACCGCAAGCTCGCCGACCAATACCGGGCGAAGCGGGAAGCGGAAATCTACCGCGGCGACCTCTACGGTGGTCGCGTTTCCCGCACATTCGCAGAAGCCGTCTTGAGCTACCTTGAGGCGCGAGACGCGCCTTCCCCGCGCTTCCTCGTCAAGGTGCTCAAGCATTTCGACACGACGCCGCTGGCGCGCATCGACCAAGCCGCGATCGAGGCGGGCGCGCGCAAGATCTATCCGAACGCGAAGCCGGCGACGCGCAACCGCCAGTTCTTCTCGCCGACCGTCACGGTTCTCAATCACGCCGCCCGTCGCGGCTGGTGCGCGCCGATCCTCGTCGAGCGGCCGAAGTTCAAGAACGCGGTGGTGCGGTGGATCACGCCGGCCGAAGCCGACAAGCTCTTCGACGCGTGCGCGCCGCACCTTCGGCCGCTCGTCGTCTTCCTCGTCTATACCGGCGCCCGCGTCGGTGAGGCGCTCTGGCTCGACTGGCGCGACGTCGACCTGTCGCGCTCGCATGTCGGGTTCCCGGCGACGAAGAACGGCGACGCGCGCGGCGTGCCGCTGCATCCGCGCGTCGTCGTCGAGCTCGCCAATCTTCCCCATCGCGAGGGATGCGTGTTCCGACGCGACGACGGGCAAGCCTACGCGCCGTTGAAGGGCGGCGACGACACGTCGGCGGGAACCCGCATCAAGACCGCGTTCAAGGCGGCGTGCGCGCGAGCCGGTATCGATAGGTTCCGGCCGCACGACTGCCGCCACACGTTCGCGACCTGGCACTACCAACAGAACCGGAACCTCATCGCCTTGATGAAGGTCGGCGGGTGGAAATCCGAGAAGATGGTTCTGCGCTACGCGCACATGAATGTCGGCGATCTCGCCGGCACGATCCGCAGGCTCCCTGGGGGAAAACCAGGGGAACGCGCCAACAAGAAAGGAAAAACGGCATGAACGACAATGGCTTGGGTGACAACGAAACTCCATTGGTAATGGAGAGGTCGAGAGTTCAATCCTCTCTCGCAGCACCAGCCTTTCCCGACTCCGCCAAGCCTCAGCGTTTCGCGTCGTTGCGTTCGCCGGGCGCGCTCGCGAACGACGCGCCGTGCCGGAACGCGCTTCAGCCGCCCGTCCATTATCCGCTCGCCCCCGAACCGGCAGCGACAGATTGAACCGTGGGGTGGGCGGCGGGTGTCGCGCCGCTAAGCTTAGGCGGCGAACGATCCCCCGCGTCCCCTGTCGAGCCGACCCTTCCTTGCCCGATCCCCGCTTGCCTTCGTCTCGATGACCCCGCCCACCGCGCCGGGCGATCCGCCGACCCTCTTCTTCCTGCACGCCCTCGGCTCCAGCGCCCGCGCCTTCGATCCCGTCGCCGCGCATCTAGGCGAGCGCTTCCGCGTCGTCGGC
>CAXUCL010000034.1:0-8527 GCA_964249395.1 uncultured Rhizobiaceae bacterium
CGCCGCGCCCGCGCGGCGCCTGCGGCACGCGCAGCATCAGTTGCGGCTTGTCGCGGAGGAAGTCGCGGCCGGCGGACGCGATCAACAAGCCACCGTGGCCGGCGAGGTCGACGTCGACGAGGCGCAGCGCGATCAACTGGCGCAGGATCGACCGCCACCCACTGCCGTCGTGCTCCGTACCGATGCCGAAGGTCGAAACGCGGTCGTGGCCGAGCTGCCGGACGCGGTCGTTGCTGACGCCCTTCAGCACGTCGACGACGTAGGCCTGCCCGAAGCGCTCGCCGGTGCGGTAGATGCAGGACAGCGCCTTCTGCGCCGATACCGTGCCGTCGAACAGCTCCGGCGGCTCGGCGCAGGTGTCGCAGTTGCCGCACGGCTCGCACCGGTCGCCGAAATAGGACAGGAGCACCTGCCGGCGGCAGGTCGCCGTTTCGGCCAGCCCAAGGAGCGCGTCGAGCTTCTGGCGTTCCATCCGCTTGCGCTCGTCGGGCGCGTCCGACTCCTCGATGAAGCGGCTGCGCAGCGCGATGTCCTCGGCCCCGTAGAGCATCAGCGCGTCCGCCGCCAAGCCGTCGCGTCCGGCGCGGCCCGTTTCCTGGTAATAGGCCTCGATGCTGCCCGGCAGGTCGAGGTGGGCGACGAAGCGCACGTCCGGCTTGTCGATGCCCATGCCGAAGGCGACGGTCGCGACCATCACGACCGCGTCGCCGTGCTGGAAGCGCGTCTGGTTGGCTTCCCGCGCGGTTTTGTCCATGCCGGCGTGATAGGCGAGCGCGTCGTGACCCTCGCCGCGCAACCACGCGGCCGTTTCGTCGGTCTTCTTCTTCGACAAACAGTAGACGATGCCGCTCTCGCCCTCGTGGCGCTTCAGGAAGGTCTTCAACTGCGCGCGCGGATTGTCCTTTTCGGCGATGGCGTAGCGGATGTTGGGACGGTCGAAGCCGGCGACGAAGGCGTCGGCTTGCGCGATGGCGAGATGCGATAGGATCTCCGCGCGGGTCGGCTCGTCCGCGGTCGCCGTCAGCGCCATGCGCGGCACGTCGGGAAACTGCCGGACGAGTTCGTCGAGCTGGCGATAGGAGGGGCGGAAATCGTGCCCCCACTGCGACAAGCAATGCGCCTCGTCGATGGCGATCAGTGACAGTCGCGCTTGGCCCAGCCGCTCCAGCACCTCGCGGCGCATGAGCGTTTCGGGCGCGACGTAGAGAAGGTCGAGCGCGCCGGCCCCGACCGCGCTCCACAGCGCGCCCCGCTCGTCCGGGGACAGGTCGGAATTGAGCGCGGCGGCTCGCACCCCCGCCTGCCGCAGGGCCGCCACCTGATCGGCCATCAGCGCGAGGAGCGGCGAAACGACGAGACCCATGCCGGTCCGGGCGATGGCGGGGATCTGGTAGCACAGCGACTTGCCGCCGCCCGTCGGCATCAGCACGAAGGCGTTGCCGCCGGCGATGACGTGGCTGACGATGCGCGCCTGTGGCCCCCGGAACGCATCGTAGCCGTAGACGGTCTTGAGGATTTCGAGGGCGGTGGCGGTCATGGACGTTGTCGCGGCGAACGGCGGGAGCGACCTTCTAGCAGCTTCGCTCCCGTTGCGGTCGTCGAACCGCCGATTGTCGGCGACGGTCGCGCGATCGGCGTCTGCCGCCCGGATCGGCTCCCTATCCCGCTCGGGCGGGCGATCGAGCGGATGGTCTGGGCTTCATCCCGTCCGTGCGAGGTCGACGGCCAAGCCGATGGCGGCGGCGAAGGCTCCGGTTCGGGCCACGCCTTTCCCGACGATGTCGAAGGCCGTGCCGTGGGCGGGCGTCGTGAACACCGCGTCGAGTCCGGCGGTCACCGTCACGCCCTTGTTGAAGCCCTTCAGCTTGGTCGCGATCTGCCCTTGGTCGTGATACATCGCGACGACGCCGTCGTACTCCCCGGCGAACGCCTTAACGTAGACCGTGTCGGCTGGAAACGGTCCATCGCAGGCGATGCCGTCCTCGCGCGCGGCGGCTTCCAGCGCGGGGCGGATGATCTCGATCTCCTCGGTGCCGAACAGGCCGTTCTCGCCGGCGTGCGGGTTCAACGCCGCGACCGCGATGCGCGGGCGCTGGATGCCGGCCCGGCGCATCATCCGGTCGGACAGGCGGATCGCGTCGCGGATCGCCGGTCCGGTGACGCCGTCCACCGCCTGGCGGAGGGACACGTGGGAGGTGACGCGCGACATCCATTGATTGTCGAGGACGTTCATCTCGCTGAAGTAGGCCGTGTGGCCGAGCAGGTGCGCGAACATCTTGTGCTCGTCCGGAAAGCGCCAGCCGCCGTCGTACATCGCCCGCTTGTTGAGCGGCGCGAAGGATACGGCGTCGACCTCCCCCGCCTTCACGAGACCGATCGCATGGGCCAACGTTTCGCCCGTCAAGCGCCCCGACTCGGCCGAAACGACGCCCGGAGGGTGGAGGGCCGGGTCGGTGTTGGCGAGGTCGACGAGCGGCATGCTCGCCCGGTCGTTCCAGTCGACGTTTCGAGGCGACGCGACCGTCTTGAGGTCGAACGCGACGCCCGCCTGCCGCTGCCCGAGCTCGAGCACGCGGCGGTCGCCGACCACCAGAAGGCGGCAGTCCGGCAGGCGAGCGCGCTCGGCCAGCACCTTCGCGAGGATTTCCGGGCCGATGCCGGTGCAGTCGCCGGGCGTCAGGGCGACGATCGGGCTTCGCATGATAGGCCTCCTCAAGCCGTCGCGACGGCGTCGGCGACGGCTTTGCCGCAGCTTGACGTGTTCGCCGAGCCCTTCAGGTCGCCGGTGCGCGTTCGCGGGTCGGCGAGCACCGCCTCGATCGCCCGGACGATCGCCGCGGCGGCGTCACGATGGCCGAGGTGCTCCAGCATCATGGCGCCGGCCCAGATCTGGCCGACCGGATTGGCGATGCCCCGGCCCGCGATGTCGGGCGCCGAGCCGTGTACCGGCTCGAACAGCGAAGGGAAGCGACGCTCGGGGTTGATGTTGCCGGAGGGCGCGATGCCGATCGTGCCCGTGCAGGCGGGGCCGAGGTCGGACAGGATGTCGCCGAAGAGGTTCGAGGCGACCACCACGTCGAAGCGGTCGGGCTGCAGCACGAAGCGCGCGCACAGGATGTCGATGTGGTCCTTGTCCCAGCGCACGTCCGGATAGCTCTTCGCCATCTCTTCCACGCGCTCGTCCCAGTAAGGCATGGTGATCGAGATGCCGTTGGACTTGGTCGCCGAGGTCAGGTGCTTCTCCGGCCGCGACCGGGCGAGATCGAAGGCGTAACGCAGGATGCGGTCGACGCCGTGGCGGCTCATCACCGTTTCCTGCACGACGATCTCGCGCTCGGTGCCGGGAAACATCCGGCCGCCGATCGCCGAATACTCGCCTTCCGTGTTCTCGCGCACCACCATGAAGTCGATGTCGCCGGGCTCGCGGCCGGCCAGCGGCGAGACGACGCCGGGCATCAGACGCACGGGGCGCAGGTTCACGTATTGATCGAACTCGCGGCGGAACTGGATCAGCGAGCCCCAAAGCGAGACGTGGTCCGGCACCGTTTCCGGCCAGCCGACGGCGCCGAAGAAGATCGCGTCGAAGCTGCCGATCCGCGCCTTCCAGTCGTCCGGCATCATCCGCCCGTGCGTCGCGTAGTAGTCGCAGGACGCGAAGTCGAAAGGCTCGAACGCCAATTCGAGGCCGAAGCGCTTCGCCGTGGCATCGAGGACGCGCAGGCCCTCGGGCACGACTTCCTTGCCGATGCCGTCGCCGGCGATCACGGCGATGCGCTGCGTCGTCATGCGCTACCCCTCGTTTCAAAGGTCGTCGCCAACGATCGCGGCGACGACGGCGTCCGTGACCTCCCGCGTCGTGGCTCGGCCGCCGAGGTCCGGCGTGTGGAGGCTCGGGTCGGCCGTGGCGCGCTCCACCGCGCGCATGAGACGGGCCGCGGCGCCCGCCTCGCCGAGATGGTCGAGCAGCATCGCCGCCGACCAGAAGGTGCCGATGGGGTTGGCGATGCCGCGGCCGGTGATGTCGAAGGCCGAGCCGTGGATCGGCTCGAACATCGACGGCGACCGTCGCTCGGGGTCGAGGTTCGCGGTCGGCGCGATGCCGATCGAGCCCGCGAGCGCGGCGGCCAGATCGGAAAGGATGTCGGCGTGGAGGTTCGTCGCCACGATCGTGTCGAGCGAGCGCGGCTTGAGGGTCATCCGCACGGTCATCGCATCGACCAGCATCTTGTCCCAAGAAACGTCCGGGAACTCGCTTGCCACCTCCACCGCGATCTCGTCCCACAGCACCATGCCGTGGCGCTGCGCGTTGGATTTGGTGACGACGGTGAGGAGCTTGCGGGGCCGCGAGCGCGCCGTCTCGAAGGCGAAGCGCATGATGCGCGCGACGCCCGCGCGCGTGAAGATCGAGACGTCGGTCGCGACCTCTTCGGCCAGGCCACGGTGGGAGCGTCCGCCCTGCCCCGCATATTCGCCTTCCGAGTTCTCGCGCACGATCACCCAATCGAGGTCGCCTCTGGAGACGCTTGCGAGCGGCGAGCGGATGCCGGGCAGGATCCGCGTCGGACGCACGTTCGCGTATTGGTCGAGCGGCTGGCAGATCGCGAGGCGTAGCCCCCAAAGCGTCAGGTGATCGGGCACGTCCGGCGCGCCGACGGCGCCGAACAGGATCGCGCCGAAGCTGCGGAGCCGGTCCACGCCGTCGGCCGGCATGAAGGCGCCGGTGCGCTTGTAGCGGTCCGAGCCCCAGTCGAATTCTTCCAGATCGAGCGCGAAACCGTTGTCCCGGTCGGCGGAGGCCCGCAAGGCCTCGACGCCCGCCGCCACCACCTCGATGCCGATGCCGTCGCCTGGAATGACCGCAATCGAATGCCGCCGCATCTGTCGGCCTCACATATCAACGAACGCCTTTTCCCGCCGTGACCCTATTTCTGTCAACCAAAAACTGTTGACAATTTTCGCCCTGAGCGGAACGTTGCGGAGGCGGCCGACGATGAGCGAGGATCTGAGAATGCCCACCGCTCAAGCGAGCGCGACGGACAAATTGATGCCGGGCTTCGCCGTCGAGCGCGTCGCCACCGGGGGCGCGGAGATCCATTGCGCCATCGGCGGCTCCGGCCCGCCGCTGCTTCTCCTGCACGGCAACCCGCTGACCCATGTCAGTTGGCACCGGGTCGCGCCGTTGCTGGCGGAACGCTTCACCGTGGTCGCGCCCGACCTGCGCGGCTACGGCGACAGCTCCAAGCCGGACGGCGGCGCGGACCACGCAGCCTATTCGTTCCGCGCGATGGGCGACGACAACTTCGCGGTGATGCGCCGGTTCGGGTTCGAGCGCTTCGCCGTCGCCGGTCACGACCGCGGCGCGCGCGTCGCCTTCCGCATGGCGCTCGACCGGCCGAACGCGGTGGAGCGCCTGGCGGCGCTCGACATCGTTCCGACCTACGATCTCCTGTCGAACGTCACGGCCGGCTGGGCCACCGAAAGCTACCACTGGTTCTTCATGGCGCAGGCGGCGCCGTTTCCCGAAAAGCTGATCGGCGCCGACCTCGATTTCTACATCAACACCAAGCTCAACAAGAAAGGCGTCGGCCTGTCGATCTTCGACCCCAGCGCCTTCGCCGAATACGCGCGCTGCACGACGCACGAGCAGATCCATGCCGTCTGCGAGGACTACCGCGCGACGTTGACGCTCGACTTCGCCTTCGACAAGGCGGATCGCGAGGCGGGCCGGCGGATCGCTTGCCCGGTCTTCGCGCTTTGGGGCTCGAACAGCCATGTCGGGCGCCACCTGGAGCCGGACGCCGCGTGGCGCGGCTGGGCGGACGATTATCGCGGCTTCGCGATCCCGACCGGGCACTACCCGGCCGAGCAGCGCCCCGACCTCGTCGGCCCGATGCTCCTCGACTTCTTTTCCGGCCGCGAGCCGGCGCCGACGCCATGACCGCAGCGCCCCGCCCGATCGAGGCGGCGGAGGCCAAGGCCCTCGTCCACACCGGCGCCGAGATGGCCTTCCTCGACGTCCGCGAGCACGGGCAATACGGCGAGGGCCACCCGTTCCTCGCCGTGCCCTGCCCGTGGAGCCGGCTCGAGGCGGCGGTGCCGTCGCTGGTGCCCCGTCGCGGCGCGCTCGTCCTGCTGCTCGACGACGGCGACGGGATCGCCGAACGCGCGGCCGGGGCGCTCGCCGCTCTCGGCTACCGCGACGTCGCGTGGGTCCGGGGCGGCGCGCCCGCCTGGGACGCGGCGGGCTTCACGCTGTTCAAGGGCGTCAACGTTCCCTCCAAGACGCTCGGCGAACTGCTGGAGGAATCGTGGCACGTTCCGCGCATCACCGTCGAAACGCTGGCGGACTGGCAGGCGAGCGGACGCGCCCACGCGCTCTTCGACGGGCGCCCGAGCGCGGAGTTTAGCCGCACGACCATTCCGGGCGCCGCGTCCGTGCCGAACGGCGAGCTGCCGCACCGCTTCGCGGCGGTGGTCGGCGATCCGGCGACGCCGGTGGTGATCCACTGCGCGGGCCGCACCCGCTCGATCGCGGGCGCGGCGGGGCTTCTGCTGGCGGGCGTTCCGAACCCCGTCTTCGCGCTCGAGAACGGCACGCAGGGCTGGGCGCTGTCGGGCCGCGAACTGGAGCGGAACGCCCGTCCGCAACCGCTTCCGCCGCTCGACGAGACCGAGCGCTCGGCGAGCGCCGTTCGCGCCGACGCCGTTCTACGCCGCCACGGCATCCCGACGATCGATGCGCCGGAGCTGCGAAGGCTCGCGGCGGACCCGTCGCGCACCCTCTACGTCTTCGACGTGCGGACGGCGGAGGAATTCGTGGCCGGGACGGTCCGCGGCGCCGTCCACGCGCCCGCGGTGCAACTGGCGCAGGCGACGGACGGGTGGATCGGCGTTCGCCGCGCGCGGGTGGTGCTCGCGGACGATACGGGCCTTCGCGCCGCGATCACCGCCGTTTTCCTGAAAGCACTGCGTTACGACGTGAGCGTGCTTCGCGGCGTCGACGCGAACGAGACCTTTGGCTTCGAGCGCGCGGACGGGCCGGCGCCCTTCCGGCCGGACCTCCTGACCGAGCTCGCGCCGGACGAGGTGCAGGCGCTTCTGACGGACGGCGGCATCATCCTCGATCTTCGCGGCTCGATGGCGTTCCGCGCCGGTCACGTCGAGGGCGCGCGCTGGACGATCCGGCCGCGACTGACGTCGCTTGCGCTGGACGGGACGTCGCCCGTCGCGCTCGTAGGCGAGGCTGCCGCGTCGGGTCTCGTCGCACGTGACCTTTCCACCGTAGGCGTGGACGTGCGCGGTTGCCTCGCCGACGATCCCGCCGCGTGGCGGGCGGCAGACCTGCCGGTCCATGCGACGCAGGATGCGCCAACCGACGCCGAGGCCATCGACTTCCTGTTCTTCGTCCACGACCGGCACGACGGCAACATGGAGGCCGCGCGGCGCTATCTCGCCTGGGAGACCGGCCTGACGCGCCAGCTCGACCCGGCCGAGCGGGACGAGTACCGCATCGGCCCGAGCCCCTTCGCCTGAGATCAAGCGGCGATCGCCGTTCCCATCGCGGCCAGGATGCCGCGCGTCATGTCGGCCGTGCCGCCGGTGCCGCGGATGTCGCGCGTGCGCGTCGCCGGATCGGACAGGGCCGCCGCGATCGCCGCCTGCATGACGGCCGCGGCCTCGACCGCGCGGGCGTTTCCCCGGTTGTGGCCGAGCCATTCGATCATCATCCGGGCGGACTCGATCATGGCGAAGGGGTTGGCGACCCCGCGCCCGGCGATGTCCGGCGCCGAGCCGTGCGTCGCCTGCGCCATGGCGATGGCGCCCTCGCCGATGCACAGCCCCGGCGCCATGCCCAAGCCCCCGACGAGGCCCGCCGCCTCGTCGGTGAGGATGTCGCCGAACATGTTGGTGGTGACGATCGTGTCGAAGCTCTGCGGATCGCGCACGAGGCGCATCGCCATCGTGTCGACGATCACCTCGTCGACCGAAACGTCCGGGAACTCGGCGGCGACGCGCCGGCATTCCTCCACGAACATGCCGCAGCCGAGCTTGAACACCGTGTTCTTGTGGACGAGCGTCAGGCGCTTGCGGCGCTGCCGGGCGATCTCCAGCGCCGTTCGCGCCACGCGGGCCGAGCCGGTGCGGGTGATGACGCGCACCGAGATGGTGACCTCGTCGGTCGGGCGGAACTCGCCCGAACCCGCGACGACGTTGCGGTCCGGCTGGAAGCCCTCGTTGTTCTCGCGCACGATTACGAGGTCGATGTCGTCGTAGAGCGCCCCGAGGCCCGGAAAGCTCTTCGTCGGCCGGACGTTGGCGAAGAGATTGAAGTGCTTGCGCATGATCGGGTGCGGATTGATCGCGCCCGGCCCCTTCGGGTAGGCCTGATGCCCGATCGGCCCGAGGATGAAGCCGTCCATCGCCGCCAGCGCTTCGAGCGTCCCCTCGGGCAGCGTCGAGCCGTATGTGTCGAGGGCGGTGGGGGCGCGCGGCCGCCGCCCCCCCCCGCGGGGAAGAACCCGGCGCG
>CAXUCL010000034.1:8537-17654 GCA_964249395.1 uncultured Rhizobiaceae bacterium
GCGAGGGCGGTGCGGCCGATCGGCATCGGCCGCCAGTCGATGGAAAGACCGGTGCGCTCGGCGGCGGCCCGCACGATGGCCACGGCCGCCGGCACGACCTCGTGACCGATGTCGTCGCCGTCGAGGATGCCGATGACCAGCGGTTCGGACATCGCCCCCTCCTCACGCCGCGCCGGCGCGCGCGACGACGCCGACGTCGTCGAGCGACTCGACCGCCCAGGCGAGGTCGATCGCTTGGCGCGTCTTTTCTTCGCCGAGCACCGGCGCCGATTGCTTGGCGAACTTCTCCGTGATCGCGTCGTTCGAGAGCGGCTTCTCCAGGCTGCCGACCGCGTGCTCGACGTGCAGCTCGATCCGCTCGCCGTCGTCGAGCGTCACGGCGATCCGCACCGCGTCCTCGTGGATGCCCGGTTCGGCGGCGGCGGTCACGCGGTCGCGCAGGGCCACGATCTTGGGGTCGCGCACGACCTCGTCGGTGAAGGCGGTCGGCGAGCCGTCGCCGCGCAGCAGGGCCGTAGCAGCAGCGTGGTAAACGCTGAACTTGCCTTCGAGCCCGGTCTGCGGCGTCGTCTTGCCGGTAAGCTCCAGCACCAGCGGATGCGTGCGCAGCTCGACGCTCGCGATGCGCTCCACCTTGGCCCCGAGTTGCCCGCGAAGCTGCTGGCAGCCGTCGATCGTGGGATGAATGACGATGCCGCAGGCGTAGGGCTTGTAGGTGTTCAAGGCCGCTTCCCAGCGCGTGCCGAGATCGTCCAGGATCTCGCCGTAGTCCTGCTTGGTGGACAGGACGTTGGCCCAGCCGCGCGGCGCTTCGATGGCGCGGGTCGAGGAGTCGAAGCCGGCTTTGGCCAGGAACGCCGCCATCGCGCCGTTCTGCGCGGCGCGGCCCGGATGGAAACTCTTGCACATGGTGCCGAACATCTCGCGGAAACCCGCCGACTGCGTCGCCGCGATGCCGAAGGCCCAGGTCATTTGCGTCTCGTCGAGGCCGAGCAGGCGGCCCGTCGCGGCCGCCGCGCCGAAGACCCCGGCCGTGCCCGTGATGTGCCAGCCGCGATCGTAGTGCTCCGGGTAGACCGCGTTGCCGATCCGGCACTCGACCTCGACGCCCGCGACGAGCGCGGCGAGGAAGTCCCGGCCCGAAACGGTTCGCGCCTCGGCGACCGCCAGGATCGCGGCGGCGACCGGGCCGGCCGGGTGGATGATCGTCTTCAGATGCGTGTCGTCGTAGTCGAGGACGTGGCTCGATATGCCGTTGACGAGCGCGGCGTGCAGCTCGTCGAGCCGCTCGGCGCGGCCCAGCACCTGCGCCCGCGCCGGCCCAGAGAACGGCCGGACGGCTTCCAGCGCCCGGTCCACGGTTTCGTGCCGCGCGCCGCCGAAGGCGCAGCCGAGCCAGTTGACGAAGGTGCGCACCCCTTCGGCGCGCACCGCCGCCGGGATGGCCTCGGGAACGAGCAAAACGGTCCAGGCGGCGAGGCGCCGGGTGACGTCGGTCTCGGTCATGCGGAACCTTGCGTCCGGGAAGGGAAGGGTTGCGCGCCGGTCAAGCGCGGATGAGGCGGTCGGCGAGCTCGGCGATTGTTGGCAGGTCCTCCAGCCGCCGCACGAGGTCGACGATCTCGTCGGCCTTGCCCGCGCCCATCCCGGCGAACTCGGCGTTCTCGCGAAACTTCCCCGCCACCTCGTCGTAGCTCATCGGAAAGGCCGGGCTGCCTTTGCCGAAGTCGGCGCGGCCAGAGACGCGGCGGCCGTCTCGCAGGTCGATGTCGATGATCGTCGTCATCAAGTGGTAACCGGCGGCTTCCGCCTCGTCGTCCACCACGAAGTCAACGCGCTCGATCATCGCGCGCACGTCGTCGCGCTCGACGGCCGCGTCCGTGAATTCGTTGAGCCCGGCGCGCCCGTCCAGCAGCAGGATCGCCATGCAGAACTCCATGGAGAACTTCGCCTGGAGCTCGTCGGTCGGCCGGTGGTGGATGAGGGCGTTCGGCATGTTGGAGTTCGTGCCGACCCGCACATGGGCGACGTCGGCGGCGCGGAGGCCGTGCTCGGCGATGAGGCGCAGCATCTCGGTCATGCCGGGGTGGGTCAGCGAGCCCGACGGGTGCGGCTTGATGGAAACGCCGGGGTCGAGGAAGGTCCACGGGCTGCCGAGCTTGCCATGAATCGCGGCTACGTCGTAGCCGCCGCCCGCCGCCGCGAAGAAGCCGCGCGGCGCTTCCAGGATCCGGTCCGTCGCCGTCCAGCCGTACGAGGCGAACTGGGCGGCCGCCACGCCGTTCTCCGCCGCCTTGCCGGCGTGGAAGGGCTTCGTCATGGTGCCGAAGTTCTCGCGCAGGCCCGCCGATTGCGAGCCGGCGATGGACAGGGCGCGTCGCGTCGCGTCCACGTCGAGGCCCATCAGCTTGGCGCTGGCGGCGGCCGCCGCGAACGGGCCGCAGGTCGCGGTCGCGTGGAAGCCGGTCTGGTAGTGGCGCGGTGCGATGGCCTCGGCGATCTTGCATTCCACCTCGACGCCGAGATGGTAGGCCAGCATGAAGTCGCGGCCCGAAGCGCCGAGTTGTTCGGCAAGCGCGAAGGCGGCGGGAAGCGCCGGCGCCGTCGGGTGGGTCAGAAGGCCGTAGACGCGGTCTTTGGCGACCGCGAGCTGCGTGTCGTCGTAGTCGTCGGCATGGATGCCGACGCCGTTGGCGAACGCCGCGAAGCGGGGCGCGACCTTGCGGCCGGCGCCGATCACCGTCGCCGCGCCGTCGGAGAGGCCGAGGTCGTCGAGATGGCGGCGGACCAGTTCGCCGCTTCGGGCGACGGAGCCCGACAGCGCCAGGCCGAAACCGTCGAGGATCGACTTCTTGCCCACCGCCACGAGATCGGCCGGCAGGTCGTCTGCCGACGCGCCGACCACGAATCCCGCGACGTATTTCGTCAGCTCGACGTCGACCGGCCGGGTCTCGTTCATGCCGTCCTCCTCGGGCGCTGCTTCGAGCGGCGCCTGTCATCGGCTTCGAGCAATGTCGCGCAGACTGTCGATTGTCAACAGTTCATCGGCAAGCGGACGTTCGCCGCAGCGGCGTCAGGACGAGACGCGTTGTCGGCGCGGCCGCGCCGGGCGGGCGGCTTCCGGGGCGACCGCGGCCGCAGCGTCCGCCTCGTCCTTGCCCGGTTGGCCGGCTTTGCGCGTGCGCATGATGCCGTTCATGATGTGGCCGCGCCCGGCGAGCAGCGCTCGAACCGGATCGCGCGCCGCGAGCGCGTCGACGATCGCGCGGTGCTCCTCGTTGGAGATGTGAAGGACGTCCGGGCTCGACAACGCCCGGTAGCGCTGGATGTGAAGTTCGCGAACGAAGCTCTGGTAAAGGAGTTCGAGACGCTTGTTGCCGGCGATCCGGGCGATCTGGCGGTGGAACTCGAGGTTCACCGGGTAATAAACGTGGACGTCGCCGAGCGCGACGATCTCGTCCATCCGGTCGGTCAAGCTGCGCAGCGCCGTCAGTTCCGCGTCCGCGATGCGCTCGGCCAGCATCATGCAGATGCAGCCGAACACGCTGGCGCGCGCTTCCGACAGGTCCTGCGCCTCGTCGTTGCTGAGGGCGCGGATGAAGAAGCCGCGGTTCGGGATGATCTCGATGAGGCCCATGGCGGCCAGCGCCGAGCAAGCCTCGCGGATCGGCCCGCGGCTGACGCCGAGCCGCTGCGACAGGCCGTTCTCGTTGACGCGCTCGTTCGGCTGCAGTTCGCCGTCGATGATCATGCGCTCGATCTCGGCCTGCACGACGTTGGCGAGCGAGCGCGTGCGCAGGAAATCGATGGCCGCCAGATGCGGCGGGTTGTTCAAGCTGTCCGGCACCGGCTCACCTCGCGACACTCCCCTGCGGACGCGATGCCCGGAATCCTCGACGGAACGGCTTCGCGGCGGCAGCGGCCGTCCGTTCTAGCAAGATTTCCGCGGCGGCGCGACGCGACGGTTTCCGCACCGAACGGCGGTCTCGCCCCACGCATCAACGTTCAGCCCCGCGCGTTCATCTGCGAGCCCCCGAGGACGGGCAGCCGGTTGGCGACGAAGACCACGGCGAAGGAGATCGCCAGGAGAATGATGCCGAGCACGCAGATCGCGCCGAGGTCGCCGCTCTCGTTGAGGTCGTAGATGATCACCGACACGAGCTTGGTGTTGGCGGTGGTGAGCAGGATCGTCGCCGACAGTTCGCGGATCGTGCCGACGAAGACGAAGCACCAGGCCGCGACGACGCTCGTGCGCAGCAGCGGCGCCGTGATGTCCCACAGCGTCTTGAGGCGCGAAGCGCCGAGGATGCGGCCCGCCTCCTCTAGCTCGGGATGCACGCCCTGGAAGGCCGAGGACATCTGCTGGTATCCGGCCGGCATCTCGATCGTCATGAAGGCGATCAACAGGATCCAGATCGTGCCGTAGAGCTGGAAGGTCGGGTTGGCGTAGGACAGGAACAGGGCGACGCCGAGCACGATGCCAGGGATGGCGACCGGAGCGGTGGCGAGAACGCCGAGATAGCGGGCGCCCGGCAGCGATTGGCGCGTCACCAGATAGGAAACGACGAGCGCGATCGCGGTCACGATGGTCGCCGTCATCACGCCGAGCACGAACGTGTTGCGCAGCGCCAACTGCGTCGCCGAGAACTCGAAGAGCACGAAGTTCCAATGGCGCAGGGTCAGCGTGTCGAAGTTGATCGCGTCGCCGATCGTCCCCGTGAACGCCGTCTTCACGATGGCGGCGTAGGGCAGGACGATGGTGAGCGACAGGACGAAGCCGACGAAGGCGACGGCCGCCCACTTCCATCGGCCGAGCTTGGTGACGCGGGGCGTGCCGCTTTTTCCTCCGAGCACGGTGTAGCCGCGCCGGCCGAGGATCGCCTTCTGAGCCCGCAGGAGAACGATCGTCAGGAGCAGGAGCGGTATGGCGGCGGCCGCCGCCAAGCCGGGTTTCGGCGGAAACTGGAACAAGCTCCAGATCTTCGTGGTGATGACGTGGAAGCCAGCCGGCAGCGCGATGATCGCGGGCGAGCCGAACATGGTGAGGGCCTGGAGGATCGCGATCAGGGTTCCGGCCAGCATCGCCGGCAGCACCATGGGGATCGTGACCTTGCGCAGGGTGGTCATGGCTTTTCCCCCGAGAATGGAGGACGCGTCCTCGAGGTCCGCCGGAACGCGGTCGAGCGCGTTGGCGACGAGCGTGAAGACGAAGGGGAACGTGAAGCAGGCGATCGCGAAGACGAGGCCCGGAAAGGTGTAGATGTCGACGAGATAGGCCTCGGCCGACAGCCCGAAGACGCGTCGGTAGACGATGTTGACCAGCCCGCTGTTAGGCGCGGCGATGATCTCGTAGGCGATGGCGCCGAGAAAGGGAGGCGTCACGAACGACGCCGTCACCAGGACGCGGATCCAGCGTTTGCCCGGCAGGTCGGTGCGCGCGACGAGCCAGGCCATCGGCGTGGCGATCAGGCAGGACAGGACGCCAACGGCGAGCGCCATGCCGATCGCGATGCCGTAGGCCCGCAGCATCGTCGGGTCCGCGACGAGCGAAACGTAGTTCTGCAGCGTGAACTCGGCGCGCCGGCCACTGGTGCGAAACGAGTACCAGATCAGCCAGAACAGCGGCAGCACGACGAGAACGCCGAGCAGGGCCGCGAGGAACCCGAAGGTCGGCCAGGAAAGATCGACGCCTTTGCGGCGTCGATCGTCGATTGCGGTGTCGGCGAGAACGGTCACGACGCGCTCAGGTCCCGAAATACTTCTCGTAGTTCGACTTGATCTCGTCGATCATCGGCTCGAGCTTCTCGGGATCGGACTCCAGGACCTTCACGTCCTTCAGCGGCGTGCGACCGGCCTTCTCCTTCACCTCCGGGTGGAAGGAGCGCAGCCCGCCGAAGTCGCTGTTGAGCTGCTGCGCCTCGAGCGAGAACAGAAAGGCGTAGAACAGCTTGGCGGCGTTCTTGTTCGGCGCCTCGGCGAGCACGCCCGCGTTCCCGATCGCCAGTGGCGTGCCCTCGGCCGGGTAGACGATCTTGATCGGCACGCCCTCCTCTTGGAGGCGGAAGACGTTGTACTCGTTGCCGTCCACCTGCAGGGCGCGCTCGCCCTGGGCCAGCTTCTTCGGCGGCTCGGTCGAGGATTGGACCTGCATGACGCCCTGTCCGCCCAGCTTCTCGAACCAGTCCCAGCCGATCGCCTGGCTGAGCACGAAGGTCGCGGTCATCACCGTGCCGCTGTAGCCCGGATGGGCCTTCACCATCTTGCCCTTGTATTTCGGATCGAGAAGGTCGGACCAGGTCTTGGGCGCGTCGGCCTCCGGCATCAGGTCGCTGCGGTAGGCCAGAACGGACAGGTGGGCCCGATAGGCCGCGAAATGGCCGTCCGGGTCCTTCTCGGCCGCCGGCCACACGTCGGCGACGACCTGCGGCACCATCGGCTCCAGCCAGCCCTCGCGCTTGAAGTACTGGAAATGGACGGCGTCCGAGGTCTCGATCACGTCGGCGTTGTAGATGCCGCTCGTGTATTCCTGGCCGATGCGCTGGAACACGCGCTCGGAGCCCGCCCGCTCCACCTGCACCTGGATTTCCGGATACTTCTCGCGGAACAGGCCGGCGAGCCTCTCGGCCACGGCGACGTCGGTGGCCGTATAGAAGACGACCTTGCCCTCCGCCTTGGCGGCGGCCTCGAGTTCGGGCGTCACCCCGTAGGCGGCGGGCGCCTGGGCGAAGGCCGGCGCGAGGCCGAGTGCGACGCCCAACGCGGCGGCGGCGGCGACTGTTCTGATCCACATTTCGTTTCACTCCTCCCGTTTGTTTCGTTCGTTACCGCGCCAGCGCCCGGCAATGCTCCGGCGGAAAGCGCATCCACACCTCGCCTCCGGCCGGCACCGTGAAATCGACCGGCGCCAGCGCCCGCACCGTTTCGCCGTCGGCCAAGGAGACGAGATAATCGCGGTGCGAGCCGAGATAGATCTGGCGCACGACCTTGCCGGACGCGGCGTTGGAGTCGGCGTCGCCCGGCCGGTCATGCGACAGCACGATGTCGTGGTGGCGCACGGACACGGCCGTTTCGCCGTCGGGCGCGACCGTGCCGCTGGCGCAGGCGAGCGCAAGGCCGTTCGGACGAAGCACCGTCCGGCCGTCGCCGCGCCGGCCCTTGAGGATGTTCGTGCCGCCGATGAAGCGGGCGACGAACTCGGTTTCGGGCCGCGCGTAGATGTCCTCCGGGGTTCCCGCCTGCTCGATGAGCCCGTCGCTCATCACGACGATCATGTCGGCGGTGGTCATCGCCTCCGCCTGATCGTGCGTGACGTAGACCGTGGTGTACCGGAACTCGTCGTGCAGGCGACGGATCTCGAAGCGCATCTCCTCGCGCAGGTTGGCGTCGAGGTTGGACAGCGGCTCGTCGAGCAGCAGGATCTCGGGCTTCACCACGAGGGCGCGGGCGAGCGAAACGCGCTGCTGCTGGCCGCCGGACAGTTCCCCGGGATACCGGTCGGCGAGCGGCGACAAGCGGGTGGCGGCGAGGATCTCGTCGACGCGGCGCTTGACCTCGCCGGCGGCGAGCCGCCGCAGCTTCAGGCCGTAGGCGACGTTCTCGAACACCGTCATGTGCGGCCAGAGCGCGTAGGACTGGAAGATCATCGACATGTTGCGGCCTTCCGGCGGCACCGTCGAGCGCGCGGAGGAGACCACCTTGCCGCCGACGCGGATCTCGCCGCCGTTGGCCGGCATGAACCCGGCGATCAGGCGCAGCGTCGTCGTCTTGCCGCAGCCGGACGGGCCGAGTAGGCAGACGAGCTTGCCCTGATCGACGGAAAGATCGATCCCCTTCACGGCCTGAAAGGAGCCGTAGCTCTTCCGCAGATCAGCCAGTTCCAGAAACGCCATCGTTCCTCCCAATGGCCTTCGGCTTCGAGGAATAGCCTTTGCCGGGACCGTATGATCGTGATTGCAAATTGTCAACAAAAGGCGATTTAAGGCCGATCACGAAAGCGGGTGATCACCCATCGCACGCCCGGCGCGACCGCGAGATTGGTCAGAACGGTGCGGGCGAGCTGGAAGCCCGCGACCGGGGCGACCAAAAGACCGAGCGCGGCGGCGGACGCGATCATCTCGCCGAGCCCTCCCGGCGCCGACGCGAGAACCGCCGAAAGGTGGGACAGGCCGGTGAACCGCTCGACAACGGGACCGAATCCGAAGAAGGCGAGCGCGAACAGGGCCGAGCCCGACATGAGGCCGCCAAGAGCGACGCGCGGCAGCCGGCGCATCCGACGGAGCCGCAACCGAAGGCCGAGCGAGGCCCCGATCGCCACCTGCGCGACGGCGAGCACGGTCGCCGGCACGGCGGGGACCGCGATGCCGAAGGCGGCGAGGCACAGGCCGAGGAGCATCGGCGCCATGACGTAGGCGTTGATGACGCCGACGCGCGTCGCCGCGGCGGCGATCGCGACGGAAACGGCGAGAGTCGACAGAAGCGCGACCGGTTCGGCCGCCGCGACGTGTTGCGGCATCGCCGGCGGGCGAGGCGACTGTTCCGCGAGGCTCAACCACAGCGGGATCAGCGTCACCACCATGACGACCCGCAGCGTGTGGATGATCGTGACGCTCGCCTCGTCGGCGCGGAGCTCGCGGGCCAGCGTCGCTATCTCCGCCATGCCGGCGGGAAGGCAGGACAGGAGCGCGGTGACGCGATCGATGCCGGCGACGAAGGCGACCGGAAAGGCGAGAAGCGCCCCCGCGACGTTGGCCAGAAGGGCGACGAGGAGCATGGTCGGCAGCAGTTCGACCAGCGCGCCGACGACGTCCGGAGTGAGCACGGCGCCGACGGACAGCCCCACCACCATCTGGCCGGCGCGGCGCAGGTTGCGTCCGCCCGGCGGCGATCCGAGAAGGTTGACGGCGAGCGCCGCGCCGGCCATGCCGCCGAGGATCAGTGCGAGCGGCAGGTCGAACGCGCGAAAGGCGACCGCCCCGAGCGCGGCGGCACCGGCCGTCGCGGCGACCAGGCCGATCGGCCGCAGCGGAGTCATGCCGTCACACCATCAGGGCGCCGCCGTTGACGTGCAGCGTCTGCCCTGTGACGTAGCGCATGTCCGGCCGGCAGAGCGTCGCCACC
>CAXUCL010000034.1:17664-18294 GCA_964249395.1 uncultured Rhizobiaceae bacterium
CGCGGCGGCGACGGCGTCCGGCCGGCCGCGCCGTCCCAGCGGGTTGGTGCGGGCGGCGGGATGCGCCGGCTCCGCCCCCGTGCGCCGCGTTTCGATCAGCCCCGGCGCGACCGTGTTCACCGTGATGCCGTGCGGGCCGAGCTCATGGGCGAGCGCCTTGGCGAACCCGACGAGGCCGGCCTTCGCCGCGATCACGGCGGAGCGGTGCGCCGCGCCGCTGTGGCCGGTCAAGCCGCCGATCATCACGATCGACGCGGCCGGGCTTTGCTTCAGCGCCGGCAGCGCCGCCTTGACGAGCAGGAACACGCTGTCGAGGCACAGCGCCATCACGCGCCGCCAGTCCTCGAAGCTCAAAGTCTCGATCGAGGCTTCCGGGCGGATCGCCGCGTTCGCTACGAGGACGTCCAGCCGCCCGAACGCTTCCACGACGTCCGCAACGAGCCGCTCGGGGACGAGCGGATCGGCTAGATCGCCGAGCGCGACGGCGGCCCTGGCGCCCGCCGCACGGACGGCTCCCGCGGTTCCCTCGGCGCTCGCCCGGTCGGTCGCGGCGTGGACGAGGACGTCCGCGCCGTCGCGTCCCCGACGCTCGGCGCTGGCGCGGCCGCTGTTGCGGGACGCGCCGGTGAC